>NZ_JAIUGW010000003.1:0-415776 GCF_020164795.1 Mesorhizobium sp. ES1-3
CCGGTCCTCCCGGCGGACAAGAAAACTGTCACCCATGCTATCGGTCCATTCTGTTACCTATCTATCCGGTTCGGACAGCCGGACATTTCTCCCCGTATAGTGACGGGGAGAAAGGGCAGTTGCAACGCTGCCGTCAGTCCTTCTTCGCAACCGCGACGCGCAGCGCCAAATCGCGAAGCTGCTGCGGGCTCGCTTCCGACGGCGCGTTCATCAACAGGTCGTAGGCCTGCTGGTTCATCGGGAACATGGTGATCTCGCGCAGGTTCTTGGCGCCGACCAGAAGCATGACGACGCGGTCGACACCGGCGGCCATGCCGCCATGCGGGGGCGCGCCATACTGGAAGGCGCGGTAGAGGCCGCCAAAGCGTTCCTCGACCGTGGCGCGGTCCAGCCCGACCGTCTCGAACGCCTTGACCATGGTTTCGGGCAAATGGTTGCGGATACCGCCGCTGGCGATCTCGAAACCGTTGCAGACCATGTCGTACTGGAACGCCTTGATGCCGAGCAGATCGTCGCCGTTCAGCGCGTCGATGCCACCCTGCGGCATCGAGAACGGGTTGTGGGCGAAGTCGATCTTCTTCTCCTCCTCGTTCCATTCGAAGAACGGGAAGTCGACGATCCAGCACAGTTCGAAGCGTTCTCGGTCGACAAGATTGAGTTCCTCGCCGGCACGGGTGCGCGCAGCGCCCGCGAAAGAAACGAATTTCTTCGGGTCGCCGGCAACGAAGAAGGCAGCGTCGCCGTCGGCAAGGCCGAGTTGCAGGCGGATCGCTTCGGTGCGTTCCTCGCCGATATTCTTGGCGAGCGGGCCGGCGCCTTCGAGCCTGTCGCCCTCCTTGCGCCAGAAAATGTAGCCCAGCCCCGGCTGGCCCTCGCCTTGCGCCCACGAATTCATGCGATCGCAGAAGGCGCGGCTGCCGCCGGTCTTGGCCGGAATGCCCCAAACCTCTGCCTTCGGATCGTTGGCCAGGATGTTGGCGAACACCTTGAAACCGGAATCGCGAAAATGATCGGAGACGGCCTGCATCTCGATCGGATTGCGCAGGTCGGGCTTGTCGGAGCCGTATTTGCGCATGGCGACATCAAAGGGGATGCGCTGGAATTTCTGTGTCACGGGCTTGCCGTTGGCGAAGGTCTCGAAGACTCCCCGCATCACCGGTTCCATGGTCGACAGCACGTCGTCCTGCTCGACGAAGCTCATTTCGAGGTCGAGCTGGTAGAATTCGCCGGGCAGACGGTCGGCGCGCGGATCTTCGTCGCGGAAACAGGGTGCGATCTGGAAATAGCGGTCGAAGCCCGACACCATGATCAGCTGCTTGTACTGCTGCGGCGCCTGCGGCAACGCGTAGAACGTGCCGGGATGGATGCGCGACGGCACCAGAAAGTCGCGCGCGCCTTCCGGAGACGACGCGGTGAGGATCGGCGTCGAGAATTCGGTGAAGCCGACCTCGCCCATGCGCTTGCGCATCTCGGCGATGATTTTCGTGCGCGCCACGATGTTCTTGTGCAGCGTCTCGCGGCGCAGGTCGAGGAATCGGTACTTCAGCCTGATGTCCTCGGGATAGTCCGGTTCGCCGAACACCGGCAGCGGCAATTCCTTGGCGGCGGACAGCACCTCGATCTCGCGGGCGAAAATCTCGATCTCGCCGGTCGGGAGGTTGGCGTTGGTGGTCTCGGGCAAGCGCGCCTTGACTTCACCGTCGACGCGGATCACCCATTCGCCACGCAAGGTTTCGGCGACCTTGAAGGCAGGCGAATCGGGATCGGCGACGATCTGGGTCAGGCCATAGTGATCACGCAGGTCGATGAAGAGCAGGCCGCCATGGTCGCGCACGCGATGCACCCAGCCCGACAGACGAACGGAATTGCCGACGTCGCTCTTTCGCAACTGGGCACAGGTGTGGCTGCGGTAACGATGCATGGTCATGGATAAAATCCGGGATTGTGGGTTGCGGGCCAAAGCATCGCAGCCCGGCCCAAAATTTGCGCGAAAAGCGCATGAGAGGCATGGTTTGTCAAGGCAAGTGGGCGTCACAGGCTCAACGCCGCCGGCAATTGCCTCTGGCATTCGCCAAGGCGATGGTTCAAGAAAGAGATCACCGATACGTGATCGTCTTCCTTCATGTCTTCCATCCGTCCGCTGATCCCGCTTCTCATGGCCGCCGGCATCCTGCTCGGCGGCAATGGGCTGCAAAGCACTCTGATCGCGTTGCGCGGCGCCCAGGAAGGGTTTTCGGCTTCCGACATCGGCCTCATGGGCACCTTCTATTTCGCCGGCTTCCTGCTCGGCTGCCTGGCCATCACGCGCATCATGAAGGCGGTCGGGCATATCAGGGCGTTTTCGGCGCTGGCGGCTATCGCCTCGGTCGGCACGTTGCTGCTGGTGCTGGTTCTCGATCCGGTGATGTGGTGCGCGGTGCGCTTTGCCGGCGGCTTCTGTTTTGCCGGGCTGTTCACCATCGTCGAAAGCTGGCTGAATTCTGGCGTCACCAACAGGGACCGCGCTCGCGTGCTGGCAATCTACCGGATGGTCGATACCGGATCGGTGACATCGGCCCAGTTCCTGATTCCCGTCTTCGGCGCCGGCGGCTTTACCATCTTCGCCATCATGTCGATCATGATCACGCTGTCGCTGGTTCCGGTCTCGCTCGGCGACCGCTCCAACCCGACGCCGCCCGAGGAGGTCAAGCTCGATCTGGCGCGCGTCTGGCGGATTTCGCCGCTTGGCTGCTTCGGCTGCATCGCCGTCGGCGTCACCAACAGTGCCTTTCGCACCTTGTCGCCGGTCTATGCCGAGCAGATCGGCATGTCGGTCGCCGATGTGGTCACTTTCGTCAGCGTCGGCATCTTCGGCGGCGCCATCATCCAGTATCCGCTCGGTTACCTCTCCGACCGCTGGGATCGGCGACGGGTGCTGTTGATGACGACCTGCTGCGCGATGCTTTCGGCATTGGCGCTGGTGTTCATCGCCGGCAGCAATCCGCTGCTCAACTTCATCATCATCTTCATCTTCGGCTGTTTCGCCATGCCGCTCTATTCGCTGTCGGCGGCACATTCCAATGATCGCGCGGATGCCGGCGAGTTCGTGCTGATCAATGCGGCCCTGATGCTGCTCTATTCCTTCGGCGCCATTGGCGGCCCTTTCGCGGCTTCGACTGCGATGCAGTATTTCGGGCCAAGCGCGCTGTTCGTCTTCAGCGCCGTGGTCTACGCGGTCTTCATCGCCGTCATCCTCTACCGCATGCAGGCCCGGTCCGGCGTGCCGGCGGGCAGGCGCAGCCGCTTCACCGCCCTGTTGCGCACCTCGACCGTTTTCGCGCGGCTGGCGAGGAGAAATAGTGATCCAGACAGTCCGGAAGGGCCTTGACGGCGGCACCACAGCTTGACGAAAGCCTTCCCGGCTGAAATCTAGGAAGACCCTACTCCTGCCAAAAGCGATTTGATGCACGTCATCACCACCCAGAAAGAACTCGAGACCGTTCTCGCCGCTTTCGAAAAGTCGGATTTCGTCACCGTCGACACCGAATTCATCCGCGAAACGACCTTCTGGCCAATCCTGTGCCTGATCCAGATGGCCGCGCCCGGCGTGACGGCGCTGATCGATCCGCTGTCACCTGAAATCGATCTGGCTCCCTTCTTCAGGCTGATGGCCAACGAGGCGGTGGTCAAAGTCTTCCACGCCGCCCGGCAAGACATCGAAATCATCGTCCATCTCGGCGATCTCGTTCCGCACCCGGTGTTCGACACACAGGTGGCGGCGATGGTCTGCGGCTTCGGCGACAGCGTTTCCTACGATCAGCTCGTGCAGCGCATCACCGGGGCGCGGCTCGACAAGTCCTCGCGCTTCACCGACTGGCGCCATCGGCCGCTGTCCGACAAGCAGCTCGATTACGCGCTGGCCGACGTTACCCATCTGATCGAGGTCTATCAGCACCTCAACGCCGAGCTGGCGCGGGAAAACCGTGCCCACTGGCTGAATGAGGAGATGGATGTCCTGACCTCGCGCGAGACCTACGATCCGCACCCCGAGGATGCCTGGAAGCGGCTGAAGATGCGACTTCGCAAACCGCAGGAGCTGGCGATCGTGCAGGGCGTGGCGGCATGGCGCGAACGCGAGGCGCGCGAGCGCGACGTACCGCGCGGCCGCGTGCTCAAGGACGACGCGATCTACGAGATCGCGCAACAAGGGCCGCGCGATGCGGCGGCCCTTGCCAAGCTGCGCACGACGCCAAAAGGCTGGGAACGCTCCTCGACCGCGACGGCACTGCTCGGCGCGGTCAATACCGCGCTCGCCCTGCCCAAGGAGCAGATGCCGAAACTGCCGAAAAGCTTCCAGCCGCCCGAGGGCTCGAACGCGGCCGCGGAACTCTTGAAAGTGTTGCTCAGGATCGTCGCCGAGAGACAGGGTGTCGCCTCGAAGGTGCTCGCCTCCAGCGACGACATCGACCGCATCGCGGCCGAGGGCGAGGATGCCGATGTGCCGGCGCTGCAAGGCTGGCGGCGCGCCGTCTTCGGCGAACAGGCGCTGAAGCTTGTGCGCGGCGAGATCGGCATCAAGTTCGACAAGCGAAAAATAGCGGTGTTCGACCTGTAAGCACCGGCCTTTTCCGTCTCGGCTTGTGGAGAAGGTATTTGGCGCAGCTCAGACGATTGCGAGCAAGTGCAGGGCCAACCAGATCCAGCCCAGGGCCAGCACCACCGCGCCCAGAACGAAGGAGCGGTTGCGCAGCAGCAGGTCGTTGCTGGTCAGGTGAAACCAGGCGTGAAAATAGCGCGACGCGACAAAAATCCACATCAGTGCGAGCGTGATGTAATTGACGCCGTTGGTCATGTGCAGTGACAGGCACAGCACGTAGAAAAGCACTGGCAGTTCGAACTGGTTGATCAAACTGTTCGCGACGGTGACAGTGGAGGCCGGCTCGGTCGAACGAACCTTGTACTGGCCGACCTTGGCTTCACCCGACTTGACGGCAAAATAGCGGCCCCGGCCCATGACGACATAGATGATGTAGACCAGCAGCACTTGCGCTAGCACCGGCCAGAAGATCGCGGTCTGGTTCATGAAAACGCCCCTGTCCTGTCCGGCCTCAATTCCGACGTCTTTGGCCCGCCAGCCAGAAAGCGGCAATGACGATGACCGGGACGGCGAGAAACGCGAATTTGGTGACGATCAACGCCGAGGCGAAAGACAGCGAGTCCGGGTTGGCGTAGAGGAAATCGGACAGAAGCCGCGCCACGGCGATATTTTGGGCGTAGTCGGCGAGTGTGTACGGCAGCACCAGGACCAGCGCGAAGATCGCCTGCACCTGCGCCGGCAGCACCCGGAAATTCTTCAGACGCCGGCCGGTTGCCAGGATCAGGCTGACCAGTGTCAGCGACAACAGCGCCGGAAACAAAAGGTCGAAGGTCAGGTAATGCCAGACCAGGATGATCTCGCCACCGCGCCGGCCAAGCGCCGTCAGCCAGGCCATGCCTTCGTCGGGCGTGAATCCGAAATAGCGCATGTCGAGCGAGGCCAAGCCGCCGCTCAACTGGCGGAAATAGAAGAACTCCATCACCGTCATGGCGATGAAGACCGCCGCCGAGAGGAAGCAGAGCGCCGCGACATGGCGCGACAGGCGCAGCACCATGGCGGTCAAGTTGCACCAATGCCCGGAAGAATCAGGCTCCGCCCGGATAGTTGGGGCTTTCGCGGGTAATCGTGACGTCATGGGCGTGGCTTTCACGAAGTCCGGCGTTGGATATGCGCACAAAAGTGGCGCGGTCGCGGAAATCGGCAAGGTCGCGGCCACCAACATAACCCATAGCTGCTTTCAGCCCGCCCGCAAGCTGGTGCAGCACGCCAGACACAGGTCCTTTGTAGGGGACCTGCCCTTCAATGCCTTCCGGCACCAGTTTGAGCGTGTCGCGCACCTCGGCCTGGAAGTAGCGATCGGCGGAGCCCCGCGCCATCGCGCCGACCGAGCCCATGCCGCGATAGGCCTTGAAGGAGCGGCCCTGGTGCAGATAGACCTCGCCCGGGCTTTCGTCGGTGCCGGCCAGCAGCGAGCCGATCATGGCGGCACTGGCGCCCGCGGCGAGTGCCTTGGCGAGATCGCCGGAATATTTGATGCCGCCGTCGGCGATCACCGAGGCGCCTGATTTATGCGCCGTTTCGACCGCCGACATGATGGCCGAAAGCTGGGGAACGCCGACCCCGGCCACGATGCGGGTGGTGCAGATGGAGCCCGGACCGATGCCGACCTTGACGGCGTCGGCGCCGGCGTCGATCAGCGCCCGTGTGCCGTCCGCGGTGGCGACGTTGCCGGCCAGGATGCGCACGGAATTGGAGAGCTTCTTCGCCCGCGTCACCGCGTCCAGGACCCGCTGCGAGTGGCCATGCGCGGTGTCGATCACCAAAAGGTCGATACCGGCCTCGATAAGACGCTCGGCGCGCTCGAAGCCGTCATCGCCGACGCTGGTGGCGGCCGCGGCGCGCAGGCGGCCCTGCGCATCCTTGGTGGCGTGCGGGTTGAGCTGCGACTTCTCGATGTCCTTGACGGTGATCAGCCCGACGCAATTGCCCGTTTTGTCGACCACCACCAGCTTCTCGATGCGGTGCTGGTGCAGAAGCCGCTTGGCCTCGTCCTGGTCGACATTCTCCTTGACCGTGATCAGGTTCTCACGGGTCATCAATTCGTAGACCTTTTGCGCCGGATCGGAAGCGAAGCGCACATCGCGATTGGTCAGGATGCCGACCAGCCGGCCGGTCTTGTGGCCGCCGGCGCCGCCATTCTCGACCACCGGAATGCCCGAGATCGAGTAGGTGCGCATCAGCGACAAGGCATCGGCGAGCGTGGCGTCGGGACCGATGGTGACCGGGTTGACCACCATGCCGGATTCGAATTTCTTGACCTGCCGCACCTGCTCGGCCTGTTCGGCGGGCGAGAAATTGCGATGGATGACGCCGATGCCGCCGGCCTGCGCCATGGCGATGGCGAGCCGTGCCTCCGTGACCGTGTCCATCGCCGCCGACAGGATCGGCACGTTGAGGTCGATGTCGCCGGCGATACGGGTGCGGATGTCGGTCTGGCCGGGCATCACCTCGGAATGACCGGGCTGCAAAAGCACGTCGTCAAAGGTCAGCGCCAGTGCGCCGGTCGAGGTTTCGATGATTTTTGCCATGGCCAGCCCTTTGAATGCAGAAAAAGCGCTGGACCGGAATGGACAGCGCCGACTCGTTATTCCCTTTCAGGATTGGCGGTGGCTGGTAACACGTCCAGCGGCCGATGAAAAGCCGATCGTTGAGTGGTCGTTAAGGATCGGCTCAGTGTCGATAGGGTCGCGGAACCGATCCGACTTGCTGTTTCTACGCAGTTCCAGACGCAAAACCGTTTCACACTTTTCCTGGAGCCTAGTCCGCGCCCAGAAGAGCATCGAGCAATTCATGACGCGGCGATGCGAAAGGATTGACAACGGTCACGCCGCCCCAGGTGAAGCCATGTTGCAGATCTTCCGACAGGAGCAGCCGGCAACCCGATTGCGAGGCAGCTGATAGGATGACTGCATCCCAGATACTGAAATGATGGTCCGCGACAAGATCGACCGCCATCATCATGACCTCGGGCGACGTTGCTGTGACCGGAAAGGCGTCGCGCCAGCCCAGAAGTGCATCCCGAGCTTCCTGCGAAGATCGTCCAGCCTTGCGAACAAGCACATTGAAGAGTTCGCCAAGCACCTGAACCGGAATGACAACCGCCTCTTGCGGAACGTTGCGCAGCAATCCCAGAACAGCGTCACGCTTGTCGGCGTTGTTCACCCCTTCAGCATAAGCAAGGATGTTGGTGTCGAGGGCGACCTTCACCGCTCGTAAAGCTCGTCGCGCGTCCATTGCCCGGCATCGACGACAGGCTGCCGTTCAAGCCGCGACAGCAATGTGTTGCGCGAACGCGAGGCCACCTGACCGCGATTGTCCGCAGGCACGATCCGCGCAACCGGCCGTCCATGACTGGTCACGACAAAGCTCTGCCCTTCCCGCACACCACGAAGAATGAGCGAAAATTTTCGATTGGCGTCGGCGGCTGAAACGGATTCGTCCATGATCCATCCAAGTAGTTATTTTAACTACAATAGCGATAGCTTGGCTCCTTGGCAAGCAGTCTCTGATCACTGCCCAGGCACTCCGCGGCGTCGAAATCGCACAAAAGTGACAGCAAATTAATGCGACATCGGCCCCAGGGCATGATAACCGCCCATTGTATCGGCATGCCCCCAGCCGGCAGGCAAATTCGACCAATTCGGACGCGTTCGTTGAACCGCACCATTCCGCTTATCCTGGCGGTCGCTCTTTTCATGGAAAACATGGATTCGACCGTCATCGCGACATCGCTGCCGGCGATCGCCATCGACATCCATACCAGCCCGATTGCGCTCAAACTGGCGCTGACGGCCTATCTGGTGTCGCTGGCGATCTTCATTCCGATCAGCGGCTGGATGGCTGACCGCTTCGGCGCCAAGAACATCTTTCGCGCCGCGATCGCGGTGTTCATCGCCGGTTCGGTCGCCTGCGCGCTGTCCGGTTCGCTGCCGGCCTTCGTGATTGCGCGTTTCCTGCAAGGCATTGGCGGCGCCATGATGACCCCGGTCGGGCGCCTGGTGCTGGTGCGCGCCACGCCCAAGAGCGAACTGGTCGCCGCCATGTCGTGGCTGACCGTCCCCGCACTGGTCGGCCCGCTGGTCGGTCCGCCAATCGGTGGCTTCATCACCACCTATTTCACCTGGCACTGGATCTTCCTGATCAATGTGCCGATCGGCCTGATCGGCATCTGGCTGGCCACCCGCTTCCTGCCGGAAACCGAATCGATGGAGACGCCGCCGCTCGATTTCGTCGGCTTCGTGCTGAGCGGGGTGGCGGCATCCGGTATCGTCTTCGGCCTGTCGGTGGTCAGCCTGCCTTATCTGCCGCCGGCGACCGGCTTCATCACCGTGGCCGTGGGGCTGCTGTCGGGAGCGCTCTACCTGATGCATGCGCGCCGCGCCAGAAATCCGCTGCTGGCGCTCGACCTGTTCCGCAACCAGATTTTCCGCTCCTCCGTGCTCGGCGGCGGACTGTTCCGGATCGGCATCGGCGCCGTGCCGTTCCTGTTGCCGCTGATGCTCCAGATCGGCTTCGGGCTGACTCCGTTCCAGTCGGGCATGATCACCTTCGTCTCGGCGATCGGCGCCATCGGCATGAAATTCGTCACCGCGCTGATCTTCCGCGTCGTCGGCTTCCGCCGTGTGTTGATCGCCGGCTCGCTGGTCGCTGCCGCATCGATCGCCGTCAACGGCCTCTTCACCCCCGAAACGCCTTACGCGCTGATGCTGGCCATATTGCTGGTCGGCGGCTTCATCCGCTCGATGTTCTTCACCGGTGTCAACGCACTCTCCTATGCCGAGGTTTCGGCCGAGGACACTAGCAAGGCAACGCCGATCGCCGCCGTCTTCCAGCAGTTGTCGATCGCACTCGGCGTGGCGGTTGCCGGCGGCATCCTGGAAGTGTCGACCGGCATCCATGGCGGACCATTGACGCTCGCTGACTTCCACACCGCCTTTTTCATCGTCGCCGCGATTTCGGCCGCCGCGTCGCTGTCGTTCATGCGGCTGGCACCCGACGCCGGCAACGCAGTCTCCGGCCATGGGCTGCTGACGACGCCCAAGACATTGCAACCGGTTAGATCGCCGGGAGAGTGAGGCAGCCTTCCCTTCTCCCACAACAAGGGGAGAAGGGAAGGCGCTATTCCCGACCGGCCTCTCGCCCCTTGAAGTCTTTCGCCAAGAGATAAAGCTCGACCGATTCATCGCGCGAGGCCGGCGGCTTGACGTGGTGGACGGAGCGGAAATTCTTCTTGAGCATGGAGAGCAGCTCGTTCTCGGCGCCACCCTGAAAAGTCTTGGCCAGGAAATGGCCGCCGGGCTTCAGGACCGACAGCGCGAAATCGGCCGCCACCTCGCACAGATGCATGGTGCGGATATGGTCGGTCCGTTTGTGGCCGGTGGTCGGCGCGGCCATGTCGGACAGCACGACATCCGGATCCCCGCCCAGCGCTTCGGAGAGCTTTTGCGGCGCCTGCGGATCGAGAAAGTCCAGCAGCAGCACCGGCGCACCGGGCACGGCATCCATTTCCAGATAATCGATGCCGACGACATGCGGATGTTCGGCCGTCGATTTCGTGCGCGCGGCCGCGACCTGGCACCAGCCGCCAGGGGCGGCACCGAGGTCGATCACCTTCATGCCAGGCTTCAAGAGGTGGTGCTTGTCGTCGATCTCGATCAGCTTGTAGGCCGCGCGCGAGCGATAGCCGTCGGCCTTGGAGCGCTGGACATAGGGATCGTTGATGTGGCGCTGCAGCCAGCGGCGCGACGATTCCTTCAGGCCGCTTTTCTTCTTGATCCGCGTCTTCAGCACGCGAAGGCTGGCGGACCCTGGTTTTTCCGGTTTCTTGGTCATTGCCTGATTTCTTGTTTGAGCATGATCATGCCCTGGTACGTCCATCGTTGCGCCAGACGCCATCATCGGCCATCAGTTCGCTCAATATGCCCTCGCGCAGGCCCCGGTCGGCGACGCGCAGCCGCTCCGAAGGCCAGACGGCGCGGATCGCTTCGAGGATAGCACAGCCGGCCAGCACGAGATCGGCGCGGTCGGCGCCGATGCAGGGGTTGGCGCAGCGCTGCTGGAAATCCCAGCCGACCAGCCTCTCCACCATGCGGTCGACGCTGTCGCGGTCCATCCACAGGCCGTCGACCCGTCGGCGGTCATAGCGTTCGAGGTCGAGATGGACGCCGGCCAGCGTCGTCACCGTTCCCGAAGTGCCCAGCAGATGGAAATTCGGGCTCGTCTTGAGATGGCTCAGCCGATCGCGACCATCGAAAGCGGCCAGCCTGCCGGCGACATCGTCGACCATGGCGGTGAAGATCTCGCGCGTCACGGTGCGGCCGCCAAAGCGTTCCGCCAATGACACGACGCCGACCGGCAGCGACGTCCACGACACGATGTGGTTGGCAAGGCGCGGCGAACGGCGGCCGGTGAGATCGATCAGCGCGATCTCGGAGGAGCCGCCGCCGATGTCGAACAGGACGACGCCTTGCGTGTCGCGCTCGACCAGCGAGCCGCAGCCGGAAACCGCAAGGCGGGCTTCTGTCCGGCGGTCGATGATCTCGAGCTTGAGGCCGGCTTCGCGTTCGACACGATCGAGGAACTCGACACCGTTTTCGGCGGTGCGGCAGGCTTCCGTGGCGATCAGCCTTGCCTTCCT
Source organism: Mesorhizobium sp. ES1-3 (assembly GCF_020164795.1). Taxonomy (NCBI): domain Bacteria; kingdom Pseudomonadati; phylum Pseudomonadota; class Alphaproteobacteria; order Hyphomicrobiales; family Phyllobacteriaceae; genus Mesorhizobium; species Mesorhizobium sp. ES1-3. The sequence continues at coordinate 11,274 of NZ_JAIUGW010000003.1, forward strand.
GATCTTGCGGCCGCGCAATTTGTCACCGCAGACCTTCAGCGCCTCGACCGCGCGGTCCATCGCCGGCTGGCCGAGCCGGCCATTGGCGGTCAGCCCCTCGCCCAGCCTGACGATGCGCGAGAAGGCATCGATGACGCGGAACTGGCCGTGACGCGTGGGAACGGCGACCAGCAGCCGGCAATTGTTGGTGCCGAGGTCCAGCGCCGCGAAGACGGGAAGCTCGTGTACCGGCGGCCGGCGGTTGCCTTGTTCGGGGCGTGGCACTGGAACGACGGGCGAGATCGCCGCAGCGGCAACGGGCTTCAGTTCCACCGCCGCGATGGTGGCCTTGCCTTGTGCCGGCGATCGATTGTCCCCGGGGCGCGCATCGTCGCGCGCAAAAACCTTGCGCCCACGCCTTCGCTTGCGCCGTTTCTTGGGCTTGCCCTTCTGGTTGTGGGTCGCGTCGCCCGCCTGCCCATTCACGGAGCGAGGCTCCGTCGGGCGGCGTTGCTGCCAACCGGCTGTCCCCGGGCCTGATGACCCCGGGGAAGCGCTGGACGCGCCCACCTCCGGCGCGCCTGCGCCGGTGTCGCGGTCTTCCACTGTCGTTCCTTCCGGCGCCGCGCGAACCGGTGACGGACGCAGCAGGCGCTTTGGCATGTTTCAAGTTGCCGCCAGACTAACAGTGCCGTGGCCGATCACCAAGAGCCGCATGCTGAATTTTGCCGGCTGGGGGCGCGAACCGCCTTTTTCGCTGCACCGCCGTAATGTACCCGCAAGGCTGGATTGATACCGCGACGCCAGGTGAGACCGCACCCGTCGAAACCGATGTCCTCGCCGCTTGTCAGCGTTTTGCGCCCCCGTCCAGCGCAGGCAGGTCTTGCCGGCATCATGCGCGACAAGTGTTCGCGGTTGAATAGCCGGCTTCAATGAGGCATTTCTGAATTGAATGGGGAATGCGGGGCGATCGGCCTCTCGACAGAAAAGGAAGCGGATACGCAACGCATGGCAGTCGGGCAATGAACTGGAAACGCTATTTCTGGCCGGTCGTCGGCATCGGCGCGGTGATCTTCTCGCTGCTGCTGCTCTGGCATGAATTGCGCGGCATCTCACTCGACGACGTATGGGAGGGGCTGGCGGCCATTCCGGCTCGCGGCTGGATGCTGGCGGGCTTGAGTTCGGTCGTCGCCTATGCCGCGCTTGCCGGCTACGACCACATCGCGTTGCTGCATATCGGCAGACGAGTGTCGTGGCTGTTCGTGACGCTCTGCTCCTTCACCACCTACGCGCTGTCGCACAACATCGGCGGCTCGGTGTTTTCCGGCGCCGTCATCCGCTACCGCGCTTACGGCACGAGAGGGCTGACCGGCCAGGAAGTCGGCGTGCTGGTGGCGGTCTGCTGGATAACCTTCGTGCTGTCGACGATACTCGCCTCCGGTCTTGTGCTGGTGTTCGAGCCGCAGATTATCGACCGCTTCTCCGGCATCGCCCATCACGGCTTGTCGGAGGCCGCAGGCATCGCAATGCTGGTCCTCATCGCTGCCTACATATTCGGCAGTTGGCTGCATCTGCGCCCGCTGAAGATCGCCAGCTTCCAATTGCACTATCCAGCGCTGCCGATCGTCGCCCGGCAATTGCTGATCGGCCCGATCGAACTGCTCGCCGCCGCGGCGATCATCTTCTTCGCCCTGCCCGAGTTGCACAATCCCGGCTATTTCGTCGTACTCGGCGTCTTCCTCGTCTCCTTCTCGATCGCCCAGATCTCGCACGCGCCGGGTGGCCTGGGCGTATTCGAAGTGGTGTTCCTGGCCGGGCTTTCCGACATGGACCCGGTCGGCGTGCTGGCCGCCCTGCTGGTGTTCCGGCTGTTTTATCTCATCATCCCGCTGTTTCTGGGCCTGGGCATCGTGCTGTTCTTCGAACGCTCGCAGTTCAGCCGCAGGGAGAGCTGAGGCCCGGAGCTCGCACGCCACTGGAAAAGGTGGCGTTCGGAACCAGTGATAAAAGCTGTCAATTGAGCCGCAGAGCAGGCTTGACTATTTTCCGCTGGCGGCTACAAGGCAGCGCTCAAGCGGCTTAGCCGTTCGGCCCGCGCGGTCCATGATCGCGCCTGCTGGGGAATAGGTTAACGGTAGACCCACGGACTCTGACTCCGTTAGTCCTGGTTCGAATCCAGGTTCCCCAGCCAACATCCTTCCAAGGCTTTTGCTGCTTTGGGGTTTCCAGCCTCTGGGGATTTTCCCGTCCGCGCACCCATCCTGACCGGGGTCCAAAATTAGACGCAGAGGTGGTGTCCGAACGCCGCTTCGCTCCAACGGCAGGCTCGGCGGTGGCGCGACGATTGTGAAGTTCTGCTTCACAGCGCATTGACGTTATCGCCAATAGTCGTTCGCTGCGAGCGGGAGTACTTCTAGCGTGCAAATTCTGGACTCGTACCGCAATTCGGGAGCCTGTGGCACCGTCGAGACTCCATGTGCGGACGCTCAGGAGACATACAATGCCGGACGCAACATTTTCCCGACGCGATATCCTCTGGGCGGCAGGCGCCCTGAGTGTCAGTGCTGCTTTCGCCGAACCACTCGCCGCCGCTCAACTCGCCGTAGCCGGCCCAGAGCCGACGTCGTGGGTGGACCCGACGATGCCCGAGATTACCCATCGCATGATCGAGACGAACGGCATCCGCTTGCACGTGGCCGAGCAGGGTGAAGGTCCCCTCATCATACTTTGTCACGGCTTTCCCGAATGCTGGTATTCCTGGCGGCACCAGCTTGGCGCGCTGGCGAAGGCTGGCTTCCGTGCGGTAGCACCCGACTTGCGCGGCTATGGGCGGAGCGACCGCCCGGAGGACGTGGAGAAATATACGATTCTCCATAACATCGGCGACCTGGTGGGCCTCGTCGACGCTCTGGACGCCAGACAAGCCGTGATCGCCGGCCACGACATCGGTGCTGCGATAGCATGGCAAACAGCGCTTCTGCGTCCCGATCGCTTCCGGGCTGTTGTCGCGCTCAGCCCGCCGTTCCGCTCGCGAGCGTTCGGCGACTCAGGGCCGCCGACGACGCTGATGCCGCGCACCAAGGACGCCGTGTTTTATCAACTCTATTTCCAGACCCCGGAGGCTGAGGCGGCGCTCGGAGGCGACCTGCGTCGCACGTTCCGATCCATGTTCTACTCCCTCTCGGGCGACAGCCCGCCGCCGGCAGGCGCCGGAGGATTTGCCGCAGGAATGGTGCCCCGGAACGGAGATTTCCTGACCAATCCGGTGTCTTTGCCTTCCTGGGTCAGTGAGGCCGACATCGATATCTATGTCGAGGAATTCACGCGCAGCGGATTTCGCGGCCCTCTGAACTGGTGGCGCAACATCGATCACAGTTGGGAACTCATGGCCGCGTTCAGCCAGGCGGTGGTGACTGTCCCGGCGCTCTACATTGCGGGCGAACACGACATGATCGTGGAGCTATTTCAACCGATTATCGCCAAACAGTCGGCAATGGTTCCCAAGCTCCGGCCGGCAGTCATGCTGCCGGGCTGCGGTCATTGGACCCAGCAAGAACGTGCGCCGCAGGTGAGCACCGCAATGATCGACTTCCTTCGGACCCTTTAGCCCGAGCAAGGCGGCTCGGCCACCGAACGCGACGTTCGAGGCGCGGCGGATTGACGAACGAAACTAGTTTGTAGGAGCTCACATGTCGTCGCAAACCGTGTTCCTAACCCATCTCGTCCTGGGGTACGTCCCGTGGCTGCTTTTCCTTGGCGCGTACATCTGGCCAAGGCTCAACGCGATGGATCACTTCGATGCGCAACGAGCTATCGCGGCCGTGCACAGCTTCCGCGTCATCGGGCTTGCCTTTCTCCTTCCCGGCGTCGTCGGCAGCAGCCTGCCTGCCGGCTTCGCCACGTTCGCCGCCTATGGCAACTTGGCGACCGGGGTGCTGGCCATGCTGGCGCTGCTCGCGATCAGGATACGTCCGCTGTTCTGGCTGCTCGTGCTCGCCTTCAATCTTGTAGGGGTGGTGGACATTGCCCTCGATTCCTACCACGCGGTCCAAGTCAATCTTCCTGCAGTTGCAGGCGAACTCGGCGGCATGTACGCGTTCCTGATCATCTACATGCCGTTGCAGATGATCTCACATCTCACTGCATTCTATCTGCTCGCGCGTTCCCAGATGGACGCAGTTTCGTCCGGCGTCGGCGATGCGGCCGGATCCTAGCACTCTCCGCTGTCACATGCGGCATCAACTTCATTGCAAGTCAAAGGCCTCGAAACGTATTCGCCCGCGCTTCATCGCCATGTCGCTCAATAATTTGTCACGTCCCACGGCGGACTGGGGCTTGCTCAGCTGAAAACGGTCCTTCAACAACCGAACGATGCTCCTCGTGATCGCTCGCCAACCGAAAGCCACCGTAGAAGCTCATACCCGCGCGGGACTGGAAGGAGCATGGTGTCGAGACTGATGAAAGCAATCGCACTCGCAATCCTTCTGATTGCGACGACAGCCGCTGGCCTCGCGGCCGCATATCCGATGGCAGCCGCCATAGCGTGCCCGAGTTGCCTGGGGTTCAAAAAAGACTCGGGTCAGGTCTATGTCGAGGATGGGATCACTCCTCAGCAGCAAGCAGCAGCGCTCCAGACAATTGGCATGGCTCGCGAACGGCTTCGCCGGTTCTATGGGGCGATAGAAAGTAATCCCGAGGTCTTCATCTGCGGGGACGACAATTGTTACCGGAAAATCGGCGGAGGCAAATCGCGCGGCATGGCCGTCCTCAATCTCGCGCTATTCCTCTCGCCCAAAGGCGCGACCGTCACCATCGCATCACACGAGATGTCGCACATCGAACTTCATATCCGGATCGGGCTGATCAAGACTTTCCGTCGTGATGTGCCGCAATGGTTTGATGAGGGCGTCGCGGTCGTCGTTTCGGATGACGACCGCTACCTGAAGCCAATATCATCGCCCGATCGTTGCCTGGTTGAACCGGATGGCGCGCTGCCGACGACGAGGAGCGCCTGGATTGAAAGCGCGGCATCGGCGGGCCTGTACGCGAAAGCTGCCTGCCGGGTGAGCCGGTGGATTGCAGATCACGGCGGCCCCCGCGCCGTAACCCGGCTGTTACAGAAAATCGCTGCGGGCGAATCCTTTGAGATGGCGTATTGAGCGCAAGAAAGTGCGCACTGGCCTGTATGAACGCTGCCGGGCATGAATGCGAATGCTCATGTGACAGACGCTGCCATAGAAAAAGTCTTGAAGTGGTTGCCTGACCATTGCGGAGTTCGTTTCGACCGGGCTCAATTCGAGGCCCTGTCTGCCTCGAACAGGCTCGTCAATTCGTTAAGTTCCGGGGCGTTTAAGGTCCCTTGTCGGTGAAGTGATCCCATCGTGAACTCTGATTCGGCTGAATTAGTCTTGATTCGAATCCAGGTTCCCCAGCCAGATTCCATAGCACCAGTCACTCCGACCCTCGGTATTATTTGATGGCCGCGGGCGCGTTCCACTGGCTAAGCTCTGTGAGAATTTCCTGCATAAGGTCGCCTGATGGTCACTGACACCGAGTTCATCCGCGAAAGCATCAGCCAAGGCTGCGTGATTCTTGCCGATGGCGAGTTCTTCATCGACAGGTTGGTGAAGTATATCGGCAACGGGAGGGTCCGATGGCACGTCGAATTTCGTGGACATCGAATCGACCTGACGACCGGCCAGCTCAAGAACCAGCCTACGTTCCGAAGGAAGATGCTCGAACAGGCCGGCGTGCTGCCGCCGCAGCGTACCAGGGCCGGTTACAGGCGATGGGCCATCGATCTGAGGAAGAACGCCATCGAGCTTCCTTGGCGGGATAGACCGGTCGATGCCGATTTCACCGTCGATAGGCTTGTCAGCCATGGGGGCGACCGGTGGATGGTTGAATACCAAGGCAAGGCAATCAAATTCACGACGACCAAACTGCGCAGGCAAACCAGTTTCCGCAAGAGGATGCTGCTCAAGGCTAAGGTGCTGCCGCCCCAACTGGACCCGGTTGCCTTTCGGAAGTGGGTGGACTGGCTGATTCAAAACGCCACTGAGGCCGCGCCGCAGGCCAGCAAAGCCTTGATGACCGAGAAAAGTTGGCTTGACGACCTGCCGGAGCTAGCCGGCTGGCAAAAAGAAGCGCCGTCCGAAAGCGACTAACAGGGCGTCGGCCGCCCTCCCCGGGCAGTTAATTTCCATTCATGGAATGCTGAAGGGCACCGAGTCCGCGACCGTTCCGTCGATGGCCAAATCAACACGATAGGTGCCCGCCGGCCATCCCGCCGTGGGTTTGGTGAGTTGTGAATCGGCCTGATTGTTCGCTCCGACGTCGAGGTCGACCTTGTCGATAGTATAGTTTTCCGGTGCCGCACCGTGGGAATCGACCGAAACCCAGGAGAATGTGATTTTCGATGTGGGCGCGATATCCACCAGGTCGGCCGACACATAAATCACCGGTGTGTCGGCAGGGAAATTGCTCTGAGACGTTTCCCCGTCCTTCGTCGCGGAAAGGACGATGTTATCGAAGCCGGCCGCCTGGGCGGGCAAGCTGAGGGCCGCCAAGGCGGCAATGGCAACTAGAACTGATTTCAAGGCTTACTCCTCGGACTGGTTAGTGGCCCCACAAATCAGGGGCGAAGCGGCGCTATGGAGCGAATGTCCTCAGCCCAGCCATTTGTCGTAGTCGGCCACCAGCAGGTGCAATGGCGGCGTATCTTCCTCGATATCCGCGAAACGGCCGATCGGCTCGCGGAAGACATTGTCGGTGCGATCGTCATTGACGGTCGACACCTCGCCGATCAGGACATCCTTGCCCTCGGCCCAGAAGGCGTGCCAGACGCCGGGCAAAAGCGTGACGCTCTGGCCGGGATCGAGCTTCAGCAGCCCGCCAGCCGGCAGCCGATGGATGGTTCCGTCGACGGGCACCGACACCTCGGCCTTGGGGTCGATACCGCCGTCGCGGTCATGCATGAACAGTTCAAGCACCAGCTTGCCGCCGCCGCGGTTGATGATGTCCTCGGCCTTGATGTTGTGACGGTGCATCGGCGACATCTGGTCCTTGCGCGAAATCATGATCTTTTCGGCATAGAGCATGCCCATGCCCTTCTTCATGTCCTCGTAGCGGCCGTTGCGAACGGTGAACAGGAACAGGCCGAGATCGTCGAACTTGCCCTGGCCGTAGTCGGTGATGTCCCAGCCGAGCCGCGAGGTGAAGATGGCAGAGGAATCGACCTGGCGCGCCTTCATCTCTTCCGGCGACCAGTAGGCGAAGGGTGGCATGATGTAGCCGAACGAGCGGATGAAAGCGTCGGCTTCGCGGATGATGTCGTTGATGGCGGAGCGTTTCATGATGATGACCCTTCGTGTCGACTTTTCCGACAAATCGCATAGCTGAACGCCGGAGCGGTGTCGATCCATCCTGCCCGTTCAGCCTTGCGCGTTCCCGCCCATGGCCCAGCGATCCGGCCCTGTGGCCGCGTGACATCGCACGCTTTCGGGCTCATAACCCGCGCGAACTGCACGGGATATAGCCAATGCCGACCATCCATGACCTCGATACGCCGTCGATCCTCATCGATGCCGCACGCGCCGAGGCCAACATCGCCCGCGCGCAGGCCCATGCCGACAAGAACGGGCTGAAGCTCAGGCCGCACATCAAGACGCACAAGCTGCCTTACTGGGCGAAGAAGCAGATGGCGGCGGGTGCGGTGGGCATCACTTGCCAGAAGATCGGCGAGGCCGAGGTGATGGCCGACGCCGGGCTGACGGATATCTTTCTCCCCTACAACATTCTTGGCCGCGCCAAGCTCGAACGGCTGAAGGCCCTGCATGGCCGGGTGACGCTGTCGGTGACGGCCGACAGCGCGCAGACGCTGGAAGGGCTCGCCGCCACCTTCACCGATGCCGGGCACCCGCTATCGGTATTGGTCGAATGCGACACCGGCATGGGACGCTGCGGCGTGCAGACGGCCGATGAAGCGGTTGCGCTGGCGAGAGTGATCGACAAGGCAGGCGGGCTTACGTTTGGCGGGCTGATGACCTATCCGGCCGCCGGCCGGGCAGTGGAGGCCGAGGCCTGGCTTGCCGACGCCAAACAGGCGCTGGCCGCTTCAGGGCTCGCCTGCGAGCGCATCTCCAGCGGCGGCACGCCTGACATGTGGCGTTCCACCGATGCCTCCATCGTCACCGAATACCGGCCTGGCACCTATATCTATCTCGACCGCTACCAGGTCGCCAAAGGCGTCGGCGGTCTCGACGATTGCGCGCTTACGGTTCTGGCAACGGTGGTCAGCCATCCGACAGCGACGCGCGCCATTCTCGATGCCGGCAGCAAGGCGCTGTCCAGCGATACGCTGGGGCTAAAGGATTTTGGCGAGCTGATGGGCGTGCCGGGAGCGCTGGTGACGGGCCTGAGCGAGGAGCACGGCACGGTCACGCTTTCCGGCGATGGCAAGGTAAGCATCGGCGAGCGCGTGCGTGTCGTGCCTGACCATTGCTGCGTCGTTACCAACCTGTTCAACGAGGTCAATCTGATCGATGGTGAGACGGTGCTGGAAACGCTGCCGGTGGCAGCGCGCGGACTGATGGGGTGAATTTTTAGACCGGCCTCTCGGCCTGCCGTGCCGCCACCCTGCGCATGGCAATAACTCGCCGGCGCCGGATTTCGGTGCGCATCGCCATCAGATGCAGCGTAAAGAACAGCACGGTAAAGCCGACGGCCATAACCAGCAGCGGCCAGAGCAGGCTGGGATCGATGGTCGGGCCGCCGAGCCTGAACACGGAAGCCGGTTGGTGCAGTGTGTTCCACCAGTCGACCGAGAATTTGATGATCGGAATGTTGATGAAGCCGACCAGCGTGATGATGGCGGCGGCCCAGGCGGCGCGGCTGGCATCGTCCAGCGCACGGGTCAGCGCGATGATGCCGAGATACATCAGGAACAGCACGAAGACCGAGGTCAGCCTTGCATCCCAGACCCACCAGGTGCCCCACATCGGCTTGCCCCAGATCGAACCGGTGATCAGCGCCAGAGCGGTGAAGACCGCACCGATGGGGGCGGCTGATTTGAGCGCGACATCGGCCAGCGGATGGCGCCAGACCAGCGTACCGAGGGCAGAGAGCGCCATCAGCGTGTAGCACATCATGGCGAGCCAGGCGAAAGGCACATGGATGTACATGATGCGCACCGTGATACCTTGCTGGAAATCCTCGGGCGCGGTGAAGCTCATATAGAGGCCGACCGCGAGGACGAGCGCGGCGAGCACCGCCAGCCACGGCACAAGCCTGTCGGCCAGCCCGACGAACCGCGTCGGATTGGCGAGATCGGTCCAGCCGCTCAGGCGTGAGGTGGTGTCACTCATGCGACTTTACATAGACCGCCGACGCGTTTGGGGCAATCGAGCGGCGGTGTCGCAGGCGTAGAGGCGTCTTCCTTCCCCCTGTGGGCCCCCTGTGGGAGAAGGAAAAAACTGCTCAGGCTGCCTCGCCCTGCACCGAGCGGCTGAGGCGGCGGACCTCCTCGTCGTTGAGCAGGCCGCCGGCGCGCAGCAGGCTGGCGAAACGGCCGTTGCGCAGCGACAGCTCGGCGAAGCCACCCATCTCGACCACCTTGCCCTTGTCCATGAACACGACCAGATCGGCGTCGCGGACGGTGGTCAGGCGATGGGCGATGATGAAGGTGGTGCGGTCGCGGCGCAATTCGTCGATCGCTTCCTTGACGCGATCCTCGGTCTCGACGTCGAGCGCGCTGGTCGCCTCGTCGAGCACCAGGATCGGAGCATCCTTCAGCACGGCACGGGCAATGGCGATGCGCTGGCGCTCGCCTCCCGACAACTGGCCGCCACGTTCGCCGACCACCGTGTCGTAGCCATTGCTCTTGGCCAGGATGAAATCCTGCGCCGCGGCCGCGGCGGCGGCGGCATGGATCTCGTCGTTGGTCGCGTCGGCACGGCCGACGCGGATGTTGTCCTCGATCGAGCGGTTGAGAAGCCCGGCATCCTGGAACACGGTGGCGATCGAATGGCGCAGCGACTTGCGGGTCACGGTGCGGGTGTCGATGCCGTCGATCAGGATACGGCCGCTGGACGGCGAAAAGACGCGCTGCAGCAAATTGATGAGCGTGGTCTTGCCCGCACCCGTCGGCCCGACGATGGCGACGGTCTGGCCAGCCTGGACCTCGAAGGATACATCGCTGACACCCTGCCCCGAATTGGGGAACTCGAAGCTGACATCCTCGAAACGGACATGACCGGTGACGTTGGCAAGGTCGCGCAGGCCGTCCGGCTCGGCGGTGTCGGCGGCCGAGTCCTCAAGGCGGTAGAAGTCCTCGAGCTTGGCGCGCGCCTCGGAAATCTGAGTGGTGAAGGCCGACATCTGGTCGAGACGGGCGATCAGCATTCCGGCAAAGCCGGTGAAGGCGACGACGTCGCCGACGCGGAGCTGGCCACGGGTGACAAGATAAGCGCCGATCGACAGCACGATCATCATCGAGATGGTCGAGGACAGGCGGTTCAGCGCATTGGCGATCGCCCACCAGTCGAGCACAGGATTCTGCGCGTCGAGCAGGCCCTTGACGTAGCGCTTCAACGCCGCGGTTTCATGGCCGATGCGGTTGTAGCTCTGCAGCACGGCGACATTGCTGACGCTATCGGTCACATGGGCAAACACGGTATGGTAGTGACGCTCGACGGCGGTCTGCCCGGACTTGGTGCGGCGCATGACGACACGGCCGATGCCAACGTAAAGCACGCCGAGGCCAAGCAACACGACGGACATGCGAACGTCCATCGCAAGCGCGGTCGGCACCAGCAGCACCAGCGCAATGGCAGTCGAAAGATGCACGCGCATGAATTCGAGCCACAAGCTGAAAAGGGTTTCAACGGCGCGCAGCAGCGTGTGCAGCGAATTGGAAGTGCCGCGCTGGTGATGCCAGGCGAGCGGCATGGTGATTACGCGCTCGAAGGACTGGCACAACACTTCCGAACGACGGGCATGGGCGAAGCGGTCGGCGCCACGCGCCACCAGCACGAAGGCTATGACATTGAAGACACCGAGGGCCGCCCAGACGGCGAGTGTCGAAAACACCGGCCCTTTTTCGGAAATGGCGCCGATCACCCGGCCTAAAAGGATCGGCTCGAGGATGGCTATGGCTGCGAGCGCGACGTTGGCCGCACAGATCAGCGCGACGCGCTTCTTGTCGGCAGCCAGATACCCCAGCGCTCTCCAATAGATCTGCAGAAGTGACACTTCAGCTACTCCGCCAACATTCTATTGTGCCCAATACCAATATTGTGCACTGCACCATTTCCTGACACGTAACGGTTGATGCGTCGCAAAACAATGCCCGTCTATCGCTTCCGTTCCCATTTAGCGAACAAAAGATAACGACGATACGAAATCTGACGTGATCACCTAACGGTTTGAGATAAAAGGTGAAATGTCAGCCTTGCGGCAAAATCATGGCAGCCGTCGAGCAGTGCCACATTTTTAATCACCGCGAGCTTGCACAGTTGGTTTCGGGCATGTTTGGCGGGGGGCCCACAGATCGCGCGCAAGTAAACAGGGCGCGGCGGCGCGCGTCCCGGAGGACGCGCGCGCTTCTGACCTAAACTGCTGATTTTACGCTGGTATCTTGACCAGGACCTCGGTCTGGCCGCCGGATTTGGGTTCAAAGGACGCCGATTTTGTCTTCGAACCATTGACTTCGAGCGAGATCGTCTTGGTCTTTTTGTCGCGCACGACCTGGACCTTGATGTCGGCGCCCAGCATCTTGAGCGAAGCCTGATAGCCATCCCAGTGGCTGGGCAGCTTCGGCCGGAACGTGATCTGCTTGCCGCGCCGTTCGATGCCCAGGATGCCTTCGACCGCTGCCCGGTAAAGCCAGCCCGCCGAGCCGGTGTACCAGGTCCAACCGCCGCGCCCGGCCTTGTCGTCCCCGGCATAGATATCGGCGGCCACCACATAGGGTTCAACGCGGTAGTGCTCGGTCGAGGCCTCGTCGAACGCATGGTTGACCGGGTTCAGCATGGAGAAGCAGCGATAGGCTTCATCGGTCTGCCCCATCTCGGCGAGCGCAATGACGAACCAGGTGGCTGCGTGGGTGTACTGGCCGCCATTCTCGCGAACGCCAGGCGGATAGCTCTTGATGTAGCCGGGATCCTTCTGCGTCTTCGAGAAGGGTGGCGTGAACAGTTTGACGATCTTGAGATGATCGTCGACGAGCAACTTCGTCGCCTGCTGCATCGCCGTGGTCGAACGCGCCGGGTCGCCCTCGCCAGACAGCACGCTCCAGGACTGGGCGATGGAGTCGATCTTGCACTCTTGCGATGTACGCGACCCCAAAGGCGTGCCGTCATCGAAACTGCCGCGCCGGTACCATTCGCCGTCCCATGCCGTGCTTTCAAGCGCCCGCTTCAGCGCGTCGGCATGCTTTGCCCAGGCCTGGGCGCGCTTGGTGTCGCCCTCGGTCCTGGCGACCGCGGCGAAGTCGCCCAGCGTCTTCAGCAGGAACCAGCCCAGCCACACGCTCTCGCCCTTGCCGTGCTCGCCGACACGGTTCATGCCGTCGTTCCAGTCGCCGCCAAGAATCAACGGCAGGCCGGCCGGACTGCTGCGCTTGATGGCAAGGTCGAGCGCACGCGCGCAGTGGTCGTAGAGCGAAACCGTCTTCTTCGAGATTTCCGGGGTGAAGAAGGCGTCGTGCTCGCCTTCGCCCAGCGCCTGTCCGTCGAGGAACGGCAGTTGCTCCTTCAGGATGGTGGCGTCGCCAGTCACCATGAGATAGCGGGCCGTGGCGTGGGCGAGCCATACCACGTCGTCGGAGATCAGGGTGCGCACGCCGGCGCCGGTACGCGGCAACCACCAATGCTGCACGTCGCCTTCCGGGAACTGCCGCCGCGCGGCGTTGAGGATCTGGTCGCGCGCCAGCGTCGGATCATGCGCCAGCAAGGCGAGCGTGTCCTGCAACTGGTCGCGGAAGCCGAAGGCGCCGCTTGCCTGATAGAAGGCCGAGCGGGCGCGGATGCGGCAGGCAAGGCTCTGATAAGGCAGCCAGTGATTGACCATGGCATCGAGCGCCTTGTCGGGCGTCTCGACCTGCATGGTGTCGAGGAAGGCGCGCCATTCGCGCTCATTGTCGGCCAGGCGCTGGTCGAAATCCTTGCCCCGGTGCTGCTGCACCAGCGCGCTCGCCTGCTCCGAGGACTCGGCATCGCCGAGCAGCCAGATGAGCGTGACGTCGCCGCCGGCCGGAATCTCGATGTCGCGGGCGATCGCCGCGCAAGGATCGTCTCCGGCCTCGACGCGGCCTGACAGGGCCGCGCCACTCAGCACCGCCTGCGGCAGTTCGCTGGACCCGTGCCGGCCGAGGAACTCGGCCCGGTCAGTCGTCACCGAGTGGACGCCGGTGTCGGCGGCGAGGAAGGCCACCCGCTCGCTGAAATCGAGCCCGTAGGGATTTTGCGCCAGCAACGCCCCGGTGGCACCGTCGCGGGACGGCACTATGGTTGCCGCGGTGCGCGACCGATGTCCGCCAAGAACCCATTCGGCATAGGCATAGACGCGCAGCCGGGCCGGTACCGGGCCGGAGTTCTGGATGCGCAGCCGCGTGATCTTCACCGGATCGATGGGATCGACGACATGGGTCAGGTCCATCGACAACGGTCCGCGCTTCGAGCGGAAGGTCGAGAAGCCCTGGCCATGCCAGGCCTCGTAGGTCATCGAGGGATCGCGCACCACCGCGGCGATCGGCGAGAACGCCTTGCCGCTGGCCTGGTCGTAAATATAGACGCCCTCGCCCGGCCGATTGGACACCGGGTCGTTCGACCATGGCGTCAACTGGTAGTCGCGGCTGTTGCGGCTCCAGGTGAAGGCAGCACCCTCGGCCGAGGTGTGGAAGCCGAACGAGGCGTTGGAGACGACGTTGATCCAGGGTTGCGGCGTGGTGCGCCAGCCAGCCAGGCGCACCACATAGTGCCGCCCGTCGCCGTCGAAGCCGCCGAAACCGTTCCACTGGTTGAGGCCGGAGCCATCGGCGCTGACGTCGGCCTGCGAGGCAAATGCATGCATTTGCGCTGCGGGCGCCGGAATTTCGCGCGGGCCCAGAAATCCTGCCGGCTGCACGCCGTCGCGTGCCTGCAGTGCGGCCGCCTCGGCCCGTTCTATCTGATCGAAGATGGTGCCGTTGCGCGTATGCAGCACAACCCGGGCGACCGCGAGCAGCGTCTTGTAGGTGGTTTCCTCCATCAGGTCGCGGCGTACCGCGAAAATGTGCTGGCGGGGTCCGAGTTCCTTGCCGCGCAAGCGGCTGTTTTCGCAAAGCGTCTCGACCGCGCGCTGCAGATCCTGGACATAGGAGGAAGCCTGCTCGTTGACGACGACGAAGTCGATCATCATGCCGCGGGTGCGCATATATTCCTGGAAGCGCAACGCCTGGGCAACGATCTCCAGATCGGCAACGTCGCCGATCCTGACCAGGAAGATCGGGTAATCGCCCGAAATGCTGGTCGGCCACAGGCTCGACTGCTTGCCCAGCCCGGAAGCGATGGACTCGGCCGGCAGCCGCAGGAACGGATCGGGATAGATCAGATAGCGCGCCAGCTTCTGCACATTGGCGGCATCGGTCAGGCTGAGGCCCATATGACGGGTCTGCACCTGGCTGCGCGTCCAGGCAAGCATGGCCTGGCGGGCAAAGCTCTCCTGATGGTCGAGCCGGTTTATCGCCTCCTCCAGCTCGGCACGGTCGGCCCCGACAACGGTCCAGAAGGTCAGTGATATCTTCTTGTTGGCCGGCACGCGCACCTGACGGCGCAGCGAGGCGATGGGATCGAGCGTGAAGCCGGAATGGCCGCCCAGCCGGGCGCCTGGATCGAAGGCGGCGGCATCGACGATGGTGCGGCCACGGCCGATGAAGGCGCGCCTGTCGGTCTCGGCCTCGGCATCACGCGCCGGTCCCGACGGATCGGTGACGAAATGCACCAGGGTGACATCGGGCTCGTTGGTTTCGCGCTTGCGGCGCGTGGCGAAGATCGCGCCATTGTTGGGAGCGATTTCCGTTTCCACGAACATCTTCGAGAAGGCCGGATGCGCATTGTCGGAAGCCTCCGAACCCAGCACCAGTTCGGCAAAGGACGTCACTTCGATGTGACGATCGGATGTGCTCTCATTGTAGAGCGTGATCCGGCGGCCCTCGCCATTGCCCTCGGAAATGACGATGCATTCCACCTCGGAGCGCAGCGTGCCGGCGGTTTTGACAAAGCTCGCCTTGTCATCGGAAAACAGGGTCTGCGCCGTTTCCTCGGTCGCGCGCCTAGGCTCCGATGTCGCCGACCACCAGTCGCCGGTGCTGACATCACGCAGGAAGATGTAGGAGCCAAGCCGATCCTCGACCGGATCGGGCTGCCAGCGGGTGACGGAAAGATCGCCCCAGCGGCTGTAGCCGGAGCCGGTCGCCGTCACCATCACCGAATAGCGGCCGTTCGACATCACATTGGTCGAACGCAGCGCCCGCACGGGATCGAGCACGATGCGGGTGTCGGGGCTCTCGGTTTCGGTCTCGTCCTTGGAGCGCTCGTCGGCCTCGGTGCGGACGGTGGCGGTCGGAATGTCGCGCGGCGCCCTCTCCTGCAGCAGCAGTTCGGCCGATTCAATGACCGGATCGCTGTGGAAGCGATCGCGCAGGCGACCTTCGAAGATGGCGTCGGCGACGGCGGCGATCGACATGCCCGAATGGTGGGCATAGTAGTTCAGCACGACCGCGTGGTTGGTGCCTTCCGGCACCCGCTGCGGCGTGAAGTCGACCGCATCATAATAGCCATGACGGCCAAGCGCGCCGATCTCGCGCAGCCGAGCCAGATTGTGCACTGCTTCGCGCGGGTTGAACTGCGCCGCCATGATAGTCGCATAGGGCGCAATTACCGTGTTCTGGCCAAGGCCACGCTTGAGCCCCAGCCCCGGCACGCCGAAATTGGTGTACTGATAGGTCAGTTCCCGGTCGCGGGCGTTGTAGGCGGCTTCCGAGATGCCCCACGGCACGTTCTTCTGGCGGCCGTACTGCATCTGGCGCTTGATGATCAGTTTGCTGGTCTGGTTGAGAATCGAGCCTTGCGGTTCCTTCATCACCAGTGGCGGCATCAGATACTCGAACATCGAGCCGGACCACGACATCAGCGCGCCCTGGAAGCCGATCTCGACGATCGGGCGGCCGAGCCTGAACCAGTGTTCGGTCGGCAGATCGCCCTTGGCGATGGCGAACAGGCTGGTCAGCCGCGCCTCGGAGGCCAGAAGGTCGTAGCAGCTTTCGTCGAGTTGATGTTCCTCGACCCGGTAGCCGATCGACAAAAGCTTGCGCTCCGGCCTCATCAGGAAGGCGAATTCCATCTCGAAGGCGAAACGACGGGTGCGCTCGCGCAAGGTGAGCAGCTTGGCACGCAGAGCCTCGACGGCGTTTTCGTCGCTGTGGGCGTCGTGGACGTGCGCCTCGCAGGTGGCTTCGAGCCTTGCCGCCCAGTCGACGATGACGTCACTCTGCGGCGATGCCGCCTCGGTGTGAATGGCGGTGGCGAGCTTGCGGATCTCGCCGGCCAGCACTGCCAGGTTGATGGTGCGGATCGAGGCCATTTCCGGCTGCGCCTTGATCGTGTCGACGGCGCGCCGCATGCCGTCGAGGCGATCGACAAGGCGTTGGCGCAACGGGCGCAACTGACGGCGGTCATCGGGCAGTTCATCGAGGCTTTCGCTCAGGATGGTCACGGTGTCGAGAATGCCTTCGAAATCGCCCTGGAGGTGAACGGAAGGCGCTTCCGCCCATTCGGCGCAGGCCGCCGCCACCGCCACAAGGTGACCGGCGAGATTGCCGCTGTCGACAGCCGAGATATAGAGCGGATAGAGCGGCTTGAGCGTCGTGGTGTCGTACCAGTTGAAGAGATGGCCGCGGCTGCGCGGCATGCTCTCGATGGTCGTCATGGTGGCATCGATGCGGGTGATGGCATCGGACAGGCTGATCCAGCCGAAATCGCGCGCCGAAACGACCGAGAGCAGGTAGACGCCGATATTGGTCGGCGAGGTGCGCGGCGCCACGACGGGCGCGGGGCTCTCCTGGAAATTGTCGGGCGGCAGATTGTGATGTTCTGCCGTCACGAAGGTTTCGAAATAATGCCAGGTGCGCCGCGCCACGGTGCGCAGCGTGTGGATATCGGCTGGCGATATGCGCAGCCGGTCCTCGGTTTCGGCGGAGCGGCTGATCCAGCTGGCGATCGCCGGCGAGCCGATCCAGAACAAGGCAAAGAAGAAGGCGACGAAGGCACCGGTGGAATCGGCCAGCACCGGAATGGCGAGGCCGACAAAGCCGATGATCACGGCGCCATACATCATGCCGTAATAGGAGCCGACATCGTTGTCGCCGGCCTTGTGCGCCTGCGAGGCGGTGCGCCATTCCAGGAGATTCTGCCGGCTGACGAACAGCCGGTACAGAGTGCGCACAATGGCATCGCCCATCATCCAGGCATTGTGCGCCATCAGCAGGATCTTCAGCGCCACCATGGCGGTGCCGAAGGCGACGTCGCGCGCCAGCGCCAAGAAATGGCCACGCGGCGTCTGGTCGCCGCTCTTGGGTAGGATGGCGTTGACCACGTCGAAGGTCGGCGCCATGAACAGGCTGAGGATCAGCAGTGCCTGCCACTGCGCGGCCTGGGTGAAGGGCAGCAAGGTCCAGCCGGCGATCGCCGCCATCACCCAGAAGATCGGCGTCAGCGAGCGGCGCAGATTGTCGACCATCTTCCAGCGCGACAAGGCCGGAACGCCTGAGCGGGGATTGAAGATGTAGCCCAAAAGCTGCCAGTCGCCGCGCGCCCAGCGATGGTGGCGCGAGGCGTCGACCGAGTAGCGGGTCGGGTAATCCTCGACCAGCTCGACGTCGGTGACCAGTGCGGCGCGCGCCAGAGCGCCTTCGAGCAGATCGTGGCTGAGGATGGTGTTTTCCTCGATGCGGCCCTGCAAGGCGGCCTCGAAGGCATCGACATGATAGAGGCCCTTGCCGGTGAAGGACCCGTCGCTGAAGACGTCCTGATAGAGGTCCGAAACAGCGAAGACATAGGGATCAAGGCCGCGATTGGCCGAGAACACGCGCTGGAAGAACGAGGCTTCGTCGCCGCTGGTGAGCGAAGCGGTGATGCGCGGCTGCAGGATGGTGTAACCGGCAGTGACGACGCGTCTGGTGGCGTCGAAATGCGGACGGTTGAGCGGATGGCAAAGCTTGCCGACAAGGCTCGATACCGCATCGCGGGTGGTGCGGGTATCGGCGTCGAGCGTCATCACATGGACGACTTTTTCCGGCAGCGGCACGTCGAGGGGCAGGAAGGTGGTATCGCTGTCGCCGCGCAGCAACAGGTCGAGCTCGTGCAGCTTGCCGCGCTTGCGCTCCCAGCCCATCCAGGCTCCCTGCGCCGCATTGTAGAGCCGGCGGCGGTGCAGGATGTAGAAGCGCGGCGCGCCTTCGGAGGGATAGCGCGCGTTGAGGCGAGCGATTTCGGCGCGGGCGAAGTCGAGGATCTCGGTGTCCGCCGCATCGATCTCGATCTTGCTGTCGGGCCAATCCGACAACAGCGCGAAATGAATCTCGTCCGCCAGATTGGCAAGGTAGTGCACTTCGATGTTGCGAATGTTCTCCTCGACATCGTCACGCGAGCCGATCAGCGACGGCACGACCACCAGGGTGCGCGCCTCGGGCGGCACACCGTGCCTGTAGTCGTAACCGATCAGACGTGTCGGCTTGAGGAACAGCGAGACCACGGTGTTGAAGAAAGCGAGCGCGCCTTCGCTGGCCGGCACGGCAAACAGAGCCAGCATCAGCACGATCGACGGCACCGACAGACCGAGATTGGAAAGGGCGTTGCCGGACAGGACGAGCAGCAGCACGGTGAGCGCGAAGACGGGCAGGACGATGCCCAGCCAGCCTGTCTTGGCGAAGGTCCGCTTGACCGTCTGGCTGATCGTGGGCCGATAACCGATCGCCTTTTCCAGCTCGAGCCGACGCGGGCCAACGACATAGAAACCGACATCGGTATGAGCGGATGCGGCCTGGGCGTCCACGCCTTCACCGCTCTCCGGGATGGTTTCACCGACGGCATGGCCGGCCAGCTCAATGGCTTTTTCGGCGACACGGTACTCCGACAGGTTCGAGCGGCGCGCCAGTTCCTCGATCGCGGTGCGGTATTGATCGCGCGAGAAGAAGTCGAGCGCGGCGAAATCGGTGCGCTCGCGCAGCACGGTATCGATGCGGCTGACGCCTTCGAACCAGACCGTCCAGTCGACATCGTTGATGAGGCGCAGGCCGCGGACGATGTTGCCGGTGGTCACATTGCCGCTGGACAGCGTCTGGTGCTCGGAAATGATGATTTCCTCGGCATCCGAGCCGGTCTTCTCGAGTTCGCCTTCCAGCCATTCCAGCGCCCTGCCGGCGTTCTGCGATCCGTCACGCAGGCGATAGAGAAGCTGAGTGGCGAAGGTGGTGTCGTGCGCATGGACGCTGAACTTGGCGAGGATTGCCTGCCGGTCCGGATTGTCGTCGGTCGCCAGCACCTTGTCGGCCACGTCGTTGGCGATCTGGCGCATCTGGCGGGTGCGGTTGACCCTGACGGCCAGGCGGCGGAGGTTCTCGATCAGCACGAAGCGCAGAAGGGACGGCAGTGCCCAGAGTTCGCCGATCTTCAACGGTTCGACCGACTGAAAACCCTGGACGATGGACTTGAACATGGTCGCCGAGACGGAACTGTCGGAATGCGCGACATAAGTCCAGGCCAGCGCCAATGCGCGCGGCACGGTGCCGCCATCGGGCAGTTTCAGCGTCGGCAATTGCCGATAGAAGCGGCGCGGCAGGTCGCGTTTGACCTGGAAAATGGTTTCTTCGATCAGGTAATTGTTGTCGAGCAGCCACTGCGCGGCCGGCGTGATGGTTTCGCCCCTCGCCTGCGCGGCATTGGTTGACCGGTAGACTTCGAGGATCTTCTTGGCGCTGTCACGGATACGGGCCTGGAAGTCGAACGGGATCAGACCGAACAGATCCGTCAGATCGCCCTTGGCCAGGCTTTCGCCGAGCAGCCGGAGCCGTTCCTCCGGCAGGTATGTCGATCTTATCGGCTCTTCCGTAATGGCTGGGAAGCTCGCGCTTGTCTTCTCGATCTGGGCTGGATTCGTCTGAATATTCATTGAAAATTCCGTAAGCGGGCACTCAGCGGCGTCACCGCCACGGCAATGGCCCTAAAACCGGTTCAAATGCAATTGGTTGCATCAACCCCTATGCCGAAAGTTTGTTTCCGCACCACGACAGGGCGCCATCTTTCGAGCAAACTCAAAGACGAGCGCCCCTCGCTCCCGTCAGGACCGATCGACGGGGAGGATTCGGGCTTTTTCGTGATGCCGGTGCCAGCTTACGCTATATTTCGCCGGCGTCGCGATCATGTTTGGAAACAGGCGGTAACCGTTGGCCCGAAACGCGTCAGGCCGCCTCGACTATCCGGATTACGAAAAGGGTCGCATCCGGGGCGGGCTGAACCCGCAAGACAGAGGCATCCGGCCCGAGCAGCAGGGTGTCGAGCGGCCCGAGACGAATGGGCGCGGCGCCGGGGAATATGGCATGGCCTCTGTGGCAAAGGATGACGGTGGAACCGGCCTCGGTCGGGATTTCCACAGGCGTCGAAATCGCCAAACGCTCGACCGAATGCAGCATCCGGCCGCGCCGGGTCATGACGTTGAGATCGGTGATCGGGCCGGCGATCAGCGCGGCACTGGTCGGCTGGTCGGCTGGAAAGGAAAATGGCTGGGAAGCCGCTGTCATCCGCTCCGGCGGACGGCCCGCGACATCAAGCACGATCCCCTCGCCTTCCAGCACCGACAGGGTGCGGTCGATGCCGGCAAAGCTGGAGAACGGCCCGCTGCCTTCGACCCGGGCCATCGAGACACGCCAGTCGAAATCGTCGAGCCCGGCATCATCGGGCGAGACGGCGATCTCGGTCGTCGTGCCGCCGCCGTTCTTCCACGGCATGACGCGGTAATCGGTGACACGAAGGGTGCGCATGACGTCAGCCGCTACCCGAGAATACCGGGCAGGTTGAGCTGGTGCTCCTTGGCGCATTCGATGGCGACGCCATAGCCGGCGTCGGCATGGCGCATGACGCCGGTCGCCGGGTCGTTCCACAGAACGCGCTCCAGCCGCCTTGCAGCATCCGCCGTGCCGTCGGCAACGATGACCATGCCGGCATGCTGGGAGAAGCCCATGCCGACGCCGCCGCCATGGTGCAGCGACACCCAAGTGGCGCCCGACGCGGTGTTGAGCAGCGCGTTGAGCAGCGGCCAGTCGGAGACCGCATCCGAGCCGTCTTTCATCGCTTCCGTCTCGCGGTTCGGCGAAGCGACCGAGCCCGAATCGAGGTGATCGCGGCCGATGACGACAGGCGCCTTCAACTCGCCCTTGGCCACCATTTCGTTAAAAGCGAGGCCCAGCCGGTGGCGATCGCCAAGACCGACCCAGCAGATGCGCGCCGGCAACCCTTGGAAGGAAATCCGCTCGCGCGCCATGTCCAGCCAATTGTGCAGATGGGTGTTGCCGGGGGTGAGTTCGCGCACCTTGGCGTCGGTCTTGTAGATATCCTCCGGATCGCCGGAAAGTGCTGCCCAGCGGAACGGGCCAATGCCGCGGCAGAAGAGCGGGCGGATATAGGCCGGCACGAAGCCAGGGAAGGCGAAGGCGTTCTCGAAACCTTCGTCCTTGGCGACCTGACGGATGTTGTTGCCATAGTCGAGCGTCGGCACCCCGGCGTTCCAGAACGCCACCATCGCCTCGACATGCTCGCGCATGGAGGCGCGGGCCGCGTTCTCGACCGCCCTGGGGTCGCTGACACGCTTCTCGCGCCACTCGGCCATCGTCCAGCCCTTCGGGAGATAGCCATTGATGGGGTCGTGCGCCGAGGTCTGGTCGGTGACCATATCGGGGCGGATGCCGCGCCGAAACATCTCGGGCACGATCTCAGCCGCATTGCCGAGCAGGCCGACGGACTTCGCCTCGCCGGCCTTGGTCCAGCGCTCGATCATTTCCATCGCCTCGTCCAGCGTCTCGGCCTTCTCGTCGACATAGCGGGTGCGCAGGCGGAAATCGATCGAATCCGGGTTGCATTCGATCGCCAGGCAGCAGGCGCCGGCCATGACGGCGGCCAATGGCTGGGCGCCGCCCATGCCGCCGAGGCCGCCGGTCAGGATCCACTTACCCTTGAGATTACCGCCATAGTGCTGGCGACCGGCCTCGACAAAGGTCTCGTATGTGCCCTGCACGATGCCTTGCGTTCCGATGTAGATCCAGGAGCCGGCCGTCATCTGGCCGTACATCATCAGGCCCTTCTTATCGAGGTCGTTGAATTTCTCCCAGGTCGCCCAGTGGGGCACCAGGTTGGAGTTGGCGATCAGCACGCGCGGTGCATCCGGGTGGGTGCGGAACACGCCGACCGGCTTGCCGGACTGCACCAGCAGCGTCTCGTCCTCGCCAAGCGTCTTCAGCGAAGCAACGATCTGGTCGAAATCGTTCCAGGTGCGCGCCGCCCGGCCGATACCGCCATAGACGACCAACTCGTTGGGGTTTTCGGCAACGTCAGGGTCGAGATTGTTCATCAGCATGCGCAGCGGCGCTTCGGTCGTCCAATACCGGGCGTTGAGCTTGTCGCCGCGAGGGCTGCGCACTTCGCGGATGTTGTGGCGAGGGTCGGTCATCATTGTCCCTTTCGGATGAGGCGGCGCATCAGCGCCCGGCCCAGTCAATGGCGCTTTGGAGGATCTGCGTCAGCGTGGCTCGGATCGGCGCGGCGAACGCGGCGTCGTAGGGCACGGGCCAATTGTCTGGCGTACCCTTCCCGTCTGGCTCGCGCATGTAGCCGCGGTTAGAGAGTTCCATCTGCAGCGCATGCACGCCCTGATGCGGCTGGCCGAAATGGCGCGTGATCCAGCCGCCCTTGAAGCGTCCGTTGACGACAAAGGTCTCACCGGTTTCGGCCATGATCCGGTTGACCATCGCCTGCAACGCCGGATCGGCGCTCTTGCCGTCGTTCGTGCCGAGGTTGAACACCGGCAGCGTGCCCTCGAACAGACGCGGCAGCACCGAGCGGATCGAATGGCAGTCATAGAGGACGATCTGGCCATGCAAGCTGCGCAACCTGTCGATCTCGGCCTGCAAGGCGGTGTGATAGGGTGCAAAGAACTTCTGGCGGCGCTCGTCGATTTCCGACGGCCCCGGCTCTTCGCCCTCGCGATAGAGCGGATCGCCGTCGAAGGTTTCGGTCGGGCATAGGCCGGTGGTTGCCTGGCCGGGATAGAGCGAGGCGCCGGATGGATCGCGGTTGACATCGATGACGGTGCGCGAGATCGCGGTGTGCACGATGGTCGCGCCAAGGTCGGTCGCGAAATCATAGAGCTTGTCGATCCACCAGTCGCAATCGCGGCGGCCGAGCCATGGCGAGATAAGCCGGTTTTCGAGGCCAGCGAGGTCGATGCCGGTGTGGGGGATGGAGACCAGCAGCGGCGCGGTGCCTTGGGTGATGGTGAGCCAGGAAGGCGAGGTCATGAGAGACCTCCGTAAGTTGGCGCTCTACGGCGCCCCCCTCTGCCCTGCCGGGCATCTCCCCCTCTTGGGGGGAGATTGGCTGTCACGCGGGCTTTCGCCAATCGCCGGCGTTGGAGGAAGAGCGGCGCCAAAGAATCTGCTAATCTCCCCCCTTGAGGGGGAGATGTCCGGCAGGACAGAGGGGGGCGCGACAGAACGCGACCTGTGGCGATTGGCGTTCTCACGATGCAATCCCCGGCAGCGCCACCGCGCTCGCGGCCTTCACGGTCGCACCGCTGCGCACCATGGCAATCGCCTTTTCCATGTCGGGGTGAAAATGCCGGTCATTGTCGAGATGCGGCACCTCGGCGCGAACCAGCTTGCGCACGGCTTCCAGCGCCGCACTCGAGGCCAGCGGCTGACGGAAATCGCAGCCTTGCGCGGCCGCCAGCAATTCGATGCCGATCACGGCCGTCGCATTCTCGACCATGCCGATCAGGCGACGCGCGCCATGCGCGGCCATCGAGACATGGTCTTCCTGGTTGGCCGATGTCGGGATGGAATCGACGCTGGCCGGATAGGCTTTCTGCTTGTTTTCCGAAACGAGTGCCGCCGCCGTTACCTGCGGGATCATGAAGCCGGAGTTCAGACCGGGCTTGGGCGTCAGGAAGGCGGGCATGCCCGACAATGCAGGATCGACCAGCATGGCGATGCGGCGTTCCGACAGCGAGCCGATCTCACAGACGGCAAGCGCGATCATGTCGGCGGCGAAGGCCACCGGCTCGGCGTGGAAATTGCCGCCCGAAAGTGCCGTATCGTCCTCGGCGAAGATCAGCGGATTGTCGGTGACGCCATTGGCTTCGGTCTCGAGCGTGTCGGCGGCCTTGCGCAGGACATCGAGCGCGGCGCCCATGACTTGCGGCTGGCAACGCAGGCAATAGGGATCCTGCACCCGTTCGTCGCCGACCCGGTGCGACTCGCGGATGGCGCTGCCGGCCATCAGATTGCGCAGCGCGTCGGCGGTCTCGATCTGGCCACGGTGCTTTCTCAAAAGATGAATGCGCGGATCGAATGGAGCGTCGGAACCCTTTGCCGCATCGGTCGACAGCGCGCCGGCGACAAGCGCCGACTGGTAGAGCACCTCGGCATCGAACAGTGCGGCCAGCGCATAGGCGGTGGAAAACTGCGTGCCATTGAGCAGTGCCAGGCCTTCCTTGGCGCCCAATGTCACGGGCTCCAGCCCATGCGAGACGAACGCGACCTTGGCCGGGAAGCGGCCATGCGGGGTAAAGCATTCGCCGACGCCGATCATCACCGCCGTCATGTGCGACAGCGGGGCAAGGTCGCCGGAGGCGCCGACCGAGCCTTGCGCCGGCACCACAGGGATGACGTCATTGGCCAGCATCGCTTCGAGCAACTCGATGGTTTGCGGGCGCACGCCGGAGGCGCCCTGCGCAAGGCTCGCAAGTTTCAGCGCCATCATCAGCCGGGCAATGGCGACAGGCATCGGCTCGCCGACGCCTGCGGCATGCGAAAGCACGATGTTGCGCTGCAGGGTCTCGAGATCCTCGGCGGGGATGCGCACGCTGGCCAGCTTGCCGAAACCGGTGTTGATGCCATAGACCGGCTCACCCTTGGCAACGATGCGCGCGACAGCTTCGGCGCTCGCCTCGATTTTTGGGCGGCAGGCATCGTCCAGTTTCGGCACGGCGCCACGATAGACGGCACGCCAGTCGGACAGCGTCGCATTGCCGGGCTTCAGGGTCAGTTCAGTCATTGTCCTCTCCAGATACGGGCATGCAGCGGGTTGAAGCCCATGCGGTAGACGAGTTCGGCCGGGCGCTCGATGTCCCAGATCGCCAAGTCGGCGGATTTGCCCGGCACCAGCGTGCCGATCTCGTCGAGCAAGCCCAGCGCACGCGCGGCTTCGCGGGTAACGCCGGCAAGACATTCATCGACCGTCATGCCAAACAGGGTCGCCGCCATGTTCATGGTCAAAAGCAGCGAGGTCAGCGGCGAAGTGCCGGGATTGTTGTCGGTGGCCACAGCCATCCTGACTCCATGCTGGCGGAACAGGCCGATCGGCGGCTTCTTGGTCTCGCGGATGAAGTAATAGGCGCCGGGCAGGATCGTCGCTACGGTCCCCGCCTCGGCCATCGCCATGGCGCCCGCCTCGTCGGTGTATTCGAGATGATCGGCCGACAATGCGCCATAGTGGGCGGCAAGTTCAGCGCCATGCAGGTTGGACAGTTGGTCGGCGTGGAGTTTTACGGGCAAGCCGAGCGCCTTGGCCTTGTCGAAGACGCGAGACATATGCCCGGTCGAAAAGGCGATGCCTTCACAGAACCCGTCGACGGCATCGGCCAAGCCTTCGGCGGCGACGCCGGGAAGGATCGTTTTGGCGACGAGATCGATGAAAGCATCCTTGTCGCCCTTGGCTTCGGGCGGCAGCGCGTGGGCTGCGAGGCATGTGGTGCGGATCGTCACCGGGCGTTCATTGCCCAGCTGTCGCGCGGCGCGCAGCGATTTCTTCTCGTTTTCGAGATCGAGCCCATAGCCCGACTTTATTTCAACTGTGGTGACGCCCTCGGCAATCAGCGCATCGAGGCGCGGCAGCGTCTGGGCGACCAGCTCGTCCTCGCTGGCGGCACGCAAGGATTTGACCGACGAGACGATACCGCCTCCTGCCCTGGCGACCTCTTCATAGGTGGCGCCGGCCAGCCGCATCTCGAACTCGTTGGCGCGGTTGCCGGCATGGACGAGGTGGGTGTGGCAGTCGATCAGGCCGGGCGTGATCCAGCGGCCCTCGCAATCGATTATCTCGCCTTGGGCAAACGCCGAGGGCATCCCGGATTCCGGACCGGCATAGACAATGCGGCCATCACGCGCGGCGAGCGCACCATGCTCGACGATACCGAGATCGGCAGAATTTTCAGCCATGGTCGCCAGACGCGCATTGCGCCACAGGCGAAGCCCCCCTGCCCGGCTTTTGCTCTCTACGGCCATCATCTTTTCCGTTTCAATTGGCGGTAATTATGTATATACATATTGAAACGCACTGCAAGTGCCATCATCGCATACGAGACCGGGAAGCGGAGAGAAAAGTGACCGAAATCTTTGCGGAACAGGCGCTTCTTCCCAATGGCTGGCACGACAATGTGCGGATCACTTTCGCCAGTGGGCGCATTGCAACGGTAGAGCCTGAAGCCGCCGCATCGCCCGGTGACGAACGCCATTCCATTCTGCTGCCAGGCATGCCCAATCTGCACAGCCACGCCTTCCAGCGCGGCATGGCCGGGCTCGCCGAGTTGCGCGGCCCCTCCGCCGACAGTTTCTGGAGCTGGCGCGAGGTGATGTACCGCTTCGCGCTGTCGATGACTCCCGATCAGGTCGAGGCGGTGGCGGCGCAGCTCTATGTCGAAATGCTGGAGGCCGGTTTTTCCCGCGTCGGCGAATTTCATTATCTGCACCATGACCGCGACGGAAAACCCTATGCCAACCTAGCCGAAATGGCCGAGCGCATCGCTGCCGCCGCCGGTGAAACGGGGATCGGCCTGACACTGCTGCCGGTGTTTTACGCGCACTCCTCTTTCGGCGGCGTGCCTCCTAACGAAAGCCAAAGGCGATTCATCAACGATGTGAACCGGTTCGCCCGGCTTGTTGAGAAAAGCCGGGAAACTGTTCGCTCTTTGAATCGAGCTGTCGTCGGCGTCGCGCCGCACAGTTTGCGGGCCGCGACGCCTGAGGAACTCACGGCGGTTGCGGCCGTGGCGCCAAACGGGCCGATCCACATCCATGTCGCCGAGCAGGTGAAAGAAGTCGAAGACTGCCTTGCCTGGTCCGGCGCGCGTCCGGTCGAATTTCTGCTTGGGGCTGCCGATGTCGACCAGCGCTGGTGCCTGATCCATGCCACCCATATGACCGACGCCGAAACGGTTGGCATGGCCAGGAGCGGCGCCATCGCCGGCCTTTGCCCGATCACGGAAGCCAATCTCGGCGACGGCACCTTTGCCGCGCCATTGTTCAGGGAGCATGGCGGGCGCTTCGGCGTCGGCTCCGATTCCAACGTGCTGATCGGCCTGCCCGACGAATTGCGCCAGCTCGAATATTCGCAGCGCATCGCGCACCGCGCCCGCAATGTGCTTGCGGTGGCCGGCGGCTCGACCGGCCGCGCCCTGTTCGACGCGGCGCTCGAAGGCGGTAGCGTCGCGCTTGGCGCAGGCGCATCGCAAATCGCGCCTGGTGCATCGGCCGATCTCGTCTCGCTCGACGCCGGCAATCCCTCGCTGGCGGGCAAGACCGGCGATGCGATCCTCGACGCCTGGATCTTCGCCAACGGCAGCAAGGTCGATTGTGTCTGGGTGCATGGCAGGAAACAGGTCAGCCGCGGCAGGCACGCCAGGCGCGAGGCTATCGCCGAACGGTTTCGCAGCGTGATGACCGCGCTTTCCGAGGGTTGACCCAGATGAGCATGGCCGAACCGGCGGAGACAGACGACAGCGAGACAGTCTCGCTGCATCAGCGCATCCTTTCCGACATCCGCGAAAAAATCCTGTCCGGCACCTGGGCGCCCGGGCACCGTATCCCGTTCGAACATGAGCTGACCGCCGAATACAAATGCTCACGCATGACGGTGAACAAGGCCCTGTCTCAGTTGGCCAAGGCAGGTTTGATCGAGCGCCGCCGCCGGTCGGGCAGTTTTGTCCGCCAGCCGCAATCGCAGGCAGCCGTGCTGGAACTTCACGACATCAGGATCGAAGTCGAGGCGCTCGGCCTGCCCTACCGCTACGAGCGTCTGGAACGCCTGAAGCGGCGCAGCAATGTGGAAGACAGGGCGTTGCTCGGACTGGCCGCCGCGGGTTCGGTGGTATGGATCGAGGGCCTTCATTTTGCCGGCGAACGGCCATTCGCGCTCGAACAACGCCTGATCAATCTGTCGGCGGTTTCGGAAGCCGGGGACGAAGAGTTTCTGGAAATCGCCGCCGGGCCCTGGCTGATCGGCCGCGTGCCGTGGAGCGAGGCCGAGCATCGGATACGCGCCATGAGCGCTGATGATACCATCGCCGACGCGCTCGACATCGATCCCGGCGCGCCCTGCCTGGTGGTCGAACGCCGCACCTGGAGCGCCGAGCACCCGGTCACCCATGTGCGCTTCATCTATCCGGCGGAAAGTCACACGCTGGTGGCAAGGTTCACGCCGTCGCAGGGGTGATTTTCACCCTCCCCCTCGTGGGTCCCACAAGGGGAAGGTAGAAACGCCTCAAATCGCGGCCGTAATAATAATCTCGACCAGATATTCAGGGCCGGCGAGCTTTGCTTCGCCGGTGGCGCGGGCGGGCGTGTGGCCCTGCGGCGCCCACTTGTCCCATTCGGAATTCATCTCGGCGAAGGTGCCCATGTCGGCCAGCCAGATGATCGCCTGGACGATCTTGGTCTTGTCGGTGCCGGCCTTGGCCAGCAATTCGTCGATGGTGGCCAGAATATCACGGGTCTGCGAGGCGACGTTGCCGCCGGGTTCGCCGACCTGGCCGGCCAGATAGACGGTGTTGCCGTGGATGACGATCTGGCTCATGCGCGGGCCAACATCGATGCGACGAATGCTCATTGCGAGGTTCCTTCCGTTGTGGTCGCGCCTCTTTAGAGTCGCCATCCGCTTCGGGCAAGGCTGCCTGAACCGAAACCGCTTGAGCCAATCGCTCCATCCAGGGCCAGGCACGTACAGGGCGAGTTGACCACCGCGTCGCAATTCCGCCGGATTGACTTGTTGACTAATGTAATAACATCACATATCCAAGCGGCCGCACCTAGCCGCATTTGGCTTCCCACGGAACGATATGACCCAGACCTGCCTGACATTCCGTGACCTGACGCTGGGCTACAACAGCCATCCCGCGATCCATCACCTCGACGGCGCGATCCGCAAGGGCTCGCTGACGGCCGTGGTTGGGGCCAATGGGTCCGGCAAGTCGACGCTGATGAAGGGTATTGTCGGGGTGCTGAAGCCGATGGCCGGAGAGGTGATCCGCGCGCCGGGCGTGCGGACGGCTTACCTGCCGCAGCAATCGGAACTTGATCGCTCCTTTCCCGCCCGCGTCGTCGATCTGGTCTCGCTCGGCCTGTGGCCGAAGCGCGGCATGCTTGGCCGCTACACCAGGGAAGATCGCGACGCCGTCAGCCAGGCTTTGATGGCCGTCGGCCTCGGCGGCTTCGAGAAGCGGCCTATCGACACCCTCTCCGGTGGCCAGTTGCAGCGCACTCTGTTTGCCCGCGTGCTGCTGCAGGATGCCGAACTGATCCTGCTCGACGAGCCGTTCAACGCGGTTGACGCCAAGACGGTCGGCGACCTCATTGCCTTGATCAAACGCTGGCACGGCGAAGAGCGCACCATCATGGTGGTGGTCCATGATCTCGATCTGGTGCGCCAGAATTTTCCCGAAACGTTACTGCTTGCCCGCCAGCCGGTTGCCTGGGGCGAGACCCGGGAGACGCTGAAGCCGGAGAACCTGCTGCGCGCGCGCCGCTTCCACGAAGCCTGGGAAGAGAACGCGCCCTGGTGCGAGCCTGACGAGCACGCTCATGGCCATGACCACGATCATCATGGCCACGACCATCATGGCCACGATCATCACCACGGCGCCGGACCGAGGGCCGCCTGATGGACGCGCTCTACGGACTCTTCATCGCCCCCTTCGCCGATTTCGGTTTCATGCAGCGGGCGCTGTTCGGCTCGCTGATGCTGTCGCTCGGCGCCTGCCCTATCGGCGTCTTCCTGATGCTGCGGCGCATGAGCCTGTCGGGCGACGCCATGGCGCACGCCATCTTGCCGGGTGCGGCCGCCGGTTTCCTGTTCTACGGGCTGGAGATCCTGCCGATGACCGTAGGCGGGCTGATCGCCGGCATCATCGTGGCGCTCGGCGCCGGTGCCGTCTCGCGTTTCACCATCCAGCGCGAGGACGCGTCGATGGCGGCCTTCTACCTGATTTCGCTCGCCATCGGCGTGCTGATGGTGTCGATCCGCGGCTCCAGCGTCGATCTCATGCATGTGCTGTTCGGCACGGTGCTGGCGCTCAACAACGAGGCTTTGACGCTGATCGGCGGCATCGTCGCGGTGACGCTGGTCAGCCTTGCCATCTTCTGGCGGGCGCTGGTGGCGGAATGCCTCGACCCGCTGTTCCTGCGTTCGGTCAGCCGCATGGGCAGCCCGGTGCATTTCATCTTCCTCGGCCTCGTCGTTCTCAATCTGGTTGGTGGCTTCCAGGCGCTCGGAACTTTGCTTTCCGTCGGACTGATGATGCTGCCGGCGGCAGCCGCGCGCTTCTGGACGGCGCGCGTCGAGCCGATGTGCGTGCTGGCCGTGCTGATCGGTTTTGCCTCCTGCATCGCCGGACTGCTCCTGTCCTACCACGCCTCGCTGCCGTCCGGTCCAGCCATCATCCTGTCGGCCGGCGTCGTCTATTTCGCCTCGATCCTGTTCGGCACGCGCGGCATTCTGCGCGCCCGCATCATCCATCACCGTCACAGAACGGCCTGATCCCCCGCCCCTAAAAGGAGACCCCTTATGCTGAAATCGATCCGTGCCGCCCTGGCGATGAGCGTTATAACATTAACCGCCTTTGGGGCGTCATCGGCCTTCGCGGCGCCGCTGAAAGTGGTCGCCAGCTTCACCGTCATCGCGGATTTCGCCAAAAACGTCGGCGGCGACCGTGTCGACATCATCACCATCGTTGGCCCCGATGGCGACGCCCATGTCTACGAGCCGAGCCCTGCCGACGCGGTCGCCATGGCCAAGGCCGACATCGTTCTGGTCAACGGCCTGCACTTCGAAGGTTTCCTGCAGCGGCTGGTCGATGCCAGCGCCACCAAGGCCTCGATCATCACCTTGACCAAGGGCGTGACGCCGATCGATTTCAAGCCTGAATTCGCCGACGCCGACGCGGCCGAGGGCGCCGGCACCGGCGGCGGCAAGACAGTCACCGACCCTCACGCCTTCCAGTCGATCGCCAACGCCAAGATCTATGTGAAGAACATAGCCGAGGCCTTCTGCGCGGCCGACAGCGACGGCTGCGTCGCCTATCAGACCAATGCCGCCGCCTACACCAAGAAGCTCGATGCGCTGGATGGCGAAGTGAAGGCGGCAATCCAGTCGATCCCCGAGGCGAAGCGCGTCGTCATCACCTCGCATGATGCCTTCGGCTATTTCGAACACGAATACGGCCTGACCTTCCTCGCTCCGCAAGGCATCTCGACCGATTCCGAACCGTCGGCCGCCGACGTCGCCAAGCTGGTCGAGCAGGTGAAGCAGGACAAGGCCGCGGCGATCTTCGTCGAAAACATTACCAACCCGCGCCTGATCGAGCAGATCGCCAGCGAGACCGGCATCAAGATCGGCGGCACGCTCTATTCGGACGCGCTGTCGCAGCCGGACGGCCCAGGATCGACCTATATCAACCTGATGCACAACAACATCCGTCAGATCAAAGGCGCCATTCTCGGCAGCTGAATCTGATCTGCCGTCCAGCCGGGCCATATGGCCCGGTTGGATTTTCCGGCGCGCGATGTCTATTTGGCAGAGAATTCCGTCGAAGCGGATTGCCGCCCTTCTCCCGGAGTGGCAAGACTTTCCACCAAACCAGATTGCGAGGATATCAGCCATGGAATATCGCCAGATCAGCGAAGACTATTCGGTCTCGGGCCAGATCCAGCCCGAGGATGTCGCCGCCATCAAGGAAGCCGGCTTCAAGAGTGTGATCTGCAACCGGCCGGACGATGAACAGCCCGGCCAGCCTTCGGCGGACACGCTCAAGGCAACGATCGAAGCCGCCGGTCTCGCCTTCCGCTACATCCCGGTGATCAGTGGCCAGATCACGCGAGAGAATGTCGACGACCAAGCCGAGGCGTTGGATGAGCTCGAGGGTCCAGTCTTCGCCTATTGCCGCTCCGGTGCGCGCTGCACAAACCTGTATGGGCTAATCCAGCAGTCGAAAGGCTAGATCGGCAGCGCGCCGGTTTCCTTCAAAGTTTCCAGCACAATCGCCGTCTTCACATGCTGTACCGATTCGTGCGGCAGGAGCACGCCGTTGACGAACTCGGACAATGATTTGAGGTCAGGCGTCACCACCTTCAAAATATAATCCATCTCGCCGGTCAGCGCGTGTGCCTCCTGCACTTCCGGCAGCCGCGCCACCAATTCGCCGAAGCGCCGGGCGTTGTCGCGATTGTGGGTGGCCAGCGTCACCGAAATGACGTTGACCAGCGAGAAGCCGAGCCTGTCGCGGTCGAGCACGGCGCGATAGCCCTTGATATAGCCATCCTCCTCCAGTCGCTGGCGGCGGCGCGAGCATTGCGATGCCGAGAGGTTCACCCGTTCGGAGAGATCGTTGTTGGTGAGCCGCGCATCGCCCTGCAAAAGCGCCATTATCTTGCGATCAAACTGATCGATACGCGCGTCATCCATGGTTTTTTCTCGCTTCATGCATGCTTCGCGCATGACATCATCATTTCAAGCGTTTGAATGCAAGCACCATGCACCGGCTCCGCGTTATCATGGCGTCGGATGGCCCTTTGGGGCCAAGCAGCTTCCGGAGGAATATCATGGGTCCCTTCCCGCACGACGCCCCGCCCGCCACGATCAGCAGGGACAATCCTGCCGGCACCGATGGTTTCGAGTTCGTGGAATTCGCGCATCCGGAGCCCAAGAAACTGGCCGAACTGTTCACCCGCATGGGTTATGTCGCGGTGGCCAGGCATCGCACCAAGAACATCACCGTCTGGCGCCAGGGCGACATCAACTACGTCGTCAATGCCGAGCCCGGCTCGCACGCGATGAAGTTCGCCGACAAACACGGCCCTTGCGCCGCCTCGATGGCCTGGCGGGTGGTCGATGCCAAACATGCCTTCGAGCATGCGGTGTCGAAGGGCGCCACGCCTTATGAAGGCGACGACAAGGCCCTCGACGTGCCGGCCATTGTGGGCATCGGCGGCTCGCTGCTCTATTTCATCGATGCCTACGGCAAGAAAGGCTCGGCCTATGACGCCGAGTTCGAGTGGCTGGGCGAACGCGACCCGCGGCCGCAGGGCGTCGGCTTCTATTACCTCGACCACCTGACCCACAATGTCTATCGCGGCCAGATGGACAAGTGGTGGGATTTCTACCGCAATCTGTTCGGTTTCAAGCAGATCCATTTCTTCGACATCGACGGCAAGATCACCGGCCTGGTCAGCCGCGCCATCACCTCGCCCTGCGGCAAGATCCGCATTCCGCTCAACGAATCCAAGGACGAGACCAGCCAGATCGCCGAATACCTGAAGAAGTATAATGGCGAAGGCATCCAGCACATCGCGGTGGGCACCGACGAGATCTACGCCGCCACCGACAAGCTCGCCGAGAATGGGCTGAAATTCATGCCCGGCCCGCCCGAGACCTATTACGAGATGTCATATGACCGCGTGAACGGCCATGACGAGCCGATCGAGCGGATGAAGAAGCACGGAATCCTGATCGACGGCGAAGGCGTGGTCGATGGCGGCATGACCAAGATCCTTCTGCAGATCTTTTCGAAGACCGTGATCGGGCCGATCTTCTTCGAGTTCATCCAGCGCAAGGGCGACGAAGGCTTCGGCGAAGGCAATTTCCGCGCGCTGTTCGAATCGATCGAGCAGGACCAGATCAAGCGCGGCGTGATCAAGGTTCAGGCTGCGGAATAGACCGGAGTTCTTGCGGCTCGACCGATTATGACCTAAATTCTAGTCATAAAGGGTCGAGCACATGAATGTTTCTATCGCCGAAGCCAAGGCCAAATTGTCCGAGCTCGTCAGCCGCGCGGAAGCAGGCGAGGAGATCGTACTTACGCGCCACGGCAAGGTCGCGGCGCGGATTGTACCTCCGGCGGTGGCCGAACCTCTGCCGCGTATCGGCGCATTGAAGGGGAAAATCTGGATTGCGGACGATTTTGACGAACTCGGCCCCGAATGGGACGAGTACGTGAAATGACGGTCGGCCCCTTTCTCGCCGACACACATATCATCCTCTGGTCGATTTCGGACGATCGACGTCTCAGCGAGCACCACCGCGCCATCTTGGCTTCGGAAGCGGTGGTGTTTGCGAGCGCGGCAAGCGTTTGGGAAATTGCCATCAAACGATCGATCGGAAAACTCAATGCGCCGGACGATCTGCCGACGCTGCTTCCAAGGATGCGATTTCAGCCGCTCGTCGTGACCTTGCAGCATGCGAATGCCATCAGCGGTCTACCCCACCACCATGGTGATCCGTTCGACAGATTGCTGATCGCGCAGGCACAAGTGGAAAACCTGACCATCCTTACATCCGACCCGCATTTTGCCCGTTATGATGTCGCTGTTGCGTGATTGGCCAAGCAGTTGGTCTCACAACCGAAGCCTCTCAACCTCCTCCTGCCTAACCTTGACGTCATAATCGAGCAGGAACTCGTCCAACTGCGGCGGCGAGACCGAGGTGCCCGAGAGCATCGCATGCACCTGGCCGCGATGATGGATGTCGTGCAGGAAGACGTGCGCCAGGATGTCGCCGATCTTTTCCGGGATCATGCCGTCCTCGCGCCGGTCAGTGATGACGCGGCGATCGAGATCGGTCTCCGACAGGCGCTGGCAGAAGGCGGTCAGCCGCCGGTCCGCCGCAAGCTGGGCGATGTAAAGCTCCGGCGCGGCATCGAAGGGCACGAAATCATCATGGGCAGCGGCACCGACGCCGCCTTCTTCGAGAAAATCGAGATAGAGCTGATCCACCGCGAGGACATGGTTGAGCGTTGCCTTGATCGACGGGAAAAAGCTGGTGCGCTCGGCCTCGAACTCACCAGGCTTAAGCGCAAGCACGGCGCGATAGAGCCGGTCGTTCGACCAGAGATTGTTCCCCGCCATGCGGCGCAGATGATCCAGAAGATTCATCGCCGAAAATCTGTATTAGCCTCTATCTCTCGTATTTCTCGACCTTCTGCTCGATGGCGCCGAAGATCGAATGCCCGGCCTTGTCCTTCATCTCGATGCGTACCGTGTCGCCGAAGCGCAGGAACGGCGTCTTTGGTTCGCCTGACACAATCGTCTCGATCATGCGCAGCTCGGCGATGCAGGAATAGCCGGCGCCCCCCGCCGAGACCGGCTTGCCCGGGCCGCCGTCGAGCTTGTTGGAAACCGTACCCGAGCCGATGATCGTGCCCGATACCAGCGGCCTTGTGCGGGCGGCGTGAGCGATCAGGGCCGGGAAATCGAAGGTCATGTCGATACCGGCATTGGCGCGACCGAACGGCTTGCCGTTGATGTCGGCGAGCAGCGGCAGGCTGACCTTGCCGCCATCCCAGGCGTCGCCCAGTTCATCCGGCGTTACCGCGACCGGAGAGAAGGCCGAGGACGGTTTCGACTGGAAGAAGCCGAACCCCTTGGCCAACTCCGACCCCGTGAGCGCGCGTAGCGTGACATCGTTGACCAGCATGACCAGCCGGATCGCGGCGCGCGCTTCATCGAGGCTGGACCCCATCGGCACATCGTCGACGATGACGGCGATTTCGGCCTCCATGTCGATGCCGAAGGCTTCATCCGCCATCCGGATCGGATCGCGCGGCGCAACGAAGGAGTCCGAGCCGCCCTGGTAGATCAGCGGGTCGGTCCAGAAGCTCGCCGGCATCTCGACGCCGCGCGCTTTTCGCACCAGTTCGACATGGTTCACATAGGCCGATCCGTCGGCCCATTGATAGGCGCGCGGCAGCGGCGAATGCGCGTCGTGCTCGTGGAAGCGAGCCGCCGGCATCGCTTTGTTCTCCAGCGATTCCGCGATCGTCGCGAGATGCGGCGAGATCCTGCGCCAGTCGTCGAGTGCCGCCTGCAGCGTGCGCGCCAGGAACGATGCGTCGGTGTACTGCGTCAGGTCGCGCGAAACGACGACGAGTTTTCCGTCGCGCGTTCCGTCCTTCAGCGTGGCAAGCTTCATGTGGTTCCCTCTCCTTGTGCAGCTTTCTCGCTGCTTAGTTCCACAACAAGGCCGTCACGGGCGATCGTCAAGTCGCCGGCCCATGTTTTCCTGACGGCGGCGATCCAGTCCGCCTCGCCGATCCCGGCATCATCGGCTGGAATGAGGTGATTGAGCACCAGCCTCTTGACGCCGGCATCGCTGGCGATGCGCCCGGCCTCCTCGGCAAAGCTGTGGCTGGCGAGCAGATGTTCCCTGAGCCGAGCGCCATTGCCGGTCCTGGCAACCAGCCGCTCGATGCCTTCTTCCAGCATGGCTTCATGGACGAGGATATCAGCGCCTTCGGCGAAGTCGGCCAGCGGCGGGAAGAAGGCTGTATCGGCCGAGAACACCACGCTGATTCCGTTATGCTCGAAGCGCAGGGCAAAACAGTCGGTCACCGGTGGATGGTCGACGCGTAGCGCCGTCACCTTCAGGCCGCGCTGCTCGACCACATGGCCTTCACCGAATTCGTCGACAGAAACCAACTCGCGAATATCGGGCCGGCCCTCATCGACGATGCGGATCTCGATGTCGAATTCCATCGCCTGACAAAAGCGCCGCCAGTAGTGGCCGACCCCAGGCGGGCCGAACACGGTGACCGGCGTCGCCAGGCCAGCTGTCCAGGCGGTGTGGATCAACGGTCCAAGCTCCAGCACATGGTCGGAATGGAGGTGCGTGATGAAGATCAGATCGAGCGCCTTCAGCCTGACGCCGGCATCGACCAGACCGCGCGTCACGCCAAGCCCGCAGTCGACGACGATCGCTCGCCCGCCGATCTCGAGCAGCGACGAACTCGGCCACGGTCCGCCCGGCCGCAGCGCCGGACCGCCTTTCGAGCCCAGCAGCACCAGCCGATCCGGCATTAGCTTGCCGCTCAAGACCAGTCGCCCTCGGGCGTGCCATTGAAGCGTTTCTTCAGGCCGGCCCAGCAATCGATGTAATTGTCCTGCCGGGTCTCGAGTTCGGCGCCGTAACGGGTCAGCATCTGCGGAAAGCGGGTCTCGAACATGAAGGCCATGGTGTTGTCGAGCTTGACCGGTTTCAGGTCCGCGCGCGAGGCCTTTTCGAAGCCAGGCGCATCCGGCCCATGGGCCAGCATCAAATTGTGCAGGCTGATGCCGCCGGGCACGAAGCCTTCTTCCTTGGCGTCGTACTGGCCATGGATCAGCCCCATGAACTCGCTCATGATGTTGCGGTGGTACCAAGGCGGCCGAAACGTATCTTCGGCCACCAGCCAGCGCGGCGGGAAGATGACGAAGTCGATATTGGCCGTGCCCTCCTCGCCGCTCGGCGCTGTCAGCACGGTGAAGATCGACGGATCCGGATGGTCGAACAGCAGCGCGCCGACCGGCGAAAAGGTCGCCAGATCATATTTGTAAGGCGCGTAGTTGCCGTGCCACGCCACCACGTCGAGCGGCGAATGCTCGATCTCGGTGATATGGAAATTGCCGCACCATTTCACGATCAGCCGGCAGGGCGTTTCCTTCTCCTCGAACCAGGCGCAGGGCGTCTTGAAGTCGCGCGGATTGGCCAGGCAATTGGCGCCTATCGGGCCGCGGTCCGGTAGCGTCAGCTTGGCGCCATAATTCTCGCAGACATAGCCGCGCACTTCCTTGTCTACCAGTTCGACCTTGAAGACGAGGCCGCGCGGCAGAACGGCGATTTCACCGGGCCGAAGCTCGATGACGCCCATCTCGGTGACCAAGCGCAAAGCGCCGACCTGCGGTACAACAAGCAATTCGCCGTCGGCATTGAAGAAATGGTCGTCGACCATCGATGTGTTGGCGGCATAGACATTGGCTGCCATGCCGGTCTGCCCAAGCACGTCGCCGGCTGTGGTGATGGTGCGCATACCCTGGATGAAATCGGTCGGCTCCTTCGGCATCGGCACCGGATTCCAGCGGTACTGGCCAAGCGCCAGCTCGTGATCGCCGACATTGGGCGCGGACTTCCACAGGAGGTAGCTCGCGGCCTTGAACCGGCCCGTGTGCTTGACGCTTGGCCGGATGCGATAGAGCCAAGAGCGCTCATTGGTGCCGCGCGGCGCGGTGAAAGGCGAACCGGAAAGCTGTTCGGCATAGAGGCCGTAGGCCGGCCGCTGTGGCGAGTTCCGTCCCTGCGGCAAGGAACCTGGCAGCGTCTCAGTTTCAAAGTCGTTGCCGAAGCCCGGCATGTAGGAAAAGGTCATCGCTTCCTCCCGGAATAGAGCCAATTGACCAAACTGGTTTCATTTGTAACCATCGAAAATGTAACTATCAACCTTCCGTTTTTTCCGGATGCGGACAATGGACATTCTCGAACTCGAAAGCTTCCTGCCCTACCGGCTCTACCGTCTCGCCGATGCCGTCAGCCGCGAATTCTCGAAGGTCTATAAGGACCGCCACGGCCTGACCCGGCCCGAATGGCGCACGTTATCGGGATTGGGACAGCGCGGCACGATGAGCGCCACGGAACTCGGCGAACAGTCGGCCATGCACAAGACCAAAGTTTCGCGGGCGGTGGCCGAGTTGGAACGGCGGCGCTGGCTGGTGCGAACGGCCGACGAGAACGACCGTCGCGTCGAGCACCTGGCCCTGACCAAGGCAGGGCTTGCGGCCTATCGCGAGATGGTGCCGCTGGCGAAGGCGTTTGAGCGGGAATTGCTAGCGAAGCTAAGCAACGGTGAGCAGGTGGCAATCAAGACCGCTTTGGCTGCATTGGAAGGTCGATCGGAATAAGCCGGAATGGATTCGAAACTACCCCGTCGAACGATTAAACACCCAGTCTTCAGCAAAGAATTCGATCGTTTCGTCCCGAAAATAGAACAGGAATTGTCGCGATTTAGGTCTATCTGGCGACAGAACCTCCCAATCGTCATCGCCGACTGGACGGCTGTCGCCGATCACCTCGTAGAACTCACCCCATTCTGGAGCGTGCTTGCTGTAAAGGCCTTCCCCGGCGAACCAAGCATGGTCGTTTGTGGAGTCCCATCGCCAGCGACTGCAACCGATAAAACGAAGAATCCCTTTCTCTCCCATGCCGGCATCATAAGCCCATGGATTCAACAGAAAGGTAAGCTGAACCGTGTCGCCCTCGACGGTTAGCCTTATTTCGGGAGCGTTAGGTTCTGCGTTCCAGTCCAGGTTCAGGTGTCGGAAAGATAAGTCGCTCACCAATCCATCACCACCTTGCCCGAACTGCCGCTCCTCATCGCATCGAACCCAACCTGGAAATCATCGATTCCGATGCGATGCGTGATCAGGCCGGTTACATCGAGCGGGCCCTGCACCAGGGCGATCATCTTGTACCAAGTCTCGAACATTTCGCGGCCATAGATGCCCTTCAAGTGCAGCATCTTGAAGATGACCTTGTTCCAGTCGATCTCGAAGCCGGTCGGCGCTATGCCGAGGATCGCGATCTTGCCGCCATTGTTCATGGTGTCGATCATGTCGCGGAAGGCGGGTGCGGCGCCCGACATTTCCAGCCCGACGTCAAACCCCTCGGTCATGCCGAGCGCCGGCATGACTTCGCGCAGCTTTTCCTTCGAGGCATCGACGACATGCTGGACGCCGAGCTTTTTCGCCAGCGCCAGCCGCACCGGATTGATGTCGGTGATGACCACCTTGCGCGCGCCGACGCACTGCGCCACCAGCGCACCCATGATGCCGATCGGCCCGGCGCCGGTGACCAGCACATCCTCTCCGACCAGATCGAAGGACAACGCCGTGTGGACGGCATTGCCAAGGGGATCGAAGATCGCCGCGATCTCGTCCGGCACGTCGTCGGGTATCGGCACCACATTGTGCTGCGGGATCGCCAGATATTCGCCGAAA
Source organism: Mesorhizobium sp. ES1-3 (assembly GCF_020164795.1). NCBI lineage: Bacteria > Pseudomonadati > Pseudomonadota > Alphaproteobacteria > Hyphomicrobiales > Phyllobacteriaceae > Mesorhizobium > Mesorhizobium sp. ES1-3. Next base: position 51,622 of record NZ_JAIUGW010000003.1, read on the forward strand.
GCGCCTGGCCGGTTGACGCCGACACCGAGCGTGTTGCGGCACAGATGCCCTCGCCCAGCGCGGCAGTTGCGGCAGTGACCGCAGACGATGTGCCCCTCGCCCGACACGCGCTGGCCGACCTTGTATTCGGTGACCGCGGCACCAAAGTCGGCGACCGTGCCGACGAATTCATGGCCGGTGACCATCGGCACCGGCACGGTCTTCTGCGCCCACTGGTCCCAATTGTAGATATGCACGTCGGTGCCGCAGATCGCCGTCTTCTTGACCTTGATCAGCACGTCGTTGGGGCCGATCTCCGGCACCGGCACCTCTTCCATCCAGATGCCCGGCTCGGCCTTGGCCTTCACCAGCGCCTTCATCATGTTCGACATTCTTTTGTCCCTTGAATCTCTTGATCCGGAATCGCTTTTCGACGCTCAGGAAATCACGCCCAATTCCTTGCCGACCGCGCCAAAGGCCTCCACCGCGCGGTCGATATCGGCGCTGGAATGCGCCGCCGACATCTGGGTGCGGATGCGCGCCTGGCCTTTCGGCACGACCGGGAATGAAAAGCCGATGACATAGATGCCGCGCTTCAGCATGCGCGCGGCCATCTCCTGCGCCAGCGTCGCATCACCGAGCATCACGGGTATGATCGGATGGTCGGCCCCGGCCAGCGTGAAACCAAGCTTGCCCATCTGGGATCGGAACCTCGCCGCATTGGCATATAGGCGCTCGCGCAAGGCACCACCATTGCGGATCAGCTCGAACACCTTGATCGAGGCGCCGGCGATCGCCGGCATCAGCGTGTTGGAAAAGAGATACGGCCTCGAGCGCTGGCGCAGCCAGTCGACGACCTGACTTTTGCCAGAGGTGTAACCGCCGGAAGCGCCGCCGAGCGCCTTGCCGAGCGTGCCGGTGATGATGTCGACCCTGCCCTCGACGCCGCAATGCTCGGCCGAACCGCGGCCGTTTGCGCCGACGAAACCGACCGCATGGCTGTCGTCGACCATGACCATGGCATCGTATTTCTCGGCCAGATCACAGACACCCCTGAGATTGGCGATGATGCCGTCCATCGAAAACACGCCATCGGTGGCGATCAGCCGGAAGCGGCAATCCTTCGCTTCCTTCAATCGCGCCTCGAGATCGGCCATGTCGTTGTTGGCGTAGCGGAAGCGTTTGGCCTTCGACAGCCTGACACCATCGATGATCGAGGCGTGGTTCAGCGCATCCGAGATGACTGCGTCTTCCTCACCGAGCAGCGTCTCGAACAGGCCGCCATTGGCGTCGAAGCAGGAGCCGTAGAGGATTGTGTCTTCCAGGCCGAGGAAGGATGAAATCGTCGCCTCGAGCTGCTTGTGCTCTTCCTGCGTGCCGCAGATGAAGCGCACCGAGGCCATGCCGTAGCCGTAGCGATCGAGCGCCTGCGTGGCCGCCGCGCGCAAGTCCGCGCTATCGGCGAGGCCGAGATAGTTGTTGGCGCAGAAATTCAATACCTTCTCGCCGCCGACCTCGATTTCGGCCGACTGCATCGAGGAAATCACCCGCTCGGACTTGTAGAGGCCGGTGGATTTCAGTCCTGCAAGCTCGCTGTCGATATGGGAGAGAAATGCTGCGGTCATGGTCAGGCCTCGTTTGACGTGGGCAGACTGTCGTCCGGCCCGCGCAAAAAATCCATCGCAAAAGCGACCGGATCGGGTGGCCGGGCAGCATCAACCGAGACGCCATGGACATTGCCCAGGTCACCCGGGAACGCATGGACTGACGAATGCTCAAATGCGGGCTTGCCGCGAAAGAACCCGATAACCATTTCGCGACCTTTCCGCGCCTCCCCCTTGCCGGCCGGCCGTCGACTTCCGGTCCCGTTAACGTTTGCAGTTCAATGGTGCTACAGAAATCCGTTGGCGAGAGGACCGCCCCCGAACATGTCTCAGCAGCCGGTGCAAACCGTTTCAGGCAAGCTTATACTGCTGATCAAGGCTGGCTACTGGCTGGCGCTGCTGATCATTGCCGCCATGGTGGCGGCCTCCTTCGTGCTGCTGCAGCAGACGATGGCCACCCAGCAGCACAACAACAAGCTGCTCGACATCGTCGGTACGCAGAAGACCTTGTCGCAGCGCATCGTTTTCCTTGCCAGCGCAACGGGCGCCGCCTCGCGCGACAAGCAGCCGGCGCTGGTCAGCGCGCTGAAGCAGGCCACGGCTGAGTTCGAGACAAGTTATGATCAGCTGCTCAAGCAGACAGGCGCGGATCCGCAATCGCCTGCCAAGCTCGATCCGAAGTCGATCGAGAGCGTGCTTTTCGCCAAGCCCTTCCATCTCGACTATTTCTCGGTTGGCCTGATCGCCAATGGTGACCGGCTGGTCTCGGCCTTTGAATCGCAACTCAACCAGCTCGACAATGGCGGCTACAAGGGCGGCGCGGAACGAGTCAACCTCGATGCCTCGGTGGCCAATGCCGCGCTGTCGGGCTATGCAGCGCTCGGCCAGCGGATCAGCGCCGATGCCGACGAGCGCTCCGAAAAGCTTCTCACCCTCCACCGCACGCTGTTCTACGCCACCCTCGGCGTCATCCTGCTGGTGGCGCTGTTCATTTTCAGGCCGATGTCCAACGCGATCCTGCGCAAGACCCGTGAACTGGTCGACGCTCGCAATTCGATGGCGTTCATCGCAGTGCATGACGGTCTGACCGGCCTGCACAACCGCACCTTCCTGACCGACCATTTCGAGACGCTGATCAAGGGCGCGCATCGCCGGCGCGAGCGCCTGGCCGTTGTCCAGCTCGACCTCGACCGCTTCAAGCAGATCAACGATACGCTGGGCCACGCCGCCGGCGACTATGTCCTGGTCGTGACCGCACAGCGCATGCGCGATTCCTGTCGGGCGTCGGATCTATGCGCGCGGCTCGGTGGCGACGAATTCGTGATGATCCTCAACGGCGCCGGCAGCACCGAGGACATCAACATGCTGGCGCGGCGCATCCTGGTGCACATCAACGAGCCCATCGTGTTCCAGGGCACCACCATTCTTCCGGGCGCCAGCGGCGGCATCGCGGTCTATCCGATCGATGCCGACAATGCGCAAGACCTGCTGGTCCATGCCGATCTGGCGCTTTACTCCGCCAAGAAAATGGGGGGCGGCAACTTCTCGTTCTTCTCGGAGGAACTGCGCCGCGAACTCGACTACCGCAAGCAGCTCGAACACGACATCAAGGTCGCCATTTCCGAAAAGGCGTTCCAGGCCTATTTCCAGCCGCAGGTCTCCCTGACCCATGGCACCATCAGCGGTATCGAAGCGCTGGTGCGATGGAACCACCCCGAGCGCGGCATGATCTCTCCGGGCGAGTTCATTCCGGTCGCCGAGAAATGCGGCTTCATGCCTGAGATCGGCCGCATCGTGATCAGCAAGGCGATCAACGAGGCTGCGGAATGGAACCGTGCCGGGATTGCCTTCGGACGGCTTGCCGTCAATGTCTCGGGCACCGAGCTGCGCGAGCATGATTTCGATGCGTTTCTGTTCGAGACGCTGGAGAAGGCCGGACTGCCGCCGCAGAAGCTGTCGTTGGAAATCGTCGAATCCGTCATTCTCGACGACGAGAAGACAGGCATCGCGGCCAAGCTGCGGCACATAAGGGCGTCCGGCGTCCATCTGGAACTCGATGATTTCGGCACCGGCTATGCCTCGCTCAGCCACGTCAATCCCAACGAGATCGATCGGCTCAAGATCGACCGTCGCTTCGTCCAGAACATCCACGAGAATGGCGACAATTCCAAGATCGTGCGCGCCATCACCGAACTTGCCCGGGGGCTGGGCATCTCCATCGTCGCCGAGGGCGCCGAAACCGAGGCGGAACTCGACTCGCTCATGGCGATCGGCTGCGACCAGGTGCAAGGCTATTCCATCGCCTTTCCGATGCCGCATGACAAGGCGCTGGAATGGCTGACCGCCCGCATGCCGAAGAAAGCCAGGCTGACAGTATTGCAGGGAAGTCTGGCGTAGGTAGCCCGGCCTGGCTCGGCACTCCTAGCTCTCCACATTGTTCCGTAACGCCGCCAGTACCTGTGCGAATTCCGCCAGACGCTCGTCGGACAGTCCTGTGCGAAGCCGCTTGTCGAAGACAAGTGCCGCTTGCCGCAGCGTCTCGAACAGCGCTTCTCCCGCGCCCGTCAATTCGACCAGATGAACCCGGCGGTTGACGGGATCGCGCCGCCGCGTCAGCAGGCCCTGCGCCTCCATCGCATTGAGGTGATGGGTCAGCGTCGCGCCCTGGATGCCGATCATGCCGGCGAGTGCGCGTTGATTGGCAAGCTCGCTCGACTTGACCGACAGCAGCGTGAGCCAGACCGGCAAGGTGCCGCCTGCTTCAACCAAGGCAGCGTCGAAGGCCTGGGCAACACGCTTGGCGGTGCGGCCGAGATTCATGCCGACCGGCGGGCGTTCAAACGGTGTCATGATCTGACAGTAGGGCAAGCAGTGGCAACGTGAAACTCGGCTTCATGATTGACATCTAACCGTTAGATATCTAACTTTGTCTTATTGATGGCATCGCGACATGGTTGCGGCGCGCAGGCGGCGGGCGAATGAGAGGAATGCGATCATGCAATATGTCTATATCGTCGTCATCGGCCTGCACGTCATGGCCGGCGTCTTCTGGGCTGGCACGACCATCGCGGTTGCCCGCGATCCGGACATCCGAGCAGAGCGGTTCTTCCGGCCTCAAATGGGCGCGGCCGTTTTGGCTTTCCTGACCGGTTTGCTGCTCTGGTATTTCTTCCATGAGGGTGCTTTCGGCCCGATGGAGAAGGTACTGGCGCTCGGCATTTTGACGGCGCTGATCGCCGCCGGCGTGCAAGGCGCGCTTGTGGGCTCCGCCAGCAGGCAGCTTGCCGACGCCGATGCCGCGACCCAAACGGAGCTGCGCGCGAAAATGACCCGGGGCGAACGCATCGCCGGCGGGCTTCTGGTCATCACCGTGCTTTGCATGGCGACCGCCAAGATGTTTTAGAATCGCACGGCCGGTGAAAGCCGATCATGCGCGGCGCGCAACCGACCAGAGCGGCAGGTGGCTCTCCTTGCAAAGGCCGTTGCGCGCCACCTGATCGTGATCAAATCCTGATCCCGAACCTGATCCCGTCATAGATGGCAGCGTGGATGTTGCGGGAGGCGACCGCATCGCCGATGCGGAACAACACGAAGCCGCCTTCGGGGTTGCGTGGTGGAAAAATGTCGCCTCCATTGACCAGACGTTCGTAGTCGACCGCGCCACCGTTCTTCGACAACGGCTTCAGCGAAAGATACAGATCGTCGAGCGGCGCGGTGCCGTGCTCGACCACCACCTGATCGACGCGCCGCTCCCCGCGCCAGCCATCGGCGAAGTCCGAAGCGAGTTCCGCGATCAGTTGATTGCCCTCGCGCCGCACCGAGCGCAGGCGCGTGTTGATTGTGACGGTGACGCCTTTTTCGTGGAAGGCCCTGACATAGGGTACGTGGTTCATGCCGCCCATTTCGGGCGCGAAGAAACGTTCCGGCGAAACCAGTTCCAGCTTCGAGCCGCTGTTGGCGATCAGTTCAGCCGCGCCCATGCCCTGATGGCCGCCATTGTCGTCATAGAGCAGCACGTTTTCGGCCGGCTTGACGCTGCCGGCCATGATGTCCCAGCTCGAGGTGACGAGATTGTCGCCGGAGGCCAGCGGTGGGTTCTGCGGCAGGCCGCCGGTGGCGACGACCACCACATCAGGCGCCAGGGCCAGGACATCGTCCTGCTCGGCCCAGGTGTCGTAGCGGATCTCGACGCCGAGCCGGTCGAGTTCGGCCAGACGCCAGTCGATGATGCCGATCAATTCCTTGCGGCGCGGATTCTGGGTCGCCAGACGGACCTGGCCGCCCGCTTGTGATGAGGCTTCGAGGATCGTCACCTGATGGCCGCGCTCGGCCGCGACCCGCGCCGCCTCCAGTCCGCCGGCGCCGGCGCCGACGACCACGACTTTACGCTTAGGCCCTTCCGTCTTGACGATGATATGCGGAATATCGGCCTCGCGGCCGGTCGCCGCATTGTGGACGCACAGTGCCTCGCCGCCCTCGTAGATGCGGTCGAGACAATAGGTTGCGCCGACGCAGGGGCGGATTTCGTGCTCGCGGCCCTCCATCACTTTCTTGATGATGTGCGGATCGGCGATGTGGGCGCGCGTCATGCCGACCATGTCGAGCTTGCCGGTGGCGATCGCATGGCGTGCGGTGGCGACGTCGGAAATGCGCGCCGCGTGGAAGGTCGGGAATTTCGTCGCCGCCCTCACCTCGCCCACGAAATCGAGATGCGGCGAGGACCGCATGCCGGTCACCGGGATGACCTTGGTCAGTGCCGCGTCGGTCTCGATCGAGCCACGGATGATGTTGAGGAAGTCGACCTTGCCGGAGTTTGCGAGCCGCCTGGCGATCTCGATGCCCTCCTCCTTCGACAGGCCTTTTTCGAAATCCTCGTCGGCGACCATGCGGATGCCGACGACGAATTTCTCACCGACCGCGGCCCGCACCGCATCGAGCACCATATTGGTGAAGCGCAGGCGATTGTCGAGCGAACCGCCATACTCGTCCTCGCGATGATTGGTGGCAGGCGACCAGAAGCCGTCCATCAGATGGCCGTAGGATTCGAACTCGATGCCGTCTAGGCCGGCCGCCTGGCAGCGCTGCGCGGCCGACGCATAGTCGGCGACGATGCGCTCGATATCCCATTCCTCTATGGTCTTGGGGAAAGCACGATGCGCCGGCTCGCGCACCGGCGAAGCCGACAGCACCGGCAGCCAGTCGGCCTTGTTCCAGCCGGTGCGGCGGCCAAGATGGGTGATCTGGATCATCACCTTGCAGTCATGCTCGTGGCAGGCGTCAGTGAGTTCGGCCAGCCACGGCACGATGCGGTCGTCATAGATATGCAGATTGCCGAAGGCGGCCGGGCTGTCGCGCGAAACGATGGCCGAGCCCGCGGTCATGGTCAGCGCCATGCCGCCCTTGGCCTTTTCGGCATGATAGAGCCGATAGCGCTCCTTCGGCATGCCGTCCTCCGAATAGGCCGGCTCGTGGCTGGTCGACATCACCCGGTTCTTCAGCGTCAAATGCTTGAGCTGGTAGGGTTGGAGAAGCGGGTCGTTGCTGATCATCGTCTTCCTGCCGTTTTAATTTGTGTTAATGAGCGGCAAATCCAAGGAAAACCGCTTATGATCGATACCAAAACCCTCACCCAGCTCGGCACCCACGTCGAGACGCCACAGAGCCCCGAAGCTGCGGTCCTGGAAACCGTGCCGTTTTCGCGCGGCGACGGACCGCCGGCGATCGTGCGCTTTACCTGCCCGGAATTCACCTCGCTCTGTCCGGTGACCGGACAGCCGGATTTCGCCCATATCGTCATCGACTACGCCCCCGATGCCGCCCTGGTGGAATCGAAGTCGCTCAAGTTGTTCATGACCTCGTTTCGCAACCATGGCGCTTTCCATGAAGACTGCACCGTGATGATCGGACGGCGCATCGTGGCCGCGACCAAGCCGCTTTGGTTGCGCATAGGCGGCTATTGGTATCCGCGCGGCGGCATTCCGATCGACGTGTTCTGGCAGACCGGCGCTCCGCCCGAAGGCGCCTGGCTGCCGGACACTGGCGTTGCGCCCTATCGCGGGCGCGGCTAGTTCGGTCGTCATTCGCACTGATACTGGCTGAGCGCCCATTCGCCGGTCACCGACAAAAGATCCGATATCTTCCATTCACCGCCGACCTTCTTGAACTTCCATTCGAGGCGATGCGGGTTGCCGGCGACGACGAAGGCGACGATGACCTTGGCCTGATCGCCGTTGATCGCCTCGAGCGTCTTCAGGCTCTTGTCGATCTCGGCCTTGTCGTAGTCGGCATTGTCGAGCGCCATGTTGGGGTCCAGGCATTCGCCCTGCCCGGATTTGCGCAAGGCGTCGCTCTTGTCGAGCACGGTTTTGGCCGGGTCGATGAAATGGCCGCGCTGGGCCGGATCGACCTCCAGGCCGACCTGATCGTAAAACGGCCGCACGACCGCTGTCGGCGATCCCGGCTGGATGGGGGCGGCAGGCCCGCTGGGCGGCGATGCGACGGGTGGCGTCGCCGGCTCCGCGGCTCCGCCAGGCGCGGTCGCCGGCGGCGTCCCGCTGTCATCGGGCGCGGTCCCGGCCGGAGCATTTGCCGGCGGGGCGCCCAACAGGCCCTGAGCGGCTGCGCAGTTCAAGCCAGCCGCCAGCAGGCACATGGCCGACAATAGCAGGAACGCGCGGCCGGCCATTGCTTCACTCCGGATCTTGGCCCGCCATGCATTCGAGTTGGCTCAGCGTCCAGTCGCTGGTCTTCGATGCAATGTCCGATATCTTCCACTTGCCGTCGACCTTCTTCAGCGACCAGTGCATTTCGCGCTGCGAATCGTCTCCTCCTTCCGGAAAAAGGCTGAAGTTCGCCACCACTTGCGCCGTGTCGCCATCCACCGTCTCGGACAGCTTCAGAGTCTTGGAAAGGGTCTTCTGGTCGAAATCCTGCGCGTCGAGGCCGGGGTCGAAGTCGATACAGGCGACCTGGTCCGGATTCTTCTTGGTCGCCTGGTCGTTGAGGTCGAACAGTTTCGTCACCGGCGCGGTGAAGCGATCGCGATAATGCGCGTCGGCCTCGAACTTGACCTGCGGAACATAGAAGAACTTCACGGCGTCGGACGCCGGACCGGCCAGGGCGGCGGCTGGTGCGGCAATCGACAGGATGGCAGCGAGCAGCAGTTTCATGGATTTCCCCGAATGTTTGGCTGCGGAAAGCAATCAATACCACGCATCGTGCATATCGGCTTTTTTGCGGCTCATGAAGCCTTCGAGTGGCTCGTCTACTTGCATAGATCACATCCAACGATCCTTAGTCTCCGAAAGTGGCAATCGGCGCGTTGAGTTGGGAGCGTTCAGGCTTGACACCGAGCCCTGGGACCTGCGGGACGCGTATATGCCCGTTCTCGATCACGATCGGGTTTACGGGATCCGTATGCCCTTCGATGTATTCCTGCGCGATCCAGGCTCCCTCGAAACGTCTCGGCTCGACGGTGGCGGCGAGGTGGACGCATGCCGCGGCGATGACGTCTCCGCCCCAGGCGTCGTCGCAGCTGTGCGGGAGAGATCGTATCGCACACAGGTCGCGGACCGTGGCCATCTTGGTAAGGCCGCCAAGGCGGGTGACCTTCAATCCAAATCCGTCCGCAATACCTGACGAAACCGCCCGCAGCACCGCATTCAAATCCTCGGTATTCTCATCGAGATAGATCGGATGGGTAACGCGTCCCTTGAGACCAGCGACTTCCTCCATGGTGTTGCAAGGCTGTTCGAACACGAACGGGATTGCCTGGCAAAGCCGATCGATGTGCAGTGCCGCGGCAGCGGTCAGGCCGCGATTGGCGTCGACGGCTATCCGGGCCTTGAAGCCAACCGCCTCCCATACTTTGTGCACAGTGGCGACGTCTTGTTCGAGATCCCGCCCGCCGATCTTGATCTGAAGCCGTGGATATCCGGCATTGACCTTGTCGGCGGCAATACGCGCGGTCTCGTCCGGAGCACCGACGATGGTCGAGTAGTAGGACGGCACGCGATCGGTGAGCGCACCGCCGAGAAGTGTTGAAACAGGGACGCCCAGCCGTTGGCCGGCGAGGTCTAGGAGGGCTATATCCAAGGCTGCCTTGGCATAGTTGTGACCGTTCAGCCGTTCGTCCATTTTTTTGGCGAGGCGGCGCATGGACGCCGTGTCCTCGCCGACGAGTCCAGGCGCTATTTCAGCAATTGCCGCTCTTGCGCCAAGAGCATGCTGGGGCTGGTAAACAGGGCCGATCGGGCAAGTCTCGCCCCAGCCTGATAGTCCATCCTCGGTGGTCACTTCAACCAGCGTGCTGTCCAAGTTCTGCACGGTATCGCTGGCCATCCGGTAGGCACCGCCTTTGACAGGCAGAAGCACCTTATAGACTTTGATTGACTTGATACGCATTCAGACATTAGCCCCGTTCATGCCTTGCCCGGTCTGGCGCCTTTCGCAATCGTCAAAGATCAAGCGCCACCTTGCGCCCGTCATGGATGGCAAATGCCGCCTGTCTGGAGGCGGTACAGTCGCCGATGGAGGTATGCATAATTCCGCGCTTTTCGAGCTCGATGGACAGGCTGTCCTGGGCCATGCTGGTGGCGGCGAAGACCAGCGCATCGGCTTCGATCTCCTGCTCGGTTCCGTCGAGCAGCGAAGCGATCCTGGCCACCCTGCCATCCCAATGAACGACGGCGCTCTCGGTCACAAACCGCACGCGCAGTTTGGCGAGCGCCCGGCGCAGCGGCGCGTCGACGGCCATTCGCTGAAGCTCTTTGCCAACCAGGGCGTCCGGTGTCACGAGCGTCACATTGTGACCGTCCTCGGCGAGTTTCCAGGCGGTGCCGCACCCTTTCCAATTCCCGCCATCGTCCAGCAACAGAACATTTTTTCCCGGCCTCGCCTCACGGGCCATCACCGCCTCGGCCGAGAGCACCGGCCCGCCGCCCGGAATGCTGCCCCAGTGCGGCAAGGCCCGCTGGAAAGCGCCGTCCGGCGGCATCGAGCCGGTCGCGACGATGACATGATCCGCGCCTTCGCGCTCGACATCGTCGGCTTCGACATACTGCCCGTAGCGGATGTCGACCTGAAGCTGGCCGAGCTGGCGCTCGTACCAGTCGATCAGGTCCAGAATCTGGGCACGGCGCGGCTGCAGTCCGGCAAGACGGAACTGCCCGCCGAGGCGGTCGGATGCTTCGGCCAGTGTCACGCGATGACCGCGCTCGGCCGCGGCGCGCGCCGCTTCGAGACCGGCCGGCCCGCCGCCGACGACCAGCACGCGCTTCGGCTGTGCGGCCGAAGCGAAGCGATCACCGCCCCACTCCCATTCCCGCCCCGCGGAAGGATTGATGACGCAGCTGATCCAATAGTCGCGGCTGCGCCGGCCCCAGCACATCTGGTTGCAGGACAGGCAGCCGCGAATGTCTTGCGGCCGTCCGGCGGCAGCCTTTGCAGCCAGATGCGGATCGGCGATCTGCCCGCGCACGATGGAAACGAGGTCGGCGCGACCTTCGCTCAACACGCTCTCGGCGTTTTCGGGCGTGCGGATATGGCTCTCGGCGGTGATCAACGCATGACGCACGGTGGATTTGAGCACGGACGCCAGGTCGGCACCAAGCTTCTCCGGATAAACAAAGGTCGGCATGATCTTGTAGAAGTCGAAGTAGGAGCCCGTTCCGCAAGTCACATAGTCCATCAAGGCGTCGCGGTCGTGGAGGTCGATTATCTCGGCCAGCGCTTCGCGCTTCAGCGCCACTTCGACTTCGGGCTCATCGTTGATCGCAAGACCGATGATGAAATCATCGCCGCATTCCCGGCGAATCCTGGTCATCACCTCACGGCTCATCCGAGTGCGGTTTTCAAGGCTGCCGCCCCATCGGTCGTCCCGGCGGTTCGACCAGGGTGTCCAGAACTGGTCCAGCATCGAATGGTACGCCGCCCAGACCTCGACGCCGTCGAAACCGGCCTCGCGGCAACGGCGCGCCGCCTGGACAAAGCCGTCGATCGTCTCTTCAATCTCGGCTTCGAACATCCGATGCGAACCGTCAGAATCGTGGTAGCTCGGCAGGCCCGAAGGCGACCAACCGGCATGAAACGAGTTGTCCGCGTCAGCGTGCTGACCGACATGGTAGAGCTGCTGGATGGCGATGGCGCCGTTGCCGCGGATTGCGTCAGTTACTTTGCGAAAATGTGGAACCACGCGGTCATCGGAAGGGCTGAAATTGCCTCGGGTAAGCACGGCGGCCTGGTGCACGGGCATCGGCTCGACCACGATCATGCCGGCGCCGCCGATGGCGCGTTCCGCGTAGTAGCCGACATGCCGCGCGGTCGGCAGCCCCTCTACCGCCATATTGGCGGTATGGGCTCCGAACACGATCCTGTTGCGTAACGTCTTGCCGCGCAACATTGCCGGCTCGAACAGACGCTTGAAGACCCGTTCAGACATGCACCCTCTCTCCTTTAACGTGCGACCGGCACCTCAGAGAGGTGCCGGTCGCAGCTTTTTGGCGGTCTTGGGGAGTTAGGCATCCAGCCAGACGTTCTGGAGATCTATTTCATAGGTCTGGTGCATGCCGTAGTTCTTCACCTTCTTGTTCATGTGGCAGTAGAGCTTCTGCCAGAACGGCTGGATGATGACGCCGGAGTCCTGCAGGATCTGCTCGACATCCTTCATGACCTCCTTGCGCTTGGCGACATCACTCAGGGCCAGCGCCTGCTTGAGCTTGGCATCGAATTCCGGATTGGAATAGGCCGTCTCATTCCAGGCCTCGCCCGTACGATAGCCGAGCGCCAGCACCTGCACACCGAGCGGGCGCATGTACCAGATCGTCATGGAATAGGGATATTTCGTCCAGTCGTTCCAGAAGGTCGAGCCAGGCAGAACGGTACGCTTCACCTTTATACCGGCTTCACGCAACTGGCCGGCGATCGCGTCGCCGGTGTTCTTCTGCCATTCGTCCTCGACGGTGATCAGTTCATGCTCGAAGTTGGCCTGTCCAGCGTCGGCCATCAGCTTCTTGGCGCCCGCCACGTCCCGCGTCTTCTTGGGCAACGGATAGTATTCCGGATGGATCGGGCTGACATGGTGGTTTTCGCCCACCGTACCGCGGCCATTGTAGCCGAGTTGCAGGACGGCGTTGTTGTCGACAGCCATTTGCAGGGCGTTACGGACCCGCTGATCGTCGTAGGGCTTGTGCGTGATGTTGGTGCGGGCAACCAGCGTGGTCGCCGTCGCGACTTCCGATTTCACGAGGTTCATCTTGTCGAGGATGTCGATGAAATCGGCCGGCGTTTCGAAATCGACGTCGATCTCGCCTGAGTCGAAAGCGCTCACCGTGGCGTTGAAATCGGTGCCGTAGTCGATGAATTCGGCACCGTCGAGCGGCGCCTCGCCACCCCACCACTTGCCGTTCTCGCGGCGCTTGACGACCGCCTTTGTCCCGACAGCGTAGGACACCAGTTCAAAAGCTCCGGTACCGACCGGTTTCTTGATCGGGTCGGCCCCCTCCTTGTCGAAGTCGCGATGCACGACGAGCGCCGGATAGTCGGTGAAATTCGGGATGATCGAGATGTCGGGTTCGGAAAGCTTCAGCTTCACTGTGTGGTCGTCGACCTTGGTGATGGCGCCGTCCTTCGCCTTGCCGGTCTTGGCGTCGATCAGCGCGCCGACGCGTGCCGCCATGGAATTGCCGGAGGCGCCCTTCTCGCACCAGCGGTTCAGATTGACGATCACGTCGTCGGCGTTGAAAGCATCGCCATTGTTCCAGGTGACGCCCTTGCGCAGGTGCAGTGTATATTCGGTGGCGTCGTCGTTGATGTCCCAGCTTTCCAGCAGCACCGGCTCGAAAGTGAACTGGCGGGTATAGCGAACCAGCGGCTCCAGCCAAGCGCGGGTGACGTTTGCCATCTCTGTCCAGTCATAGGTGCGCGGATCCTTCTGCGCCTTGACCGACATCGCGACATGCAGCGTTCCGCCCTTCTTCGGCTCATCGGCAAGAGCCTTTGTCGGAACCGCGAGCCCGATCATGCCATAGGCAACAGCCGTTGAAGCGCCGAAGGCGCTCGCCAGCGCCAGGAACTCGCGTCGGTCCATGCGGCCAGCGCGGGCCTCTTCGGCCATCGCCTCGATGGCGGCCGGGACGCGATCGCCGTTGCTTCTAAAAATCGTCATTTTTCTTTCTCCCATTGGTTCCGTCGGGTCTTCGCCCGTTTTCTTTCAACTAACGCTGTCGGGCAATTTTTCCTCGCGCCGCGCGATCAAATCCTTGAGACCGTCGGCGATGCCCTCGTCGAGTTTCGGCTCTTCATAATCGGCGAGCATGTTGCGCGCCTTCTCGCGGCCGCGCGTGTCGTGGTCCTTCGCCCCCTCCGCCTTCCATTGTTCGTAGGAGTTGAAGTCCATGATGCTCGGCATGAAGAAAGCCTTCTCGAAATGCTCGAGCGTGTGCTGGGTGCCGAGGAAATGGCCCTGCGGCCCGACTTCGCGGATCGCCGCCATCGCGTCCTTGAAATCGTCGAAAGGCAGGCCGCCCGCGTATTTGTACCATCCGACGAGCTGTTCGCAGTCGGTGGCGAATTTCGAGTAACCGCAAGTGAGACCCGCTTCCAGCCAGCCGGCCGAATGCCAGATGTAGTTGGCGCCGGCAAGAATGGCTGCATGCATCAGCATGTTCGCCTCATAGCCGGCCTGGGCATCGTTGAGTTTCGAGCCGACATGGAAGCCCGAGGTGCGCCATGGCAGTTTGTATTTCCGCGCCAATGCGCCCATCAGATACATCATCTGCGCGGCCTCCGGCGTGCCGCCCATCGGCGCGCCGGTCTTCATGTCGACCGTCACCATGAACTGACCGTAGATTTGCGGCGAGCCGGGGCGAATGAGCTGGGTCAGCGCCACGCCCGCAAGCGCCTCGGCGTTGACCTGCGCCACCGCGCCGACGGCGGAAGCCGAGGTGGAGGCGCCGCACAGCGCGAAAGGCGCCAGGATCAGTGGCTGATTGTGGCTCGCATAGACCCGCATGGCGTCGATCATGGTGGCGTCCCACACCAGCGGCGAATTGCAGTTGGTGATCGCCACCAGCACAGGGTTGTCGCGCACGAATTCCTCGCCGAAGACGATGCCAGCCATCGCCATCGTGTCCTCGGCGCGCTCCTTCGACGTCACGATGCCCATGAACGGCTTGTCGGAATGTTTCAGCGCCGAGTGGATGATGTGCAGATGCCGCTTCGGCACCGGTATCTCCATCGGCTCGCAGATGATCGAGCTCGACGAGTGCAGCGCCGGCGCCATATAGGCGAGCTTGTGGAAATTGTTGAGGTCGGCGAGCGTGCCGTAGCGCCTGTTGTTCTCGAGGTCGCGGACATAAGGCGCGCCATACATCGGCACGAAGATCGAGTTCTTGCCGCCGACGCGAACCGTGCGCTCGGGATTGCGCGCATTGAGCGTGAATTCCGGCGGAACCTTCGAGACCAGTTCCATCAGCAGCGCGCGGTCGATGCGCACACGTGTCTCCCTGACATCGGCTCCGGCCGCTTTCCAGAGCTCGATCGCTCCGTCGTCGCGGAACTCGCAACCGACCTCCTCGAGGATCTTGAGCGATTCCTCGTGGATCAGCTCCACCGCCTCGTCCGGAACCATCTGGTACACCGGAATCTGACGGACCAGGGTTGGGAACGACGCGATCGGTGCCCCACGAAGCGCCTTGCGCCCGAGACGGCCACCGCCACGGCGATGGGTTTGCTCGGTCAATTCAGCGGCCGGTGCGTTCATGGAGCCTCCATCCCTTCGATCCAGGTCAACTTAGCGAGGTGAAATACAGCTGTGACGCTGGAAAATCCTGATCTCTTGTATAAGCTGTGCTTATGCGAAACCTGCGCCATCTCCTGCCCTCCGCCGGCAGCCTGATCGTCTTCGAGGCGGCGGGCCGGCTGTCGAGCTTCACCGCCGCCGGGCGCGAGCTCGGCATGACCCAGGCTGCCGTTTCCTATGCGGTGCGCGGCCTGGAGGAGCAGCTCGGCGCCCAGCTGTTCCAGCGCCGCCATCGCCAGGTCAGCCTGACCGAGGCCGGCGAGCGCTTCCATGCCGACGTCTCGCTCGGCCTTTCCCACATCCGCAAGTCGGCGGAGGATCTGCGCCTGCAGGCGACCGGCGGCCATGTGACGCTCGCCGCCTCGACGGCCTTCGGTTCGTTCTGGATGATGCCGCGCCTGCAGCGGTTCCGCGACGAGCTGCCGGGCATTGACCTTCGCATCCAGACCGGCGACCGCGATCTCGACATTATCGCCGAAGGCATTCCGCTCGCCGTGCGCGGAGGCGTGCCACGCGACTGGCCGGACTACCATTCGTTATCACTCTCCGACGAAGAGATTTTTCCGGTCGCGGGTCCCAGCTATCTGACGAAATTCGGCCGGCCTGAGACCGTGGAGCAACTGGCGACACACCGCCTCATTCATCTGGAGGAGCCCTATCGCGAGGCCCCGAACTGGGACGAATGGTTCCAGTCGGCCGGCGCCAGCCTCCGCAATGCGGAGCGTGGCTTGCGCATCAATGACTATGCGATCGTGATCCAGGCGGTCATGGAAGGGCAAGGAATCGCGCTCGGCTGGCGCCACCTTGTCGAGCGGCTGCTGTCGACCGGGCTGCTGGTGCCGGTAACGGACCACGTCATGAAGACGGGCACCGCGTTTTACGTCATCTGGCCGAAGAACCGCGAGCTCTCGGACAATGCCCGTAAGGTAAGAGACTGGCTGGTCGCGCAGGCGTAAAGTGGCCTCGCATGCACCGACCGAATCCATGTAAGATCAGATCATGCCCATTCGACAGCTTTCCGAAACGATGATCAACCAGATCGCCGCCGGCGAAGTCATCGAGCGTCCGGCGAGCGTGGTCAAGGAACTGGTCGAGAACGCGCTGGATGCCGGTGCAAGCAAGGTAGAGGTGGTCACGTCGGGCGGCGGGCTGAACCTGATCCGCGTCACCGATGACGGCTCCGGCATTCCGGAGCAGGAGCTGGCGCTGGCGATCGCGCGTCACTGCACGTCCAAGCTCGCCGAGGACATCCACGACATCCGCTCGCTTGGCTTTCGCGGCGAGGCGTTGCCGTCGATCGGCTCGGTGTCGCGGCTGTCGATCCGCTCGCGCACGGCTTCAGGCGACAGCGCTGCGGAGATCGGCATCGAGGGCGGCCGCGTCCAACCCGTCAAGCCGGCGGCCGCCAATCGCGGCACCACGGTCGAGGTGCGCGACCTGTTCTTCGCCACGCCGGCACGGCTGAAGTTCATGAAAGGCGAACGCGCCGAAAGCTCGGCCATCAGCGACATCGTCAAGCGCATCGCCGTCGCCTTCCCCACAGTGCGTTTCACCTTGGCCGGTTCCGACCGTACGACGCTGGAACTGCCGGCGACCGAGGACAGCGCGAACGGCAGCTTGCGCCGCGTCGCGCAGGTGATGGGCGCCGACTTTCCCGACAATTCCATTGCCATCGACGCGATGCGCGAAGGCGTGCATCTGACCGGCCATGTGTCGATCCCGTCCTTCACCCGCGCCAACGCGCTGCAGCAATACGCCTATGTCAATGGCAGGCCGGTGCGCGACAAGCTGATCGCCGGCGCAATCCGCGGCGCCTTCGCCGATGTCCTGCCGCGCGACCGCCACGCCGTGACGGTGCTGTTCCTGACGCTCGATCCAGCGATCGTCGACGTCAACGTCCATCCGGCCAAGGCGGATGTCCGCTTCCGTGATCCGGGCCTCGTGCGCGGTCTGATCGTCGGCGCCATCCGGCAAGCGCTGGCTGGTGCCGGCATCCGCTCCGCCACCACGGGTGCCGCAGGCATGATGGCTGCGTTCCGGCCGGGCGCCACACCCTATGATCACGGCGGCCCGACAAATGGCCATCGCAGCTACGAAGCAGCTTTCCGTGCCTCCGGCCCCACGGGTTTCGACCCTTCGCGCTCGCCGCAGCGGCCGCTCGACATGCAATTCGCAGGTGCCGGCTTTGAACGCGGCAATGCAAGAACCGCCGGCTTCGGCGAGGGCGACCAGGCGGCGTTCGATGCCGGCCCGCTCGCCAGCGCCGATGCGCGCGCCGGGCAGAATGAGGCAACCGAGACGCTGCTTGGCGCGGTGCTGGGGGCTGCGCGCGCCCAGGTGCACGAGAACTACATCGTCGCCCAGACCAGGGATTCGCTCGTCATCGTCGACCAGCACGCGGCGCATGAGCGGCTTGTCTACGAGGCGCTGAAGAACGCCCTGCACTCGCGGCCGGTGCCCTCGCAGATGCTGCTCCTGCCAGAGATCATCGACCTGCCGGAAGAGGACGCCGAGCGGCTCGCCATGCATTCCGAAACGCTCGCCCGCTTCGGCCTCGGCATCGAGCGTTTCGGCCCGGGCGCGGTCGCCGTGCGCGAAACACCGTCGATGCTGGGCGAGACCAACGTCCAGCAATTGGTGCGCGACCTCGCCGACGAGATCGCCGACAACGACACGGTCGAAACGCTGAAAGAACGGTTGGACAAGATCGCGGCGACCATGGCCTGCCACGGCTCGGTGCGCTCAGGCCGACTGCTCAAGGCCGAGGAGATGAACGCGCTGCTGCGCCAGATGGAGGCGACGCCGGGCTCTGGCACCTGCAATCATGGACGGCCGACCTATATCGAGCTCAAGCTGGCCGACATCGAGCGGCTGTTCGGGCGGCGGTGAACCGACTGCTAAACAGGCCGGCACAAGGCGCTTTGATTTACCTCTTCAAATTCACCACGATGACGCCACCCAGCGCCAAAGCGCCGCCGAGAATGCCGAGCAACGTCGGCACCTCAGCCAGCCAGAAGAAACCGATCAGGGCGGACATCGGCGAGACCAGGTACAAGAAGGTCGAGGCACGCGCCGCGGGCAGACGCGACAGCGCGGTCGCCCAGGCCGCATAGGCGATCAGGCTCGGCACGATGCCGAGATAGATGACGGCGCCGAGGCCGGCGGTGTTGGCGACAGCCGCTTGCTGGAGAGCGGCGGGCAGGAAGGGCGCCAGGCAGAGCGCGCCGAGCACCATGTTGGACGCCGCGATGGTCAGCGGATGGTGGCGGGCAAACAGCGGCTTCTGGACGATGGTGTTGACGGCCGAGCAGAGTGCCGAGCCAAGCACCAGCAGCGCGCCGGCATTGAAATGCAGGCCATGCCCGTCGGCGATCGCAATGATGCCGATGCCGGCGAAGGAAATGACGGTACCGATCCAGGCCAAGCCTGAGAAGCGCTCGCCAAGCAGCGCCATCGCCATGATAGCGGTGAAGATGGGACTGACATTGATGATGAAGCCGGCTGCTCCGGCCGAGACGGTCTGCTCGCCGAAATTGAGCATCGCCGTGTAGAGCGCGACGAAAATAGCGCCGCCGAAGGCGAGGCGCCACAAGTCGCCGACCCTGGGCAGCGCCGGACGCTTGACGGCAAGGTAGATGGCAGCCGGCACGGCAGCGATGGCAAAGCGCAGGGCGCCAAGCTCCAACGGCTGGAAGGCGGCGAGCCCGGCCCGGATCGCGGGAAAGGCGGAGGCCCAGCCGATCACCGTCAGCGCCACGGCGATGGCGGCCGTGGTGTCCATCCGCTGTGTCGAATTCAACGTGCCTGTCGTCGCGCTCATCTCATTGCCTCGGATTCTTCAGATTTCGAGGGCAGAAAACGCTTTTCCAGCTCAATTGACAAACGACCAAATCGAGGGTCACCTGTGAGCATGGATCACAGCTCGAACAGTATGCTGCCGCTGGAGACGTTGCGCGCCTTCGACGCGGCGGCGCGCACGGGGAGCTTTTCGGCCGCCGCTGAAAAACTCAATCTTACCCATGGCGCGGTCAGCCGGCAAATCGCCAAGCTCGAGGACTGGCTTGGCCTGAAGGTTTTCGAACGCGGCGCGCGCGGCGTGTCGCTGACCAATGAAGGCAATCGCCTGCATCTCAGGACCACCGAAGCCTTCGCGCTGATCTCGGTCAATTCGGACCGGTGGGTGGAGCCGCGCGGCACCGCGGTGGTTCGGCTGGCCTCCATTCCATCGGTAAGCGGCCTGTGGCTGATGCCGCGCATGGCAACGCTGGAGAACGAGCCTACCCGGCTGCGCATCGTGCTCGACGTCGACAACCGTCAGGCCGATCTCGCCGACGAAGGCATCGATCTGTCGGTCCGCTGCGGTCGCGGCCGCATCCCGGGCCGTGTCTCGGTGCAACTGTTCGAGGAATATCTCTTCCCGATCGCCTCGCAAGGCCTCGCACGAGAGATCGGCGGTGGCGACCCGGCGCGGTTGCTCAAATTCCCGCTGATCAACGATTCCGACGCTTCGGGCTGGCGCGCCTGGTTCGCCGCGCAGGACATGGACTACCGGCCGCGCCCGCAAGACCGCCGCTTCGAGGACTATAATGTGGTGCTCGATGCCGCAGCCCATGGGCTCGGCATCGCGCTGGCACGGCCGCCGCTCACCGAACACCAGATAGAATCGGGGCGCCTCGTCGCCGTCGACGATCGCACCGCGCTCAATCCGGTTTCCTACTGGCTGGATCGTCCGGTCGGCCGGCCGCGCGCAGCCGCAGCCGATCTCGCCAGGCGCATTGCCGAACAGGCCGGGCTTGCTTCGGCAAGGCTGGATGCTTTCCTGCAGGATGGCGATTAGGCTCGAAGGCGTAACGGTCGCGGTCGGAAATCGCGTGATACCTGCTCAATGAAACAGAAAAAGTACGATCATGGTGGTCGCTGCCGAGACGATGGCCGTCACGATCGATATCGTCCACAGCGACGACGGAATTGGCTCGGATCGTGGAGCATGGCCCGCCGGACGGCGGGAGGCGCCGCGCGGTTGCGGCGCGTTGGCGTTGGCCGCGACCAGCACCACGGCGGAAGCGACGGACGGCGAGAATGTGGACTGGGCCGAGGCCGGCGCCAGTTTGGGGGTGCTGTCAGTGGCCGTTATCTGCGTCGGGGCGAAGCCGCGCGAAGCCTGATCGGTGTCCGCCCCTGCCCCGCCCGTCGAGGCTCGTGGCGGTTCATGGTGGCTGGGGGCGTCGGGCTCCATGACGGCCCGGTAGGCATCCTCGATCGCGGTGGATGACAGGCGTTGCGAGGTTTGAGCGGCCGGTCGCGGCAGCGAGGCTTGCAGCGCCTGGCTGGCGAACTGCGCCGATTGCACCATCACGGGCGCCGGCGGCTGGACGAGCGCCTTGACCAGCGCCGCAGTCGCCGGGTCGGCCGTGGGCGAAGGCAGCGGCTGGGGCGTGAGTGCTTCTTTCAGCAAAGACGGCATGCTTGCATTGGCGATGTCCATGGCGCTTCCTGACAACCATTGTGCCATGGAGCAATATCAGATGAGCATTGCGCCAAGCTTGACCTTGCCCACGATTTATGGCGATTGAATCCCGATGAACTCAAGTGCCATTGCATGATGAACCGTTTCGAAGGCCCCGGCGGCAAGGAAGCCCGCATCCGCTATCTCGATGGCGATTTCCAGGTCACCAGCCCCGGCTCGTTCGTGCGCTGCGCGGTGACGGGCGAAAACATCCCGTTGGACGAGCTGAAATACTGGAGCGTCGCCAGGCAGGAGCCTTATGTGAACGCCACCGCTTCGCTGCGCCGCGAAATCGAGGTGCATCCGGAACTGCGCAAACGGGGTTAGCCTCTCAGCTTGCGCTGCCGCCAGGCATCGAGCGTCTCCTCGATGATGCGTTCAGGAACATGGTCGAGCTCGAACGCCGTGTCGATTTCCAGCACGTCGAGACGGTCGAGAAAATCCTGCGGGGCGCCGTGGCGCAACCGGGCGGCGTCCTTGGCGGTGGTGATCAGGCCAAGGCTTTCGGCATGCGCCGTCGCGGCCAGTTCTGCAAGTTCGTCCTCGGCATAGAAGTGGTGGTCCGGAAAGGGCCTGGACAGGACCACTTCGCCGCCGGCCCCGCGCACCGTGTCGAAGAACTTTTCGGGATGACCGATGCCGGCAAAGGCCAAAAACCGCTTTCCGGCAAGCCCTGCCTTGCTGCTCGGCTCCGTGTGCGCCTCGAAGATCGGGCGGCCGGCACGCGCTGCCTGACGGACCACGGCATCGGCAGCGTTGCCCTCGCCCATCTTCAGCAATCCGCTGGTGAAGACCAGTTGGTCGACGATTTTGGCCCTGAGCGGACCGCCAGGGATGACGCGGCCATTGCCGATCCCGTAGCGGGCATCGACGACCACCAGCGCATAATCGATGTGGATGCGCGCGCTCTGGAAGCCGTCGTCCATGATCAGGAAATCGCAACCGTGTTTTTCCAGCAGCAGCCGGGCGCCGGCGGCACGATTGGGCGTCACCGCCACCGGTGCGTGTTCGGCCAGCAGCAGCGGCTCGTCGCCGACGTGCTTGGCGCTGTCATGACTGATATCGACGACGTGCGGCTCGGCAAAGGAGCCGCCATGGCCACGCGACAGGAACCCGGGCTTCAGATGCATGCGCTTGGCCTGTTGGGCGAGCGCGATCGCCACCGGTGTCTTGCCGGTGCCGCCTACGGTGAAATTGCCGACGCACAGAACCGGCGCCTGGATCTTCTCGCGCCGGGCCCTGCGCATGCCGCGACCGGCGACCAGCGCGTAGACGGCCGACAGCGGCGACAGCGCCAGGACTTTCCAGTCCGGCTCTTCCCACCAGAATGGTGGTGCTTCGGTGGCCACGCTAACGCCCGTTCGCGCCCTTCAGGCGCGCCTTGACCACCAGCGGCTGGATATAGGGTTCGAGCGATTTGAGCGTGCGTGCCAACGCGCCGCGCATCTCATCGACAGTCGCGATGCCCGCCGCCATCATCTCGTGGCGCGCCACTTCGTTGGTCAGGAGGAAATTGACGGCGCCAGCCAGCATGTCGCGGTCGCGCACCAGCTTGGCGCCGCCGCTGTCGAGCAGGCGCTGATAGGCCTCGCGAAAATTCTGCACGTTGCGACCGGCGAGAACGGCGGTGTCGAGCATGGCCGGCTCGAGCGGATTCTGGCCGCCTTCGGAGGTCAGCGAGCGGCCGACGAAAGCGATTTCGGTCAAGCGGAGGTACAAGCCCATTTCGCCGATCGTATCGCCAAGCAGGACATCGATGTCGGGTCCGATACGGTCGCCCTTGCTGCGCCGCGCAACCTTCAGGCCCATCCCGGAAATCTCCGCGGCAAGGGCTTCGGCCCGATCGGGATGGCGCGGAACGACGATGGTCAAAAGGCCGTTGTGACGCTTGTGCAACATCGCGTGGACTTCCGCCGCGACCACTTCCTCACCATCATGGGTCGAGATCGCCGCCCAGGTCGGGCGATCGCCGATCTGTCGCTGCAAAGTGCCAAGCGCACGGTCGTCGACCGGCGGCGGGTTCGTGTCGACCTTGAGATTGCCCGACACCGTGACCGGCCGGGCGCCGAGCGCGCGAAAACGCTCGCCGTCGACGTCGGACTGGGCAACGACATGGGCCAGATTCTCGAACAGCGCCTCGGCGAGGTTGGCCCGCTTCTTCCACGATGTGTAGGAGCGATCGGAGAGCCTGCCATTGACCAGCACCTGCGGCACGTGGCGGGCACCGAGTTCGAGGATGGTCATCGGCCAGATCTCCGATTCGGCGATGATCGCCAGATCGGGTTTCCAGTGATCGAGAAAGCGGCTGACCGCCGGCTTCAGATCGAGCGGCACATATTGGTGGATGATGCGGTCGCCGAGCCGCTCGCCGACGACCTGGGCGGAGGTCACCGTGCCGGTCGTCAGAACGATGTTGACGCCGTAGTCGAGGATGCTTTCGACCAACGGCACGACGGCCAAGGTCTCGCCGACACTCGCCGCATGGATCCAGATCACCGGTCCCTCTGGGCGCGGCCGGCCGGCGACGCCATAGCGCTCGCGGCGGCGGTTGCGGTCTTCCTTGCCGCGCGAGGTGCGCCAGGCGACGTAGGGCCCGACCAACGGGTAAGCGGCGGCGCCGGCAAAACGATATGCCGACAACATGGTACGAGCCCAGCGGCCGCTCACCGCGAACCATCCACGAGACGGTAGGCCTCGGCGGTCGCGGCATTGAGGGCAACCGTCACTTCCTGGCGCTTGCGCTCCATTTCGGCATCGTCGGCATCCGCCGCCACAAAGATCGGCGTGCCGATGGTCACGGCGGAGCGGCCGAAGGGCAGGTTGATGGTGGTCTTGTCCCAGCTCTTTTCCAGCACCTTGCGGCGGCTGGTGGCGATGGCGACGGGGAGCAGCGGCCGGCCGGAGAGGCGCGCCAAAAGCACGATACCGAGCCCTGCATCGCGCGGGGTACCGTGGGGTATGTCTGCGATCATGGCGACGTTCTTGCCTGCGGTGAGCGACTTTTTGAGGGCGATGAGGGCCTTGGCCCCGCCCTTGTCGAGATGCCTGGCATTGTCGCGCCCGCCCGAACCGCGCACCGCCTCGATGCCGAACTTCTCCAGCATCAGAGCGTTGAGTTCGGCATCGGCGCTGCGCGACACCATGGCGACCAGCGGCTTGCGCTTGGGGTAATAGGCCGGCGTCAAAAGATGCTGGCCATGCCACAGAGCGATGATCCCCGGCTCGAACTCGGCATAGGCGCCGCCCGAAAAACGCGCCGATCCGGCGACCAGGGGGCTGGTCAGGCGAACCAGCCGCACGAACTGCGCGAGCAGGCTGGCAATGGCGTTCTTGACGAACCGGGACTGCGCGAGCGGCTGGCGAATCCTGCGCCAGAAGGCCTTGGTCGTGCGACTGCCGCCCCTGCCCGTGGGCGCGGCCTCGCTGGCTGGCTCTTTCGCCAGATCACGCTCCATCGAAGTCAACCGACGGCCTTGCTATCGGGATCCAGCAGACGGTGCAGATGAACGACGAAATAACGCATATGGGCATTGTCCACGCTGGCTTGCGCCTTGGCCTTCCACGCGGTGTGCGCGGATTGATAATCGGGAAAGACGCCGACGATGTCGAGCGCGTCGAGATCCCGGAACTCGGTGCCGCCAAGCTTCTTGAGTTCGCCGCCGAACACCAGATGCAAAAGCTGTTTCTTTCCGTCTTCCGCGGCCATGTCGGTCCTTCACATATCGTGAGTTTGTGACAGGTCTAGACCAAAGCCGCAGACTTTGGAACCGTCGAAAACGCTTTCAGGCATCCAGCCCGGCGATGACATCGACAAGCACCGCCAGCAGGTCCCCGCTGCCGGCGGCGAGCGCGCCGTGGCGGATCACCTCGCCGGCATAGAGCGGCGCCCGGCCATTCGGGTCGAGCAGATGTCCGCCCGCCTCGCGCAGGATGAGATCGGCTGCTGCAATGTCCCAGTCATGCGCGTTAGGCTTGACGAATGTAGCGTCGAGCGTGCCATTGGCGATCATCGCCAGGCGGTAGGCGAGCGAGGGGATGTAGGGTGCTCGCTGCAGCCGCTTCTGCCAGTCGGCAGGCACCATGTCGATCAACTGCTTCAATCCTGAAATTTCGGCCTTGTCCCCAGGCTTGCGCACCGCGATGCGCTTGTCGTTGCGGAAGGCGCCCTGGCCGGGCAGCGCCCAGTAGGCCTCCTCCATCGCCGGGCATTCGAGCACGCCGGCGAGCGAGCGGCCACTCTCGACGACGGCAACGCTGACGCACCAGGTCCGCTGGCCTTCGAGGAAGCCGCGCGTGCCGTCGATCGGGTCGACAACGAAGGTGCGGCGCGCCGAAAGCCGCGCCGAATCGTCGGCCGTCTCTTCCGACAGCCAGCCATAGTCCGGCCGCGCCGCAAGCAGCGTCTGGCGCAGATACGCGTCGGCGGCATGGTCGGCTTCGCTGACCGGCGACGTGCCGCCCTTCATCCAGACCTGCGGATTGTTGCCGAAGTAGCGCATGGCGATAAGACCGGCCTCGCGCGCGGCGTCGCGCAGCAGCGGCAGGTCCAGATCGGCGCTGGCAGTGGTCAGGTCATGCTCCGGCAAGGGTCATGCCTTCGATCAGGAGGGTCGGGGCGGCGGTGCCGAAATTACGGTCGAGGTCATTCGCCGGCACCATGTTGAGGAACATCGTCTTCAGGTTCGAGGCGATGGTGACTTCGGCGACCGGATAGGCAAGCGCGCCATTTTCGATCCAGAAGCCCGAGGCGCCGCGGCTGTATTCGCCGGTGAGCATGTCGACGCCCTGGCCAAACACTTCGGTGACGTAGAAGCCGGTCTTGAGCGAGCCGATCAAATCCTCCGGCGAGCGCTCGCCCGCCTCGATGGCAAGGTTCGTCGACGACGGCGAGACGGAGGAGCCGCCGCGCGCGCCACGACCGTTGGTGACAAGGCCGAGTTCCCGGGCCGCCGATGTCGACAGGAACCAGTGGTTGAGGACACCCTTTTCGATCATCAGGAGTTTCTCGCCCTCGACGCCTTCGCCATCGAACGGGCGCGAGGCCTGGCCACGGCGCCGCAGCGGGTCGTCGGTGACGGTGATGGCGGCAGCGGCCACCTGCTTGCCCATCATGTCGCGCAGGAACGAGGTCTTGCGCGCGACGGAAGCGCCGTTGATGGCGCCGGCGATATGGCCGGCAATGCCGCGCGCGACGCGCGGGTCGAACACCACGTCGACCGGTCCGGTCGCCGCCTTGCGCGCGCCAAGGCGGCGCACCGCCCGTTCACCGGCCTTGCGGCCGATATCCTCGGGCGCGTCGAGATCGGCAAAATGCTGGCGCGAGGAGAATTCATAGTCGCGCTCCATGCCGGTGCCCTCGCCGGCGATCACGCTGGCCGAGCGCGCAAAGCGCGAGGCGACATAGTGGCCGAGAAAACCGTGCGAGGTGGCCAGAACCAACCCGCCAAGCCCGGCGCTCGCATTGCTTCCGGACGAATTGGTCACGCCCTTGACGGCCAGAGCCGCCGCCTCGGCCGCAAGGGCGGCTTCCTTCAACTGATCGGCCGACACTTCCGTTGCGTCGAACAGGTCCAGATCGCGCGTCTGCCCAGCGAGCAGCGCGGGGTCGGCAAGACCCTGGTAGGGATCCTCGGGAGACACCTTGGCCATGGCGACTGCCCGCTCGGCAAGCGCCTTCGGATCGGAGGCGGCTGTGGCCGATACGCTGGCCACACGCTGGCCGACGAAGACCCGCAGCGAAACATCGTCGCCCTCGGACGCTTCGGTGTTTTCAACCTTGCCAAGCCGCACCGAAACGCCGGTCGAGCGGCCACGCACCGCGACGGCGTCCGCGGCATCGGCGCCGGCGCGTTTGGCGGCTTCGACCAGGGCCGCGACGCGGTCCGTCAATTTCGCGGCGTCGAGCTTGTCGGTCATGCACTTGATCCTGTTTCTTCAGCCTGTCCGGAAGGCAGGTGCTGCCGCACCATCTATTGTTCCAATGCCGCTTGTGCAATGGCAGAAGGGCAATCAGGATGTCGCGACCAAATCGTCCGCAACGAGCGGACGTCGCGGTTTTTGCCTATCTGGAGCCCTCGCCATGACGCCTTTCCATCTTGCCTTCCCGGTTCGTGATCTCGATGAAACCCGAACTTTCTATGGCGAGGTTCTGGGCTGCGCGATCGGCCGCTCGTCGGCGACCTGGGTCGATTTCGACCTTTATGGCCATCAGATGTCGGCGCATCTGCGGCCGCAGGTCGCGCAAGCCGCCAGCGACGGCAAGGTCGACGGCATTTTGGTGCCGATCCCGCATTTCGGCGCCGTGCTCTTGATGGACGACTGGCAGCGCCTGGCGGAGCGGCTGGAAGCGCGCGACGACATAGACTGGCTGGAGCGCCCAATGGTGCGTTTCAAGGGCGAGCCTGGCGAACAGGCGACGCTGTTCATCCGCGATCCCTCGGGCAACGCCCTGGAATTCAAGGGCTTTCGCTCACTGGAGCAGGTTTTCGCGCATTGAAGTGAGGGCCGGCGGCGGCCTGTCGTTCAAGATGCCGCGACCGGCGTCCAGATCACGTCCTCGATCTTCTGCGCTCCTGTCGCCAGCATGACCAGACGGTCGAAGCCGAGCGCGATGCCGCTGGCCTGCGGCATGATGGCAAGGGCGGCGAGAAAATCCTCGTCCAGCGGGTAGCGCTCGCCATAAATACGCTCTTTCTCGTCCATCTCGATGATGAAGCGCCGGCGCTGCTCGGCCGCGTCGGTCAACTCGCCAAAGCCGTTGGCGAGCTCGACGCCGCAGCAATAGAGCTCGAAACGTTCGGCGACGCGCGGATCCCGGGGGCTCGGTCGGGCGAGTGCCGCCTCGGCGACCGGATATTCGCACAGGATGGTCGCCCGCCCCTGCCCGAGGAACGGCTCGATCTTTTCCACCATCACGCGGCTGAACAAATCCGCCCAGCTGTCATCAGGCGCGGTGCGCAGGCCGGCCTGGACCAGTGCGGCATGAAGCGCGTCCCGATCCGTGCCGCCATCGACGGTGACCGTGGCCAGCAGATCGATGCCGGCATGGCGGCTGAAGGCGTCCGCCACGGCCAACCGCTCCGGTTCAGCAAAGGGATCGCAGTCGCGGCCCCGGAAGGAAAAGCGCGTGGCCCCTGCTCGTGTCGCGGCCAGCGCCAGCAGATCGGCGCAGTCGCGCATCAGGCTTTCATAGGTTTCGCCTACCCGATACCATTCGAGCATGGTGAATTCGGGATGATGCAAGGGGCCGCGCTCGCGGTTGCGATAGACGGCCCCCAGGCTGAAAATGCGCTGTTCCCCCGCGGCGAGCAGTTTCTTGCAGGCGAATTCCGGCGAGGTATGGAGATAAAGCGGCGAGCGGACGCCATCCGGCCCGACCGATTCCGTGGCGAAAGCCGCCAGATGCGCCTCGTTGCCGGGCGAGACCTGCAGCGCGGCCGTCTCCACCTCGATGAAGTCGTTGCCGGCGAACCAGTCGCGCAAGGCAGCCGTCAGCCCGTTGCGCAGCATCAGGCGCGGGCGGCGGTCGGCATGGACATGCGGCGTCCACCAGGGCGACGCGGCGGTCATGTGCGGATTGAAGGCATGTCAGTTCGCCCCATGCCAGTTCGCATTGGGGGGCTGGCGGTTCGCGCCAAGATGCGCTAGGCCCCCATCCAGCGCCGCGCAAGCCGGCAAACGCCAGTCAACTCTCGCAGGATTTAAAACCGTGGTGAAAGTCATCGCCAGTTCGCTCCGCAAAGGCAATGTCGTCGACAAAGACGGCAAGCTTTATGTGATCCTCTTTGCCGAAAACATCCACCCAGGCAAGGGCACGCCCGTGACGCAGCTCGACATGCGGCGCATCGGCGATGGGGTGAAGGTGTCGGAGCGCTACCGCACCACCGAACAGGTGGAGCGCGCCTATGTCGAGGAGCGCGAGCACACCTTCCTCTACGCCGACGGCGAAGGCTATCACTTCATGAATCCGGAAACCTATGACCAGGTGGCGGTGTCGGAAGCCGTGGTCGGCGACGCGGCGCCTTATCTGAAGGAAGGCATGCCGGTGCAGGTGTCGCAGTTCAATGGCATCGCGATCGCCCTGGTGCTGCCGCAGCGCGCCACTTTCGAAGTGGTCGACACCGAGCCGACGACCAAGGGCCAGACGGCGTCGTCCTCCTACAAGCCGGCCGTGCTTTCCAACGGCGTGCGCACCACCGTGCCGCCGCACATCGCGCCTGGCACCCGCGTGGTGGTGATGACGGCGGACGGGTCCTATGTGGAGCGGGCGAAGGACTGAGGGTAAGCCCTCGCAATCTTGCCGACGGAACCGCTGACTGCAATCACGTCCTGGCTGGTGTCCGTGCTCTTTTCGCTTTGTCATTGGCGGAGCGCTGTTCAACTGCGGCCTCCACCTCCCGCTTCAGCCGATCCTTGATTTCAACGGTCTCGTTCATCAAGGCGTCGATCTTCAGGAAATCGAGCACCCGGTATTTGGACACCGCCGGGCGGACCAGTATGTCGGGCTGGCACTGCTTCAGCTTGTTGGCGATGATCGACTGCATCATCAACTGCGTGGCGCCGAACATCAGGTCGACGGAGGTCGGCTGTTTGCGGTCGGCCTCTTCCGGGGCGCCGACCACGTCGACGCCGATGATGATGTCGGCATCCTTCTCGATCAGGTCGAACGGCACGGGATTGTAAATGCCGCCGTCGATCAGCAGCCTGCCGTCGCGCATCACCGGGCGGAACACGGCGGGAATGGCGGCCGAGGCGGCAAGGGCGGAGTGCAGGTCGCCGTCGTCGAACACGGCGAGCTTGTGGCCGAAATAGTCCGTCGCCGTCACTTTCAGCGGGATTTTCAATTCAGCGAAGGTCTCGGGAATGGCCTCGGGCAAAAACGCCTTCAGGATGCGCTCGACATTGAACTGGCTGACCCGGATGCCGCCTTGCATGGCTTCCGCGATCGTGCCTGGCCGCGCCCGCCACATGCGGCTCGCAACCTCGGCGCGCCGGCCAAGGATCGAGCGGGCATAATCGTGGATGTCCTTGCCGGTCATGCCGGAGGCCATGCCGGCGCCCATGATCGCGCCGATCGACGAGCCGGCTATCGCCACCGGCTTGATGCCGAGCTCGTCAAGCACCTCGATGACATGGATATGCGCCAGGCCGCGCGCGCCGCCGCCGCCGAAAGCTATGCCGAAAGTCAGGCTCATCCCTTGCCGGCCCCGGCCAGCGGCGGTCCGACCACCATGATGGTCGGCTCGGCCGTCAGCAGCTTCTTCGCCACCGCCTTGACCTGATCGAGTGTCACCGCGTTGATGTAACCGGTGCGGCGCTGCATGTAGTCGATGCCGAGATCGTCGAGCTGCAGCTCGACCAGCGTCGCGGCGATGGAACTCGACGAATCCAGATTGTTGATCGCATAGGCGCCGATCAGATATTTCTTGGTCGCCGCCAGTTCGGCCTCGGTCGGGCCGTCCTGCGCCAACCGCTTGACGACGTCACGCACGATGCCGAGCGTCTCGGCGGCGCGGTCGGAACGCGTTCCGGTGGTGACGATCAGCGCGTCGGCGTGGTCCTGGTTTACCAGCGAGGAATTGACGCTGTAGGCCAGCCCGCGCTTTTCGCGCACCTCCTGGAACAAGCGCGAGGTGAAGGTGCCGCCGCCAAGGATTTCGTTCATCAACGCGGCCGGGAAGAAATCCGGCGACTTGCGCTTCACGCCCGGCCAGGCGAGCTGCAGCGAGGTCTGCGGCAGGTCGTAATTGACCTCGACATGCTGCGCCAGCTTGGGCTCGATATCGGCGACAGGGGCGAGCGCCTGATTCTGCGGCAGGTCGCCGAACACCATGTCGAGCTTCTTCTTCAGCGTCTCGGCGTCGATGGCGCCGACCACGGCGACATGCAGGCCGCCGCGCGCGAACACCGCCTTGTGCAGGGCCTCAAGATCGGCCTGCGTGACCGCGGCGATGCTCTGTCTGGTGCCCTGATCGGAGCGCGAATAGGGGTGATCGCCATAGACGGCGCGCGCCCATCGGTTCTGCGCCACCGTGTCCGGGTCGTTCTCGTTGGCGACGATGCCGGACAGGACCTGGGCGCGGATGCGGTCGATCGGCGCCTGGTCGAAGCGCGGCTCGTTGACCGCCAGCCGCAACAGGTCGAAGGCTTGGTCGCGCTGTTCGGCCAGCATGCGCATGGAGCCGTAGATGCCGTCGCGGGTCTCGTCGAAGCTCATTTCGGCGCCGGCGTCGTCGAGCTTGATCTGGAAGGCTTCCGAATCGAGCGGGCCAGCGCCCTCGTCGAACAGGCCGGTCATCAGATTGGCCAGCCCTTCCTTGCCCGGCGGATCCTGTGTCGAACCACCACCGAAGACGAAACGGACGGCGACGACCGGCACGGAATAGTCCTCGACCAGCCAGGCCGTGACCCCCTTCGGCGAGGTGACGGACTGGATCTCCATGGCGCGGGCGGCAAGCGCCGGCAGGATCAGGAAGAGGACGGAGAGGAATAGGGTTGCGATGGCGTGCAGGGCCTTCCCTTCTCCCACAAGGGGGGGAGCTTGGCGGGGAGAAGTCAACGCGCCGCTGAACTGGTTCATCGTCATCAATTCCCCGCCTGTTGCTGCGGCAAAAGATAGCCGGTGGTCGAGCGGGCCAGCACCAGATAGCGCGCGGCAACGGCCTTGACCTCCTCTGCCGTGACCTTGCGGATGCGGTCCGGCCATTGCAGCACGTCCTGCACATTGCCGCCGGTAGCAAGCGTCGAGCCATAAATGTTGGCCATGGAATCCTGCTTGTCGCGGGCAAAGATCATCGACCTGACATAGCGGTCCTTGGCTTTTTCGAGCTCATCTGATGTGACGCCGTCGCTGGCGATGCGCGCCACCTCGGCATCGACCGCGGCTTCGACGTCGGCCAGCTTGGCATCGCCGCGCGGCGCGCCGTAGACGGTGAAATTGGTGTCGTCGAGCATGGTGCCCTGGAAGTACGCGCCGGCGCTGGAAGCGATGCCCTGCTTTACGACAAGCGCCTGGTAAAGCCGGCTGCGGTTGCCGCCGCCGAGAATCTCGGCGAGCAGGTCGAGCGCTTCGGCCTCGCCGGGCTTGGCGGTGTGATAGGAGGGCACGACCCATTGCGTCGAGAAACTCGGCACGCTGACGCGGGCATCGGAGAGCGTCACTGTGCGCCTGGTGTTCTGCTCCGGCTCGACCGGGCGTACGCGCGGTGGCAGATCAGGCCCGCGGGCCACCTTGCCATAGGTCTTCTCGGCCAGCGCCTTCACCGTTTCCGGTTCGACGTCGCCCGCCACGATCAGCACGACGTTGTTGGGCCGGTAGTATTTGTTGTAGAAGGCGACGGCGTCAGTGCGGTTCAGCTGCTCCATCTCCTGCATCCAGCCGATGACCGGAATGCGATAGGGTTGGTTCTGCCACAGCGTGGCATCGACCTCTTCGTCGAGCACGGCCTGCGGGTTGTTGTCGATGCGCGAGCGGCGCTCCTCCAGGATCACATCGCGCTCGGTCTTGATGACGTCGTCGGTGAGGATGAGGTTGCGCATGCGGTCAGCCTCGAAGCTCATCATAAGCTCGAGATCCGACGGCGCCACCGTCTCGTGGAAAGCGGTGTAGTCGTAGGAGGTGAAGGCGTTGTTGGAGCCGCCAATGTCGGAGACGGCGCGATCGAACTCGCCGGCTTCGTGATGGGCCGTGGCCTTGAACATAAGATGCTCGAAGAAATGGGCGATGCCGGATTTGCCCGGCGGTTCGTCGGCGCTGCCGATCTTGTACCAGACCATGTGGGTGACGATCGGCGCGCGATGGTCGGGAATGACGACCACTTCCATGCCGTTGTCGAGCAGGAAATCCGTCACCTTGAACTCGGCCGGCACCGTGTCCGGCAATACGGAGTTGTCCGCCAGGACAGGGTCGGTCATGAACAAGGCTAGCGACGTCGCCAGCAGCGTTGGCCTCAGCCACTCAGTCCTGGATGTCATCGACGGCTCCGGTTTCATGCAGCGACGATAGGCAAGGCGCTGGCGACAAGCAAAGTGAATTGTTGGTCATGTTGCCGGCAAAGGCGGCGGCAAAGAGGCCACTGCTGAAAGAGGCCTGTCAGGCAGCCTCGATGAAGCGGATGACGGTCTCGCCGTAGCTGCGCTCATCAAGCACGGAAAAGCCCGGCCCTGGCTCGAAGGGAACCGCCGCCGTCTCCTCGACCACGCAGAGCGCGCCGGGGCGCAGCCAGCCGCCAGCCTTGGCGGACCGCAGCGCGCGCTCGCCAAGGCCCTTGCCGTAGGGCGGATCGGCAAAGACGAGGCCGAACGGCGCCAGCGTACCAACCTCGCCCAGACCCGTTGCATCGCGGCGGAAGATCTTGGTGCGTCCGGTCAGGCCGAAGGCCTCGACATTGTCGCGGATCAGACCCCGGCCTTCGGCCGATTCCTCGATGAAGACGCCATAGGATGCGCCGCGCGACAGAGCTTCCAGACCAAGCGCGCCGGTGCCGGCGAACAGGTCGAGCACGCGCGCGCCGTCCAGTTGCCCGGCAAAACGATGTGCCAGAACGTTGAAGACGGCCTCGCGGGTGCGGTCGGTCGTCGGGCGGATGGCGCTGCTGCGGGGCGTCGCCAACGGACGCCCGCGAAACTCACCGCCGACGATTCTCATCTTGTCCGGGGGCCCTTGGGGCCGCCGCGCGGCCGCTCACCGCCACCGGCGCCTCCTGGACGCTCGCCACGAGGCTTGCCGAATGGCTCTGCGCCACCTGGTTTGCCGACGGGCTTGCCATAAGACGGCTTGAACGAGGCCTTGCGCGCCTTGGCCTCGGCCGCCTTGGCCGCATCGGCCTCCGCCCTGCCCTTGCCGATCGGCCGGGCTCCCGGCGCCATCCAGACATTGGCCTTGCGCTGGCCGGGCGGCTCGATCGGCCGCTGCTCGCGTTCGGATTTCTTGCCGCCGCCACGAGGCTTGTCACCGAATCCGCCGCGCGGCTTGTCGCCAAAACTACCACGCGGCTTATCGCCAAAGCCGCCACGCTCCGGTCGCTGGCCGCGTTCGCCGAAGCTCTTTTCTGGTCTCTCGCCTCTGTCGGGGCTTGTCGACAGTTTGCCGAGCGCCTCGTCACGGCTGCCTTCCCGGCGCTTGCGGTTCTTGATCAGTCCGCCCTCGCCGATCGGCCGGCGCTCGCCGTCTCGCGTAAACTTCGGCCGTTCGGGCTCGGCCTCACGGATCTCGGTACGCCGCACCGGCTGGTTGGAAAACGGTTTTGTTATCTCGGCGTCGAAATTGGCGCCGGATTCCTCGACCAGGCGCTCGCCAAGCTGGTCGCGCAGCACCCGGCCCTTGATCTCCAGCACATGACCTTCGGCGAGATCCTCGAGCTGGAACGGGCCGTAGGAGATGCGGATCAGCCGCGTGACGTCGAGGCCGAGCGCACCGAGGATGTTCTTGACCTCACGGTTCTTGCCCTCGCGCAGGCCGATCGTCAGCCAGGCGTTGGAGCCCTGTTCGCGATCGAGGCTGGCCTCGATGGCGCCGTAGAAGACGCCGTCGACGGCAATGCCCTCGCGCAGGCCGGCGAGCGCGCTTTCCTCGACCTTGCCGTGGACACGCACGCGGTAGCGGCGCAGCCAACCGGTGGCCGGCAGTTCGAGCACGCGCGACAGGCCACCATCATTGGTCAGCAGCAGCAGGCCTTCGGTGTTGATATCGAGCCGGCCGATGGTCATCAGCCGCGGCAGTTCGGCCGGCAGCACGTCGAAGACGGTCTTGCGGCCTTCGGGGTCGCGGTTGGTGGTGACGACGCCCGCCGGCTTGTGGAACAGGAACAGGCGCGTGCGTTCGATCGGCGGGATTTCCATGCCGTCGAGATGGATGATGTCATTGGGCATGACGTTGAACGCCGGCGAGGCCAGCACCCGGCCATTGACCTTGACGCGGCCGGCGGCGATCAACTCCTCGGCGTCACGGCGCGAGGCGAGCCCGGCACGTGCCAGGCGCTTGGCGATGCGCTCGCCGGCTTCTTCCGTTGCTTCGGTTGGTCGCGGACGCGGCTTGAAACCGCCGCCCGATGCACCTTGGGGCCGATCACTGAAATCGCGCTTGGGCCTGTCGCCTGCAAAGTCGCGCTTCGGACGGTCGGCGAAGTCCCGCTTCGGACGATCCCCGAAATCACGCTTGGGACGGTCGAAGCGCTTTTCGCCGCCCTCCGCCGAAGCAGAAACCGGACGGTCGCCGCGCGGCGCGTAGGGTTTGCGCGGCCCTTCGCGCTTCTCATAAGGCTTGCGTTCGCCTTCGGCCGCCATGGGACGGTCGCCACGCGGGGCATAGGGCTTGCGTGGGCCTTCGCGCTTTTCATACGGCTTGCGTTCGCCTTCGGCCGCCATCGGACGATCGCCGCGCGGGGCGTAGGGCTTGCGCGGGCCCTCGCGCTTTTCATACGGCTTGCCTTCGGGGCGCGGTCCCTTGCGGAACGGCTTGTCGCCGCTCTTGAAGTCGCGCTTCGGGCGCTCGCCTTCAGCGCCTGCCGGGCGGTCGCCGCGTGGGGCGTAAGGCTTTTTGGCACCGAAGGACGGCTTCCCGCCCTTGCTGGCGTCGCGGCCACGTGCGCCTGTCGATTTCGGGCCACTCCTGCCCGGACCGCCTTTGCGCGGAGATTTCTTGTCGTTGTCGTCCATGTGGCCTTTGTCCGTTTGCGCTGCTACAGCGTGGCGCATCCGTTCGGCGCGCAACGAACGCTGTAGCATTTTTGATTTGGCGCATGATCATTCCCGAAAATCGAGTCCGATTTTCAGGTTGATGCGCTCCATAACAGGATCACCGCCGGGTGGCGAGGATATAATGGGAAGACAAACCGCTTGAAGAGGCCGGATTTCATGGCCCTGGCACTGCAGGAGGCCGAGGCGGCAGCCTTGCGTGGCGAAGTGCCGGTCGGCGCGGTGATCGCCAAGGACGGCACGGTCATTGCCAGTGCCGGCAACCGCACGCGCGAGCTTGCCGACCCGACGGCCCATGCCGAGATGCTGGTGATCCGTGAAGCCTGCGGCAAAATCTCCAGCGAGCGGCTCACCGGCCACGATCTCTATGTGACACTGGAGCCCTGCGCCATGTGTGCCGGGGCAATCTCATTCGCCAGGCTGCGCCGTCTCTATTTCGGTGCCGCCGACGAAAAGGGCGGCGCCGTGGTCAACGGCGTGCGCTTCTTCGCTTCTCCGACCTGCCATCATACGCCCGACATCTATCCGGGGATGGCCGAGACCGAAGCGGGCCTGCTGCTGAAGGATTTTTTCAGGGGACGTCGAGACTGAGCCAAGGCCGCCGCAAGATCAGCGGCGCGACCGTTCTTACAGCGACGGCAACCAGTCGAACCAGCCGCCCTTCTTGCCCTCGGCCTTTGCCTTGAGGCGGCGTTCCTTCTTGTACTCGTCTTCGCCGAGTTCGTTCTGCGGCGCGGCATCGGAGGCGACACGGTAGGCCAATGGCGGCTCGCTGAGGTATTTACGCGTGTTGGGGTCGCCCTGCTTGCTTTCGGCAAGGCGGCGCTGGATCTCGGCAGCGCGGCCCTTGTCGGAATCGGCGGGCTTCCACGCCGGCGGATGGCTCGAGCCGGAGTCTTCCATCGCCTTCTTCACCGAAGCCGGATCCGTCTGCACGTCGTCGACGATCTCCGACTGGTAGGCCGGATCATTCTGGTGGGCGGTGGCGTCGGCGCGCAGGCGCGCGCGGCGCTGCTCGGGCGATTCGGGCCACCCTGCGTTTGCGGTCTGGATGCTTTCCTGCGGCGCAGGCAGCGCTTCTTTCTGGCCCGGGGCCGGCTTCACCAGGGTAGGACGCGGCTTGTAGTCGATCGGGTCCTTGTGCTTCGGCGCGAAGGAAACGGCGCCTGTAAGATCGCCGGCCAGCTGTTCGGCGGCGGTCTTGTCGGTGCCATAGGTCGGAGAGCCCATGCAGCCGGATAAAGCGAGGCCCGATGCGACAAGCGGCGCCAACAGCGCAAGGCGCGCCTTATAACTCTCGGTCATGCCAAAAAGTCCCACTCTAGACAGCCTCTCGATCGCACCGGCCTTGTGTCCGGTCCCCATCATGCAAGCACTTGCGACGGAAATCCGGCGACAATTTGTCTTCCGGAGTTTCGCGTGTTTACCTCAACCACTCGTTAAGGGCAACGCACGGGCGGATTTGCACCGCCCGGCGTGGCATTTGTGCACTTCTTTAACGTGGGCATGTCGTTGTCCCAAACCGCTGCGCACTTTGGGCGACAGGCCCTACAGCCGTCCCAGCGTCTTCAATTCGTGCAGCACCGCGGCATCACGTGCCGAAACATCCGGGAACTCCGGATCCTGCCCGACATCGGCCGTGTAGCGCCAGGAACGCGCGCATTTGACCAAGCCGCGATCCTCCGCTTTCTCGACCACCACGGCGACGCCCTTTACATCGTCGAGGACAAAGGCGGTTTGCGGCGCCTCGCCATGGGCAATGACGAGATCGCTGGTGATCGCCATTTCAGCCATGTCGACGTCCGATATCGCCGCCTCGAGCGCCGCGTCGTTGATCGTGACCACCGGTACGGCCTCCAGCGAGGAGCCGATCACCTTCTGGGCACGCGCGATCTCGAGCGCACCGGTGACGACACGGCGCACCTGCCTGACCTTGCGCCATTTCTCCGCCAGCGCGTCGTTCTTCCAATTCGCCGGGATTTGCGGGAACTGGTCGAGATGCAACGAGACCGCATCGGGATGACGATCGAGCCAGGCCTCTTCCATGGTGAAGGGCAGCATCGGCGCTAGCCATTTCACCAGGCAGTCGAAGAGATGGCGCACCACCTGGACCGAAGCCTTGCGCTTCACGCTCGACGGGCCCTCGCAGTAGAGCGCGTCCTTGCGGATATCGAAATAGAAGGCCGACAGCTCGACCACCATGAAATCCAGCAGTGCGCGCGTGATGCGCTTGAACTCGAAGGCGTCGTAGCCCTGGCGCACCACCTCGTCGAGTTCTGCCAAACGATGCAGCATCAGCCGCTCCAGCTCCGGCATCGTCTCCACGGGAACCTCCTCACCATCGTCATGGGCGAGCGTGCCCAGCATCCAGCGGATGGTGTTCCTGAGCTTGCGATAGGCGTCGATGTTGGTCTGCAGCACGTTCTTGCCGAGCCGCTGGTCTTCCCAATAGTCCGTCGTCACCACCCAGAGCCGCAGGATATCGGCGCCGGACTGCTTGATCACATCCTGCGGCACGACCGTGTTGCCGAGCGATTTCGACATCTTGCGGCCATCCTCGTCCATGGTGAAGCCGTGGGTGACGACGGTGTCGTAAGGCGCCCTGCCCCTGGTGCCGCAGCTTTCGAGCAGCGAGGAGTGGAACCAGCCGCGATGCTGGTCGGAGCCTTCGAGATAGACGTCGGCCGGCCACTTCAGGTCGGGCCGGTCTTCCAGGGTGAAGACATGTGTCGAGCCCGAATCGAACCAGACGTCGAGAATGTCCATCACCTGCCGCCACTTGGAGGCATCGTGATTGCCGAGGAAGCGCTCCTTGGCGCCGGGCGCGAACCAGGCGTCGGCGCCCTCCGCCTCGAAGGCGTCCATGATGCGCTGGTTGACCGCCTCGTCCTTCAACACGTTGCCATCCTCGTCGGCGAAGACGGCGATCGGCACGCCCCAGGCACGCTGGCGCGACAGCACCCAGTCGGGGCGCTCCTCGATCATGGCGCGGATGCGGTTCTGACCGGCGGCCGGGACAAAGCGCGTCTCGTCGATCGCCTTCAGCGCACGGCCGCGCAGCGTGGTGCCGTCGCCGAGGTCCTTGTCCATGTAGACGAACCATTGCGGCGTGTTGCGAAAGATGACCGGCTTCTTCGAACGCCATGAATGCGGATAGCTGTGCTTCAGCCGGCCGCGCGCGAACAGTGCGTTGCGCTTGATCAGTTCGTCGATGACCGCCTGGTTGGCGTTGCCCTTCTTGCCGTTGTCGTCGATGACGCGCGCCGGTCCGGCTTCGCGATCCGGGCCGACGCCGGGCGCGTCCTTGGTGAAGAAGCCGGCATCGTCAACGGTGAATGGGATTTCAGTGTCGATGCCGCGTTGGCGCAGCGCGGGCGCGGCATCCATCCAGGCATCGAAGTCCTCCCGGCCATGACCGGGAGCCGTGTGCACGAAGCCCGTGCCGGCATCGTCGGTGACATGGTCGCCGGCAATCATCGGAACCGGGAATTCGTAGCCGCCGCCGAGGCCCTTGAAGGGATGCGAAAGCACAAGATTTCCAAGCTGTTCGGCGCTGATGCCGTGAAGGCGCTTCAAGGTGACCTTGGCCTTGGCCTGGCTTTCCTCGGCCAGCGCATCGGCAAAGATCAGCTTCTCGCCTGGCTGCGGGCCAAATACATTCTCGGCCGCCGTCACCTCGTAGAGACCATAGGCGACGCGCGGCGAATAGCTGACGGCGCGGTTGCCAGGGATGGTCCATGGCGTCGTCGTCCAGATGACGACATGAGCATCCAGCAGGTCGAGCGACCGCCCGCTCAGGTCCGGATCGAGCTCCGCCGGCTGTCCGTCCACGACGCTGGCGACGACGAGGTTGGCCACCGGAAACTTCGCCCAGATCGTGTCGGACTCGTAGTCCTGATACTCGATCTCGGCCTCGGCGAGCGCCGTGCGCTCGACGACGCTCCACATTACCGGCTTCGAACCGCGGTAGAGCTGGCCGGACATGGCGAATTTCAGCAATTCGCCGGCGATGCGCGACTCGGCGTGGAAGGCCATGGTCGTGTAAGGGCTCTTGAAGTCGCCGATGACGCCAAGCCGCTGGAACTCGCCACCCTGCACCGAGATCCAGTGCGCGGCGAATTCACGGCATTCCTTGCGGAATTCGTTGACCGGCACCTCGTCCTTGTTCTTGCCCTTGGCGCGATACTGTTCCTCGATCTTCCATTCGATCGGCAGGCCGTGACAGTCCCAGCCGGGCACATAATTCGAGTCAAAGCCGCGCATCTGGAACGAGCGGGTGATGACATCCTTGAGGATCTTGTTCAGCGCGTGGCCGATGTGGATGTTGCCGTTGGCGTAGGGCGGACCGTCGTGCAGCACGTATTTCGTGCGGCCCGCCGCGCTCTCACGCAGCTTGCGGTAGAGGTCCATGTCCTGCCACCGCTTGACCAGCGCCGGCTCCTTCTCGGGCAAGCCGGCGCGCATCGGAAACTCCGTCTGCGGCAGGTAAAGGGTCTTCGAATAGTCGATCGTCGATTGGTCGTCGGTCATTGGTCTGCCATGTGCATGCCGGGCCACGTGGCTTGCGGCGTGGAATTCTACTTATACGCATGCCGTTTTCCCAAACCGGGTTACTTCTGGGCGACATGCCTTGATGATCTGGAAAAGCGCGAGAGGCCGCGCGCAACAGTCCCGGCAGTTCCGACAGCCTTCAGGCTGTTGGGAACACCGGGCTGGTAATTCGTATCGTCGGCGCGTGAAGGCGCGAAAAGCTCGTCATTGCTGGGCTTTTAGCGGAGATGAGCGCAGGAATAAAGCGTCTCGTTCGATTCGCTTACATCTTGAAGTCGAAGCGGTAGGTGGTCGACACGCCGACCATGA
Source organism: Mesorhizobium sp. ES1-3 (assembly GCF_020164795.1). NCBI lineage: Bacteria > Pseudomonadati > Pseudomonadota > Alphaproteobacteria > Hyphomicrobiales > Phyllobacteriaceae > Mesorhizobium > Mesorhizobium sp. ES1-3. The sequence goes on from NZ_JAIUGW010000003.1 coordinate 92,063, forward strand.
ACTGGTTGCGGTCGCCGCGCTCCTTGACCAGGCTGGAATCGGCCGCCGGACCCTCGAGGCGCGAATATTCGCCAAACAGGCTGGCGGTCATCGGATCGGTCACCTTCCAGGTCACGGCGCCACCGAGGCCGACGGATTTCAGGCCCCCGCCGGGATTGTACTGGCTCAGCTCCGAGGCCACGGCTTCCTGCGCGTTGACGCCATAATAGGCATCGAAATAGTTCGCCGAGGCAAAAGACACGCGCGGGCCACCCGAAATCCGGACGGTTGGCGTCACGTCGTAGAAAGCATCGGCGGCGATGTCGGCGACAAAGCCGTTATGGGCACGGATGCCATGCCGCAATTCGGCACGCGCGCGCATCCAGTCCGTCGGATAGAATTCGAAGAAGCCGCCGACCTCGCCGCCCCAGCGGACAGGATCCAAGCCCTTGAGTTCGTCGGCATCGCCATCGTCGCGCGAGAACAGGAACTTGCCGGTCAGGCCGGCACGGACGCCGCCATCGTCGACAAGCGCCAGCGAAATATTGTCGTTGCGCGAGGTGAAGCGAGCAGCAGGGCCGGCCTTGCCCAGCGAAATGATGGGCTGGGCGCTCAGCATGTATTTCTTGCCGCCCTCGAAATTCGGCGCCACCAGTCCGGTCGCGCCGACCGTCAGATACCAGTCGCCGGACAGCCAGCCGAAAGCGCCATCGCCTGCCTCGGCCGCGCTCGACGTCGCCAGCACGACGGTAGCCAAGGCTATAGAAATCTTCCCGACCGGACTCATGGCCACTCCACTAACACGATACAATTGTCCTGCGGCGACAGCTTTGACGAGGCTTTGGTAAAATTTGATTTAAGGGCGAGATGTCCGGCTCGCATTGCCACCCCACGAGCCCTGCGCCATCCGCCCCGCCGTCGGCTGGACGCGGGTCGGCACCAAGGGTAACCTCCTTGCATTCTGGCGGTCTTCAATGGAGGTGGCGACATGACCTTGCACGGCGATACATTGAAGAACGCGATCGGCCAGACGCGAGACAAATGGGGATGGTTTGTCGGCCTGGGCGTGGTGCTGCTGGTCCTCGGCGGCATCGCCTTCGGCAATCTGTTCATCGCCACGGTGGCTTCCGTCTATGTCGTGGGGTGGCTGATGCTGGTGGCCGGCATCATCGAGATCATGCATGCTTTCGGAGTCAAGACCTGGGGACGCTTCTTCTATTGGCTGCTCAGCGGACTGCTTTATGCGGTCGCAGGGTTCTTCGCTTTCGACAATCCGCTGCTGGCCTCGGCTGTGTTGACCTTCCTGCTGGCCGTCGCGCTCGTCGCTTCAGGTGCGCTGCGGGCTTGGGTCGGCTACAGCCACCGCCCGGAGCGCGGCTGGGGCTGGATTGTCGCGGCGGGCGTCATCAGCGTGCTCGCGGGCCTGATCATCGCCATGGGCTGGCCGGTCAACAGCCTGTGGGTGCTCGGATTGTTCCTGGCGATCGACCTGATCTTCCAGGGCTGGACCTTCATCGCCGTCGGTCTTGCGCTGAAGAAATAGGAACTCGCTTCCCCTTTTCGGGGTCACGCTTCAGAACGCCACCGCCGCGTCCAGACTGGACAGCGGTTTGACGCCGCCAAGCAGCGCGCGTGCCTCGGCTTCATCGCGCTTCATCTGCACCACCAGTGCATCGAGCCCCTCGAACTTGATCTCGCTGCGCAGGAAGCCGAAGAACGAGACCGCGCAAGTCTCGCCATAGAGATCGCCGGAAAAATCGAAGACGAAGGTTTCCAGGAGCGGCGCGCCGTTGTCGTCGACGGTCGGGCGGCGGCCAAAACTGGCGACTCCGTCGTGCAGCGTGCCGTCGGCGCGCCGGAAGCGAACGGCGTAGATACCTTCCTTGAGCGTGGCTTCCGCTGGAAGCCTCATGTTGGCTGTGGGAAAGCCGAGCGTTCGCCCGAGCTGTTGGCCGCCGACGACCTCGCTTTCCACAGTGAAGCGATAGCCGAGCAGACCGGCTGCCTCTGCCACCTCGCCCTCGCAAAGCAAGGCACGGATGCGGCTCGACGAAATCACCTCGGCGCCTTCGTCGCGAAAGGCGTCGACGAGGGTGACACCGAAGCCATGGCGCTCGCCGGCAGCCATCAGATAGGCCGGCCCGCCCTGGCGGTCCTTGCCGAAATGGAAATCGAAGCCGGTCACGGCGTGGGTGACGCCCAGCGTCCTCTCCAGCACGTCGGTGACGAAGGCTTCCGCCGACAGCGAGGCAAAGCCGCGCGTGAAAGGTTGCTCGACGAGTGCGGCAAAGCCCAGCAGCGACAGGAGCCGCGCCTTCATCGGTGGTGGCGTCAGCACGAAAAGCGGCAGATCAGGCCTGAAAACCGTTCGCGGGTGCGGTTCGAAGGTCAGCACCAGGGCCGGCACGCCACGCTGCGTGGCCTCCGCCAATGCCCGTTCGAGCACGGCCTGGTGGCCACGGTGGACGCCGTCGAAATTGCCGATCGCCACGACGCCGCCTCGCAGATCGGCGGGCAACGGCGCGGTTGTCGTAAGATGCTGGAACGCGACCATTGCCACCTACTGCAGTCTTGCGATGACGGCCACCGGGCGATAGCCGTGCCGCTCCAGGAAGAGCCCGAGCCTTGCCGGATCCGGCCGGGAGGGATCGCCATAGTCGCGGGCATGAATACCGCCGGAGACATAGAGAACGTCGAAACCATTGTCGGCCGCGCCCTTGACGTCGGTAAACATGCCGTCGCCGATCGCCAGTATTTGCGGACGCCCAACCGGCCGGCCGAGAATCTCGGCCACCTCCTTCATCGCGACCTCGTAAATCGGCGCATAGGGTTTTCCGGCGATCAGCGTGCGACCGCCGAGCTGCGCGTAGTCACGCGCGAGCGCACCGGCGCACCAGATGATCCGTTCGCCGCGTTCAACCATGATATCGGGATTGGCGCAGATGAACGGCAGGTTCCTGGCACGCAACCGGCGCAGCAGTTCCGTATAGTCCTCGGGTTTTTCGACCTCGTCGTCGAAGAACCCGGTGCACACGACGCCGGCGGCCTCGAATTCCTCGACGAGTTCGACGTCGAGGCCATCATAAAGGGTCAAATCGCGGTCGGCGCCGATGTGGAAGATCTTGCGAGGGCCCTCCGCGATCAGATCGCGTGTCACGTCGCCCGAGGTCACCACGCGGTCGTAGGCTGATGGCGGGACGCCGATCACGCTCATCTGTGCCACGACGTCGGCGCTGCGGCGCGGCGAATTGGTGATCAGAACGACAGGAGTGCCGGCCGCCCTTGCCGCCGCCAGCGCGGCCGCGGCCGCGGGAAAATGCCATTCGCCATTGTGCACCACGCCCCAGACGTCGCAGAGAATTGCCGAATAGGCTTTCGAGACGTCTTCGAGCGAGCCGACGATTTCAGGCGAATCCGCCATGCCGTTTCCTTCAGTATGATCGTTGCGGGTGCGGCGGCCGACGGTCCGCCGCAGCCGGTTCGAATTATCCGAACCGGTCCAAGCTGTCACCAGCTTTCGCCTTGATCGGCACGAATTGCGGCGCAAGCCGCGGCTTTGATTGGTTAGCGGTTGGTGAAGCGCCGACCAAGCAATAGAGCGGTTTCCCAAACCCGTCCTTCAGCGTTTTGTGGAAAGCTGGCGCCGACCGAGAATCCGTCGGCGGGGGCCGCTTCAAGACATGCATGAAATCTGGCGTCAGTTCCGCCGCGACAGGCGCGGCAACTATGCTCTCATGACGGTTGTGGCCATGGTGCCGCTGATGGTCGGCCTAGCGATCGCCGTCGACTTCACGGAAATGAACCGTGAAAAGCAGATGGTGATGAATGCGCTCGACGCCGCCAACTTCGCCACGGCCCGCCGGCTGACGGAAGGTGCGACCGACGACCAGTTGAGAGCCTATGCGCTCGATTTCTTCAACGCCAATTTGAACGATATCGATCCCGCGAGCGCGACGCTCAACGTCACCTTGCCGAGCAACACCAGCGGCGGCGGCCTGCTGACGATGACCGCCCGGCTCAACTACAAACCCTATTTCTACCCCGCCTTCGCCCAACTCGTCGGCAAATCGGCGACCGATGCGAATCAGAGGCTCAGCTTCGACGTCACCTCGCAAGTGCGGCTGAAGAACACGCTGGAAGTTGCCCTGGTGCTCGACAATTCCGGATCGATGACCACGCTCGGCACGGGCTCGGGACAAAAGCGCATCGATCTTCTCAAGACCGCTTCCAAGCAGTTGGTCGACACGCTGGCCCAGCAGGCGATCATGATCAAGCAGGTCGACAAGCCCGTGCAATTCGGCCTCGTGCCTTTTGCCGCCTCGGTCAATGTCGGCCCCGGGAATGGCAATGCGTCGTGGATGGACACAGAGGGGCTGTCGCCGGTGTCGAACGAGAATTTCGACTGGTCGACGCTGAATGCCGCCAACAAATACGCTCAGCAAACCAACGGTATCTGGTACAAGCGCGGCACTGGCTGGGGAACCGGGGAAGGCCAGATGCTGACCCGGTTCTCGCTCTACCGCGACATGCAGGTCGTCACCAATCACGAGCGCGTCGTCAACAGCAAGCGCGTGGTCTGCGACCAATACAATTCGAACAACACCTGCAAAAGCAGCCACAACGAATATGACTATATCGATTCCTACGGTCCGTTCGCCAGTTGGCAAGGCTGCGTCGAGGCCCGGCCCTATCCCTACAATGTCAACGACGCCGCGCCGTCCGGTGGCTCGGCCAACACCGGCATCGGCGTCGGCGATCCGGCAACGATGTTCGTACCCATGTTCGCTCCGGACGAACCCGGCAATCACTGGAAGCTCACCCAGGACCCCGACGAAGCCGCGCCGGCAACTTATGGCGCCGTCAACAGCTGGTGGAACGACGATCCTACGAGCGGCAGCGGCCAATCGCGGCTGCGCAACATGGCCAAGTATTTCCAGCCGCGGCCGATCGATGCGCCTGCGCTGCCGGCCGGCAACGGGCCGAATTACAGCTGCACCACCAACCCGATCACGCCGTTGACCGATGTCAGCGTCGCCGACGGGCTCACCTCGATCAAAGCGGCGATCGACCTGATGCAGCCGAATGGCGGCACCAATGTTCCCGAGGGCATGGCCTGGGGCTGGCGGGTGGTCTCGAGCGGAGAACCGTTCACGCAAGGGCGGCCGGAAACCGAACGAGGTAACGACAAGGTGGTGATCGTGCTGACCGACGGCGCCAACACCTATTACACACCTTCCTCGCTGGGCTACTCGGATCCCGCCAATTCGAAATCGACCTACGCATCCTACGGCTATCTCAACCCAGGATATAACGGCACCTCGGTCGGCCGCCTGTTCATGGGCACATCGAGCGCCATCGGCCAGTTCGACTATTCGAATGGCAACTATACCAATGCGCTCAACGAGCAGATGGCCACGCTTTGCAACAACGCCAAGGCAGCCAACATCATGGTGATGACGGTGGCGCTCGACCTGTCGACGACCAAGGCCAGCGACAAGCTGGCGATCGATGCGCTGAAATCCTGCTCGTCGGATTCGCGCTTCCGCAAGGATGCGACGGATCCGAGCAAACCGGCGAAGCTGTTCTGGAATGCGACCGGCGCCAGCCTGGCAAACGACTTCAAGGAAATCGGCAACGAACTGTCGAACCTGCGTGTGGTCGGCTAATCTAGAACCGCTCCTCTGGCGTAACGCCTAGGCGGCGCCAACCTCTTGCAGCCACCTGTCGGGACAGGCACAGATTGGCCGCTCGCGAGATCGCGAATCCATCGCGAGATGCTGGGGAACGAACAATGCCCGACACCGCCAACCATCTCGCCTTCGCGCTGGTCTGCCTCGGTATGGTGCTGACGCCGGGCCCCAACATGATCTACCTGATCTCGCGCTCGCTGTCGCAAGGGCCGAAGGCCGGACTGATCTCGCTTGGCGGCGTTGCGGTCGGCTTCCTGTTCTACGTGCTGTCGGCGGCGTTCGGCATAACGGCGCTGCTGCTCGCCGTGCCATTCGCCTACGACGTGTTGCGCTTTGCCGGCGTGCTCTATCTTCTGTGGTTGGCCTGGCAGGCGGTGAAACCCGGCGGACGCTCGCCGTTCCAGGTGCGCGACCTGCCACAGGACCGGCCGCGCAAGCTGTTCGCCATGGGATTGATGACCAATCTGCTCAATCCCAAGGTGGCCGTTCTCTATCTGTCGCTGCTGCCGCAGTTCATCAGCCCCGGCAAGGGCCATGTCCTATCACAGCTTCTGGTGCTGGGCGCGACGCAGATCTCGATCAGCCTCAGCGTCAATGCCGTCATCGCACTGACGGCCGGCTCGATCGCAACCTTCCTCGCTGGGCGACCGCTATGGCTGGTGATTCAGCGCTGGATGATGGGTACCGTGCTGACGGCGCTGGCGCTGAAGATGGCGACCGACGCGCAGCGCTGAAGCCGCCTGGGGTCAATCGCCGAAGGCCTGCTTCAGGAAGGCGTGCACGTCGCTTTCCGATCGATCGGCCGCAGCCGCATTGTACTCCACTCGGTGACCGTAGGCCTCGACGCCGGTCTTGAACTCCTCGGCGTCGAACGCGTGCCGGGCACCCTCGTAGACGTTGAGCTGAACCGGACTTCCCTTGCCGCTGCGTTGCGCCATCATCTCTCGGCATTTCTGTACGGGGCTGAAATCGTCAAGCTCGCCGATCAGGATCAATGTCGGCACAGCCATGTCGCCGCTCGCTACCGAACAGTTCGGATAGTAGGCGATCGCCACGCTGAATTTGTGCTCCATCAGTCGCTCCGCGCCACCAAGCTGCACGGCTTCGAGCGTTGCGATGCCACCGGCGGAGAAGCGCATCAATGCAATGCGCCGTGGGTCGACAGAACTGTCTTTCGACAGGAACTCCAAGGCGCCATAGGCGTCATAAACGCGATCGGAGAGGAGGCTGTGACAGGTATCCTTTATGCCGCGCGTGCCGAAGCTGTCGACAACGAGAACGACGTAACCCCAGGAAGACAGCCGCTCGGGCCAGACTTCCCTGTCATTCGAGAGCACACCAGCGCATCCGTGCAGAGCGACTATGGCCGGGAACGGCCCCTCACCCGGAGGACGTGTCAGGTATCCTCGCAGCGGAATGCCGGGAATAGACTTCGCGGTCTCGCCTCTTTTCTGCGCATTGCGCTCCTGAAACGGCGTCGGCTTCACGGCCGCGCTTTCAAATTGCACCACCTCGTCGGCCCAGGCGGGCGCCGCATGGAGGCAGCCGGCAAGCCAAATGCACGCCAGGCCAACTCCTTTGAGCAAATCCACCACTTTGCGGTTTGTCCTTTGACCGCGTTGACCAAGCCGGACACTGCTCACATCGGACGGCGCGGAGGCCGGATCTGGGCCGGCTCGACCACCTTGCGGTAGAGATGCCAGGTCGCGTGCCCGAGGATCGGCATGACGACGGCGAGACCGGCAAACAACGGGATAGAGCCGATCACCAGCAGCACCGCGACGATCAGACCCCAGAGCGCCATCTGCAGCGGATTTGTCATGACCGCGCGCGCCGAGGTCTCTATTGCGGAAACGGCGCCGACATCACGATCAAGCAAAAGCGGGAAGGTAACGACCGTGGTCGCCAGCACGACCACCGCGAAGACCAAGCCTGCCGCGTTGCCGAGAAGGATCAGTGTCCAGCCCTTGCTGGTCGTCAGCACATCGCGCAGGAAGGCCCCGATCGAAGCCGGCGGCTCGCCGCCAAAAAGGCTGGTGTAGATCGACTGCGCCGTGAACAGCCACAACAGGAACAGCGCGAACAGCATGATGCCGATGGCTGCTATCGAGGGCAGCGCCGATGAGCGGCGCACATCGAGGGCGTGTCGCCAGTTGGTGTTCATGCCGAGCTCGCGCCGGCGGCTGATCTCATAGAGCCCGATCGCCGCGAAGGGGCCGACAAGGGCAAAGCCCGACATCAAGGGATAGACGAGCTGGATGGCGTTGGAGCCGGACGTCCATTGCGTCAGGATCAGGCCGACGATCGGATAAATCAGGCACAGGAACACGTAATGCGAGGGCTTGGCCCAGAAGTCCTCTGCGCCAAGCCTGAGCGCGTCCCAGAGGTCTGGCGTGGAAATGCGGCGGACCGCAGGTTGCACATGCATTCCGTGCGCGTCCGCCATGACATGAAAGCCGGCCATAACCTACCTCCGTTTTTCTCCGGGGGCGGTCACCGCCTAGGGTGGCCGCCCGTAGCTGCCACTTCAAGAACGCTGGCATCATAGCCGATCTTCCCGGGATTGTCGCCGCGTCCCGTTATAATTGCTGGGCGGCCTTTGTTCGGCGAACCACTGAGTTCACTTAGAATGTGTGCATTTTAGTTATTGCTTAAATTACTCGTAGAGACCCAGGCCTTATCACCTGAGCTTTATAAATCTTGGCGAGGGGCGATGTTCGGATTGAAGGGCTTCTGGTCTTCGGAGCGCGGCAATTTTGCCATGGCGACTGCCGTAGCGATGCTGCCGATAATGGCTGTCGTCGCCGGCACCCTCGATCTGACGGGCACGAGCGACGACGCCGCGCAATTGCAGAACTCGCTGGACGCGGCTGGGCTTGCCGTCGGCACCAAGTACCTGCCCAGCATGAGCGCGACCGATGTCCAGGGACTTGGTCTGACATTCTTTGCAGCCAATATGAGCGTCGCCGACCAACAGGAATATTCAGACAGCGTCTCCGCTTTTTCGGCCACCGCCAGCGGCGACTCGAGTGCCTACTACATCTCGCTTTCGTCAGGCATCAACCGTCCGAGCTTCATCAATGGCGCGGCCCCCTGGCCAGCTCGCCGGTCGGCGACGGTCAAGATGCACCCGGGTTCACAGGCCTGCGTGCTGGCGCTCGATCCGCATGCGTCGGCCGCGGTAAGCCTGCAAGGCTCGACCGATGTCGCCATGAGCAACTGCGTGATTGCGGCAAACTCGGACGCGTCCGATGCCGTCAGCAGAGGCGGTTCCGCGCTGGTTTCGGCGGGCTGCGTCTCGACCGTCGGCGGCACTTCCGGGCTTTCACCGCCCAATGCCAATCTCACCTGCGGCGCGCCGCTCGTACATCAATATGCGTCCTTCGACCCCCTGGCGGACATCGTCCCTCCCCCTTACACGTTCTGCATGCAGGTGCCGAACGGAAAAACCTACACGCTATCGCCCGGCACCTATTGCGACAAGACATTGTCGGGAAACATCACTCTCAACCCGGGCGTCTACATCTTGCGCGGCGTCACCTTGAAGCCGGGAGGGAACGGCAGCCTGACCGGCCACGGCGTGACCATATTCCTCGTAGAGGGAGCACAGATCTACATAAACGCCAATGAAACGGTGAACCTTTCCCCGCCAACCAGCGGGCCTTACGCCGGCATCACCATCTTCCAGAGCCGCGGGAACACATCGGCCTTGACACTGAATGGCGGCGCAAATTCCGTGATCAGCGGATTCGTCTATGCGCCTGACGCGGCCGTATCGTTCGCAGGCAACTCGGATATGAGCGGTCAGGGCGACTGCCTGAGGCTTGTTGGCTTGACCGTGCAGATGACAGGCAACTCATCCATCAAGACCGATTGCACGGCCGTATTCGGAAATCGCGATATGTACGCCAGCCGCCTCGTCACGCTTGTGAAATAAGCGATCAGCCGCCATTCGATTTTCAGATTTTCATCACCCTGCCCGGCAAAAGCCATGATCGCGACTATCTCAGGCCGGCATGACCACTTCGAGAATCGATTGCGACCGGATCACGAACTTGAACAGGCGCACATGGCTCAAGGCGGCTGGCCTCGCGGCCTTGCTCGGGCTTGCCGCCTGCGGCACCGTCTCGCTGCCGACGGGTCAAGGCGCCGGGGTTTCCTCCTCGGCAACCGGCACGCTGGCGGGCCTGCGCGCCTCGGCTGGGCTCGGTCCGTTGGTCGCCGATACACAGTTGGAGCAAGCGGCACTCCAGCAGGCCGGCTATATGGCGCAGCGTGAAAACATGAGCCACACGACCGGTTGGGGCAAGGATTTCGCCTCGCGGATGAAGGACAATGGCGTACACGGTGCCGCGGCCGAGAACATCGCGGCCGGCCGCTTCGACCAACAGAAGCTGTTCGACATCTGGATGCATTCGCAGGGACACCGGCGCAACATACTCGATCCGGACTTCAGCCGCTTCGGGCTTGCCTATGTCCGTGACGGCCGCGATCCCAACCTGCGCTACTGGTCGCTGGTTCTCGGCAGGTAGCGGAGATATCGCCGGCAGGCAGCGGACATCCCCTGACGAGCAGCCGCTACATCAGTCCATATGGGCGGCGGGCGCGCCGCCGCCGGCCGGACTGGCTTTCGGCTTGCGCAGCAGGAACACAAACGGGATAGCGACCAGCGTCATCACCATCAGTATTTTGAAGTCGTCGACGTAGGAGATCATCATCGCCTGGAGATTGACTATGCGATCGACCTGCGACAGCGCCGTCGGATCGCCGCCGGCGGCGGCCGGCGAGACCGCCCAGAGATTGGGATTGAACGGATTGATGAAGGCTGAGAGCTCGGCGTGATTGACCTGCGTGTTACGCACCAGCAGCACCGTCACGACCGATACGCCGATCGATGAGCCAAGATTGCGCACCAGGCTGAACAACGCGGTTGCATCGGTGCGGTAACGGGCGTCGAGCGTGGCGAAGGCAACCGTAGACAGCGGCACGAACACCATTCCCATGCCCAGGCCCTGGATCACACCGGAGCTGAGGATCAGCCAGTTGTCCATCTGCGGGGTGAAGCTGGCCATGGTGTAGAGCGACTGCGCGGTCAGAAGGAAACCGATGACGACGAGAATCCTGGCATCGATCTTGCCCATGATGCGCCCGACGACGAGCATCGAAATCATGGTGCCGACGCCACGCGGCCCGATGACGATGCCGATGGTGACGGTCGGATAGCCGAAGATGGTCGACAGCATCGGCGGCAGTAGCGACATCGAGGCCAGGATCAGCACGCCCATGACGAAGATGAACGCCAGCCCGGTCACGAAATTGCGGTCGAGGAAAATCTTCGGATCGATGAAGGGATGTTCCGATGTCACCGTGTGAATGATGAACACCCAGAAGCCGGTGATCGAAAGGCCAAGCTCGATCCAGATCTCGATCGAGGAAAACCAGTCGACCTCGCCACCGCGATCGAGCATCAGCTGGAGAGCGCCGACGCCGAGCGATATCATGGCAAAGCCGAAGAAATCGAAGCTGCGCACCCGCCGGGCAACGGCCGGCAGATAGGCGGCCATGCCAAGGAAGGCGAGGATGCCGACCGGCAGATTGATGAAGAACACCCAGCGCCAGTTGAAATTCTCGGTCAGCCAGCCGCCAAGCGTGGGGCCGAGGATCGGTCCCAACATGATGCCGGCGCCCCATATGGCCATTGCCTGGCCATGGCGCTCCTTGGGGTTGATGTCGAGCAGGAAGGTCTGCGACAGCGGCACGATCGCGGCGCCGAACACACCTTGCATCAGCCGGAAAAGCACGATCGTTTCCAGGCTCCACGCCAAGCCGCACAACATCGAGAAGATGGTGAAGCCGACCACCGCCGTCAGGAACAGTTCCTTGCGGCCGAAACGGTCGGCGAGCCAGCCGGTGACGGGCGTCATGATGGCGGCGGCGACGATGTAAGAGGTCAGCACCCAGTTGATGTTGTCGGGCGAGGCGCCGAGATCGCCGGTCATGGTCGGCAGCGCGACGTTGGCGATCGTGGTGTCGAGCGCCTGCATGATGGTCGCCAGCATGAGCGCGACCGTGATCAGGCCACGATGCGGCACTTCTTTGAACGGTTCGGACGTGCTCATGGCGTAGAACTTCCAGAAGGTAACAGAAACGTGTACACTGGGTTTCCGGGCGGCAAAGCCTTCCGTCGAGAGAGCTTCGTCGCGGTGGGACGCGAATATCGATGTGGGGGTTACATCGACTGAAAGTCTCTGATGAGCGGATGCATGCCGCCCGCAAACCTGAGGACCGACGGGTCCGTGTCGAAGATTTCAGATCTTGGACAGCCACGCGGCCCGACCCAAATACTGATCCTTCCCACCGCTCCCATCAGACCAATCCTGTAACTCGCTTCCACCCGCCTAGTACCCGCGGGCTTCCGCTGACTTACTGGGCGGGCTCGCCGGCCGTGGCGTGGCCGAAGATCGACGGCCAGCCACGCGCCACGCCCGTATCGACAGTAACCGAAGCGCTCATGCCGGTACGCAGCGCCATCTTGGCGTCGGAATCGGTCAGTTCCAGGCGTACCGGAATGCGCTGGGTCACCTTGACCCAGTTGCCCGTGGCGTTCTGGGCGGGCAGCAGCGAGAAGTCCGCGCCGGTGCCGGCACCGATAGCCTTGACCGTCGCCTCGAAGGTCCTGCCCGGATAGGTGTCGACCACGATCTCCGCCTTCTGACCCGGCTTCATGTTGGTGAGTTGGGTTTCCTTGAAATTGGCGTCGATCCAGGTGTCGCCGGTTTCGACCAGCGCAAACAACGGTGTGCCGGAGCCGACATACTGGCCGACCTTGAACGACGCGGCTTGATAGACAAGACCATCGGCAGGCGCCTTCACCGTGGTCTGCGCCAGGTCATAGGCAGCCTTGTCACGCGCGGCGAGCGCCGACATCACGGTCGGATGCTTGTCTGTCTCGATATCGGGATTGCCGCCGAGCGCCGCCTTGGCGCTGACGATGCCCTGTTCGGCAACGGCGAGCTGCTGTTTTGCCTTGTCGAGATCATTCCTGGCCTGATCCAGCGAGGACTTGGCGTTGATGCCCTTCTGCGCGAGATCGGCGGCACGGTCATATTGCGACTGCGCATAGGCAACTTCGCTGCTGGCGGATTTCTCCTGCGCCATCGCCTGGCTGTAAGCGGCGCGCAGCTGCTCGACATTGAGGCGCGCGGCAGCCACCGCGGCGTCAGCCTGTGCAAGCGCGATCCGGTAGGGCTCGGGGTCGATGGCGAACAGGAGATCGCCCTGCTTCACCGTCTGATTGTCCGATATGGCGACCTGAACGATACGACCGGCCGTGTCGGAGGCGATCGACACCTTGGCCTGCTGCAGATTGGCGTTTTCCGTTTCCTGATAGCGCCCGCCCGTCACCCAGACATAGCCGCCGCCGATGATCAATGCCGCCGGTAAGGCAAACATCAGGAAGAAGCGGCCGATGCGGCGCTTCTTCTTCGGCGCCGCGACCGGCTGCACGGGAGGAGTGACCGCGACAGGGGCGGCAGCCGGCTGGGCCGGCGCTTCCATCTCCACCTTGGGAGCGTTTTCTTCAACCTTGGCTACCGCGTTCATGCTGCCGCACCTTCCGAACTCTTGATCTTTTCAAGCGACGAAGCTTCGCTGTCCGTCAGATTCTGTACCATTACATCCAGCGCCCGGATCAGGACGCGCCGGTCTTCCGGCGAAACGCCGCTGAGCGATTCCTCATAGACCTCGCCAGCAAGGCTCTTGACGTCCGCATAGGCCGCATTCGCCTTCTCGGTTGGGAAGATCATCCGCACGCGCCGGTCGGCCGCGTCGGAGCGGCGTTCGATCCAGCCGCCCTCCTCCATCCGGTCGACCAGGCGTGAGACGCTGATCGGCTCGATTTCGAGCAGTTCGGCGAGCCGCGCCTGTGCAACGCCCGCCTCCTTGGCAACGCGGACCAGAAGCCGCCACTGCGCCGAGGACAGGCCGAGCCCACTGGCGCGCGCCTCGAAGCGCTTGCGCATCAGGCGCTGCACGTCGTGGATCAAAAATCCCAGTCTGTCGATGCCATCTGAAACCATGAGCGATACATATAATAAGCGTGCTTACTAATCAAGATACCACATCGCCACGAAAGCCGGAAAAATGCGCATGGCAGGTCTGCAACGCGATCCTGGTTAGCGACAGGTGAACGCCCCTCTCATGCGAAACGCGCGGACGCCGTCTTCAAAGGCGGTTTCGAACAACCATGGTGACGACGAAGAACGCGCCGAGCGAGCTGGTGATGATGCCGATCGGCAGTTCCTGCGGCGGCAGCAAGGTCCGGGCCAGAAGATCGCTTGCCAGCAGGAGCATCGCCCCGAAAACCGCGCAACTTGCGATCAGGCGCAGATGCAAGGGACCGGCCAGTGGCCGCGACAGATGCGGGATCATCAATCCGACAAAGCCGATGACGCCGGCGACCGAGACGAGGATTGCCGTCGAGAAAGCCGCCACGAGAAATGTCGTCCTGCGCATGCGGGCCACCGGCACGCCGAGACTTTCGGCGGCGCTTTCGCCGGCCAGGAAAGCGTCCAGCTTGCGGTGGTTCCACAGTCCGTAAGCCGCGATCGTGCCAGCGCCGACCGCGCCCAGCCACACATTGTCCCAGCGCGCCAGCCCGAGCCCGCCCATGGTCCAGAACAGCACCGAATGGGCCGCGCGCTGGTCGCCGGCAAAAACCAGATAGTTGGTCAAGGCCGTGAACATGAAAGAGACGGCAAGGCCGGCGAGGATCAGCCGTTCGGGACCTTGCCCCCTCACCCGCGCCACCAGCAAAAGCACGATGGAGGCGGCGAGTATGCCGCCGGTGAACGCAGCCACAGGCAAGGTCCAGATGCCGAAGCTGTCACCAAAGACGGTGATGACGGAAACCGCGCCGGCAGCGGCCCCCGACGACAGGCCGAACAGGAAAGGGTCGGCAAGGTCGTTGCGGGTCACCGTCTGCAAAAGCGCGCCGACGATACCCAGCCCGCCGCCGACACAGATCGCCAGGATCGTGCGCGGCAGCCGCAAGTCGACGACGATCTTGCCGACCGGGCCCGATATCCCGGGCTCATCCAGCCCGATGGCACGGCCAAGTGCGGCGACGACATCGGTTAGAGGTATCAGCGTCGAGCCGTAAGCGATCGACAGCAGCGCGAGAGCGACGAGCGCCACCGCGCCCGCCGTCATGGCCAGCGTGAAGGCCTTGTGCCCTGAAAGCGCGCCGGATTTGTGCTCTCGGGCAAGACCCATCAGAACGCTTCCGGATGCATCGCCCTGGCGATCTTGCCGATGGCTTCGATGTTCGCCGGTCCTGGCGTCAGTTCGGCATAGCGAAGCGCCACGAAGCGCTCGTTCCTGACCGCGTCCGTCTCCTTCATCGCCGGGTGCGCCTTCAGGAAATCGAGCAGTTTCCTGTAACCGCCGCCGTCCTGATAATCGAGCAGGATGAGGAATTGCGGATTGCGCGCCGCCACCGTTTCCCAATCCGTGTTGCCCCAGCTAGTATCCATGTCGGCCATGATGTTGTCGCCGCCGGCTGCCGATATCATGGCGCTGGGGATGGCGAACTTTCCCGCGGTAAACGGCTTGTCCTCGCCGGAATCGTACAGGAACACGCGTGTTCCCTTGGCGCTGCCGACCTTGGCGATGATATCGGCGAGTTGCGCCTTCCAGCCGGCGACAAGCTTTTCCGCTTCCGCCTCCTTGCCGAAGACCTTGCCCAGCTTTTCGACGTCGCCATAGAGCAGGTCCATGGAGGCGGCCGGGCGGCTCTTGTCGAGATGGACGCAGCTTTCGGTCAGCACCAGCGTCTTGATGCCGTGCGGTGCGAGCGTGTCGGGGGTCACCTCGCCGCCGGGCTTCATGCCGTAGTACCAGCCGGCGAAGAAGAAGTCGGGCTCGACGGCGATGAGATTCTCCAGCGTCGGATATTTCGGCGCCAGTTCGGGAATGGAGCCCTGCTCAGCCTTGAATTCGGGGGCGACCTTGTACCATCCGGTGATACCGGTCAGGCCGACGATAGATGGCTGCAGCTTCAGCGCGAAGGCCATCTCGGCCATGTTGAGATCATGGATGACGGCGCGCTTCGGCGGCGCGTCGAAGGTCAGCGGCTTGCCGCAGCTGTCGACGGTGACGGGGAAGGCAAAGGCCGTCGAGGCCAGCAGCGAGACGACGAGGGACAAGGCGAGGCGTTTCACGGACTTTGCTCCTTGGTTGAACGTGTCGGACAAGGATGGATTTGATCAGGACGGCGGTGCGGCGCGGTTCGGAAGGTCGAACACCGTCAGTTCGCGGTCCTCGGTGGGATGGCGCAGGCGCAACACGTCGACGCCGAAAATCTCGCGGATCAGCTGCTGCGTCAGCGCCTCGTGCGGCGGCGCCAGCGCCTGCAGCCGGGCCTCGTTCATCACCGCGACCCTGGTGGCGAAGGGTGCCACCAGCGTCAGATCGTGCAGCACCGCGATCACCGTCATGCCGAAGCCGGCCACCAGTTCGAGCAGTTGCGCGCGGGCGCGCGGGTCGAGGTGGTTGGTCGGCTCGTCGAGGAATAGGATTTTGGGCTCCTGCGCGATGGCACGTGCAAGCTGGGCGCGCTGGCGTTCGCCACCAGACAGCGAGCCGATGGTCCGGCCGAGCAGCGGCAACAGGCCGGTCCGGCGCAGCGCGTCCACGACGATGTCGCGTTCCTCGCCGCGGCGCCTCAGGCCGGCATGCGGGACGCGGCCAAGCTCGACATAATCGATCACCGCCAGCCGTGGGTCCGGCTGGTCGGCCTGGCCCACGACGGCGATATGCAGGGCCCGTTCGGCGGGCGAAATCCCATCCAGGCGCCGCCCGCCGAGCTTCACCTCGCCGAGGCTCGGCCGGAGCATGCCCGACAACATGCGCAGCAGCGTGGTCTTGCCGGCGCCGTTGGGACCAATGATGGCGAGGCGGTCGCCTGACGTCACCGACAGGCTGACGGCATGGACCAGATGCCGGCCATTCGCCATCGCGCCCAGGTCGCGCGCATCGAGAAGCGGCGTTGTCATTGGTTGCCATCCGCCGGTTTGCCCGGTGCCGGGATGCGGGCCAGCGTCTTGCCGGCCAGGCGCGGCGGACGTTGTCCGGAATTGCACCAGCCGTCGGGAAGCGAAGCGTAGAGCCTGGCAAACCGCACGAGATCGGCGGCGTCGACCTGCGCGTCGATCGACCCGAAGAGATAGGCGGCCTTGCCTGGCGCCTGGAAAGCCACTGCAAGGGGACGCGCGCAACCCGCCATGCAAGCCACGCCCTCGACCGTGAAACCATGCGCCACGTCAGGCTGGGCCGAGAGGCGGGAGCGCAACTCGGCGCACAAACCTTCGCCCGACCTGGCGCCGGTCGGCACGTCGCGGCAAAGGGTGCACACGATGATCTGGTGCATGGAGCCGGGGTGAATACGATCGATTGCGCCGTCCAACTTCCCGTCACTTTCAAAACTGGCGACGGAAGGATGTTGGTCGACCGGCCGACAAGACCGATGTCCACGTTTCCTCCCGGCACACCCCGTCCGGTCAACTCAGTGATGGCAGGTCTCCTGGCTCACGGGTCTCTGCGCAATCCTGCCTTCCCAGCCTTGCCGGCCAGTGGCGTTCCGGATCTTGCTCACCGCTTACAGTTGCGGGGGCAGCCGCGGCCTCGACCCCATGGGGTCTCACCGCGTTCCCTTTTCACCCCTCGCCTTTCGGCTCGGGGACCATCACGAGTCGCAGCCTAGGCCGCGCGCGACGGCGAGGCAAGGCGATTGCTTCGTTTTGTTATAACAGAACGGACCTGAGAGCAAGCCTGTCGTCGACTTTGCGTCCGACCGCCTGACAGCCGTTGCCGTTTTTTCATCGGCGTACGATCAACACGATCTGGAACGGCTGGCTGCCCGCCTCCGGCCATGAAATCGCCGACGCGCCGGAATTCGAGCGCTATGGGCCCGAATTCGATGGCCGCACCGGTAATGGCGGGCTGGAGATCTGGGTGCCGGTCAAGGCATGACGCGCCGCTACAGCTCCAGATCCCAGTTCTGTCCGACCAGATCCTTGCCGAAGGAATGGTGAGGCTCTTCCTCGATCAGCTTGAAACCGGCCGCCTGGTAGATGTGCCGGGCCGCGGTCAGAATGTCGTTGGTCCATAGGGTCAGCGTCTTGTAGCCCCTGGCGCGGGCGAAGCCGATGCATTCCTCGACCAGGCGCTTGCCGATGCCGAGGCCGCGCGCCGAAGGTTCGACATAGAGCAGCCGCAGCTTGGCCACCTGATCCGACTTGCGCACGACGAAGACCGAGCCGACGACCTCACCTTCCCGCTCGGCGATCCAGCCGCGCTCCCATTTCGGATCGAAATTCTTGACGAACTCGCCGAGGATCTCAGCCACCAGTGCCTCGTAGGTTTCGTCCCAACCATAGTCCTGGGCGTAGAGCATGCCCTGGCGGCGCGTGACCCAGCCGATGTCGCCAACCTGCAGCGGCCGCAGGATGTAAGGCACCTTGGGTTCGGGTCTGTCGCCGAGCAGGTCCTGGACGATGCGCATGGCCTTGACCAGCCGATCCTGATCGACGGGCGCCAGGCGATCGAGTAGCGCGCGCACCTGGTCGTGCGAATCCTGGTTGAGCGGCGCGAAGGCTTCCCTACCCGCTGGCGTCAGCGCGATCGAGGCGCGGCGCGCGTCCGCCTCGGTGGCTTCGCGCTCGACCAGACCGCGCTCCTCGAATTTTTTGAGCAAACGGCTGACATAGCCGGGGTCAAGGCCGAGATCGCGCACCAGGTCGCTGGCGACGAGCCCGTCGCGATGGGCAAGCTCATAGAGCACCCGCGCCTCGGTAAGCGAAAAGGTGCTTTTCAGCCAGCCTTCGTCGAGCACACCGATCTGGCGGGTGTAGAACCGGTTGAAGGAGCGCACCGCGTCGATGCGTTCCTTGCCGGGGTGGTCGTGGATCGTCATGGGGGTTCCTCCTGTCCTGGACAGGATCAGTCATTTAGTTGACTGAGTCAATAAAATCGTTGCAACGAGGCGCCTCACAACTTCGTCATTCTTGTGCGGAGCAGGGAGCGCAGCGACGCGCGCAGACCCTGGAATGACGACATTGCAGATGCAGGCGCCAATGGCGACGCCGAGACGACAGCCATCACCCCATCGGCAGCACCGGCCAGCGGTCGACGATCCTGCCACCGGAAAGCACCGCGATCGGCCCGAGCTGCTGCAGCACGGCTTCGCTCTGCGTCGGCCGCAGGAATGCGTAGTCGCCCGGCCTGACGACGGCTTCGGCGGGCAGGGACATGAATTGCTGGTTGGAGGACAGGCCAAGCAGACCGTTCGTATCCATGCCTTCGGGAAACACCGGTTCGGCCATCCATTTGCCGCTATAGAGATAGCAGCCCTTGCGCGGAAACCGGCCGAGCGCCTGCAGCAGACGCGAGACCGCCGGCGGGCCGGGCAGCATCGGCTCGACCACCTTCAGAATGGGCGTTGCGATGAAGGCCGCCGGCTGAAAGCCGCGGAGACCTGGCGTGTCGAAATCGCCGGGCAGCACGAAGGCCGAGCCCATCGACACTTCGTTGGCGGTGCCGCCATGATGAAGCAGCGCGGTCTTGCTGCCGCCAATGTTCAAGATATGGCGCTGGTTCATGCCGAGGCGCGCGACGAAAGCGGCGGCCCGTTTCGAGGCTTGCGCCAACGCCTTGGCCGGTCCGCCGAACAGGGCGGGTATGTGCGGCGCATGCGCCTCATAGGCCATGACGCCCTCACAGCGCAGCCCTTTATGGGCCGGCAGCGCCGTCAGAGCCTGCGACAGGGCATCCGGATCGGCGAAGCCGCCACGATGCAGTCCGACATCGATTTCGAAAGCGATGCGCAGCTCGACGCCGAGTTCGTCGGCGAGCGCGCCATAGTTAGCCAGCCTCTCCTGCGTATCGATCAGCCAGCATACCCGCGACCAGGCCACCTCGCCTCTGGAAAGCACCGCCCTTGCCGCGCCGACCGGCATCGGTTTGCCGTACAGCAGATCCGCATCCGGAAACGCCCTCAGCACCGCCTCGCTGATCGGCGGATGGAAGGTCATGAAGCGGTGGGTTCCAAGCGCCTTGCCAATATGGGCAAGCAGCGGCAGGCAAGCGAGCGACTTGTCGACCAGCCGTACGGCAAGGCTGGCATCAAGCCTCTCTTTCACCAGGGCGATGTTGCCATCCAGCCGATCGCGGTCGAGCAGCAGGCTGGGTTGGAAGATGCCCGCCTGCTTCAGCGCATCCGAAAGCGTGGCGAAATAGGCTCTCATTGTTCGATGCCGAAGAGATCGGCGATATAGGGCGAGACGAAGCGGTTTTGCGGATCGATGTCGCGGCGCACCGCCATCGCATCGTCCCAGCGCGGATAGAGCTTTTTCAGATCGGCCGCTTTCAGGCTGTGCATCTTGCCCCAGTGCGGCCTGCCGCCATATCTGCGGAAGATCGGCTCGGCCGCACGCATGAACGGCAGCGGATCGTTCGCTGCATCGTGGTGGATGGCGATCGAGCAGGTGAACCTTTTGTGAAAGGGCGAGAGCCAGAATTCGTCCGATGCCACCGACCGCACTTCCATCGGGAAATAGACCTCCGGAAAATGCTTCTCGGTCAGATCGATGATTTCGGCCAGCACCTTCGGCCCCTCCTCGAAGGGAAGGTGATATTCCATTTCGTTGAACCTGGTCTGCCGGTCGCTGGCGTAGACGTTGAGCCAGTCCTGCACATAATCCTCGGCCGGCACCTTGGCGACGGCGCCACGGATCAACCTGCGGCGCAGCGACGGCAGCCAGGCAAGCCCGGTGCGCAAGCGGCGCAACGTGCGCAAGGAGCCCTCGTCGTCGTCGGTCGGGCGCATCGTCGTGGCTTCGGTGCTGAAGTCGCTGGCGATGAACTGCGCGTAGCCGGAGAAGGGAATGTAATAGAATTCGGCCGACCGGTGCGCGGCCATCATCGTTTCGAAATCGCGCAGCATGTCGCCTATCGGCAGCACCCATTTGCGGCGCCGCAGCCGGTAGGTCGCGATGTTGTTCAGCGTCACTT
This sequence comes from Mesorhizobium sp. ES1-3, assembly GCF_020164795.1. Taxonomy (NCBI): domain Bacteria; kingdom Pseudomonadati; phylum Pseudomonadota; class Alphaproteobacteria; order Hyphomicrobiales; family Phyllobacteriaceae; genus Mesorhizobium; species Mesorhizobium sp. ES1-3. The sequence continues at coordinate 112,801 of NZ_JAIUGW010000003.1, forward strand.
CGCTGAGCACACCGAAGGCACCGAGGGCGACGCCGATGGCATGGATCGTCTCCCGATCCCCTTCCCGCTTGAATTCGCGGACCTTGCCGAGCCCGTCGACGATCTGCACCGTTTCCAACTGCGTGTGATAGGCGCCGAGCGTCGGCCCCGAACCATGGGTAGCCGTGCCCAGCGCGCCGGCTATCGCCTGGCGGTCGATGTCGCCCATGTTGGGCAGGCCCTGGCCGATGCCTTGCAGGATGTGCATGAGCGAACCAAGCCGCGTCCCTGCCCGTACGCGCGCCTGATTTCTTTTCGCGTCATGCGAGACCAGCCCTTCCAGCTTCTCCAGCGACAGGATGGTGCCTTGCGACTTCACCAATGGCGTGAAGGAGTGACCGGCGCCGACGACGCGGACCGGGCCGGGTGCGGTGCGAATGAGATCGCCGAGTTCGCCGGCATCGGCGGGGCTGGCAAGCAACCGCGGCTCGGCCGTGACAAAGCCCGACCAGTTGCTCCAGCTGTTCGCCATGGTGCTCACGCAACAACCCGGCGACGCCGTGCGACGAGTACAAACAGGCCGAGCAGCGCCACGCTGGCGACGGCACTTGCGGCGGCGAATTCCGGAACCGGGCGAAAATCCTTGCCGTCGATGAGCAGCGACGCCGCGACCGGACCGATCGCCAGGCCGAAAAGCTGGGCGGCCGGCACCAGCAGCACGGCGGCGCGCGTCTCGTCGGCGGTGATCGCCAGCCGGATCTGGTAGGGCACGATGAACAGCAGGATAAAACCCATGACCAGGGCGGCGACCCAGAATGTCGTGAGGCCAGGTCCGCTGGCAAGCACGAGCGAGGCGGCAAGCGCGACGATGCCGATCGCCGCGATGGCGAGGCGATAGTCTATGCGCGCCTCGAACACGGTCGCCGTCATCGCGCCCAGCACCTGCGCCGCGAGGCTGGCCGAGACGATCAGCCCGACCGTGCGGCCGTCGATGCCGAATTGTGCGCCGAGCGGCTCCAGAAAGGCCCAGACCGCGCCGAAGAACATGAAGTAGCAGAAGACCGACAACAGCGCGGTGATCGAAGGAACCGTCAGCACATTGGCGAGGTTTTCTTGCTTCGGCAGGTCGGCATAATCGGCGGGGACAGCGAAGGCGACCACCAGCGACACCACGCAGACGACGGCAAGAACGAGGAAGCCCCCCGCCGATCCGGCGGCGGGGATGACATAGAGCGCCAGCAGCAGCGCAAGGGCGCATTGCGCCAGCGTCTGCATGGTGACGAAATAGCCGCCGATGCGTTCGGCGCGCCGCGAGCGGGCGATCAGTTCGGTGGCGATCGCGACGAGGCCGCCTTCGGCAAGGCCGGCCAGCGCGCGCGCCGCCATCAGCGTGCTGGCGCCGGCGGCATAGGCGGTCCACACATTGGCCAGCGCCAGCAGCAGCAGGAGGACCGCGCTTTTCCAGCGCATCCTGTGGGCGGAGAGCAGCATCGCAACGATCGCCGAGCCGATCGCGATGGCGATCATCTCGGCGGTGGCGACCAGTGCCAGTTCGTCGCCGCTGACATGGCCCTCGGTGTAGAGCGCGCCGAGCAGGACGGGCTGCAGACCGAGAATGAGCAGGCCGACCGACCCGATCCACAAGGCCGAGGCAAGCTGCCCGCCGGTCGGGTTGCCAACCAGCCAGTCGCCATCGCCCTGAAGACTGGTGCTTGTCGAAGTCAAAGGCGCCCTCCCAACGTCCTTGCCGCGCGGCAGAAATGCTGACACTCTGTCAGCATTTCAGAAACTGATACTTGATCATATTTCATGTCAACCGGAATTTGAGAACCCGTGCGAAAGATCGGTGCATGACGCAAGCAAGTCGAACGGCCACCGAGCCGAGGCGCAGACCCAAGCAGGAGCGCAGCCGCGAGCGCATCGACGCTATCCTGTCGACCACCATGCGGCTGATCGGCGAGAAGGGCATCGACGCCGTCACCATGAAGGAGGTCGGCATGCTGGCGGGCGGACCGATCGCCACCGTCTACCATTACTTCCCCAACAAGTCGGCGATCCTGGCAATGCTCTATGAGCGGTTTTCCGAGGTCAGCCGGGCGCGATTGGCGGCGATTATCGCCGATGTCAGAGAAGCCAGGGACATCATCGCCGCGGCCGACCGGCTGCTTGACGACTATTTCGGCCGTGTCGCCGGCGATCCGGCCATCCAGGATCTGCAGAACGCCATCCAGGCCGACAAGGCACTCAAGAATCTCGACATCGCCGAAACCCGGCATCAAGCCAAGATGTTCTGCGACCATGTCATCGCCTTGCTCGAGCCGGACAAGCACGAGCAGTTCGAACGCATGGTTGTGCTGATCTTCCAGCTCGCCGGCGGCGTCGTGCGCCTGGCGCTTGCGCAGAGCGACGCGGAAAGCCGCCGGACCATCGAGGATTACCGCTCGATCATCCACACCCAGTTGCGGTTGTTCCTCTGACCAATGCCGGCTCGAGACTATCTCGCCCGGCGGATGAGGCCTTCGAAACCGTCGGCCAGATTGGCGTTGCCGGCGGCGAGAAAGGCGGAAAGATTGCGGGCACCGCCTGGTGTCTTATTGGCGTCAAGCAGCACCGCCCTGCCCTCATGCATGACAAAATCGAACTTGCCATAGTCAAAGCCAAGCTCGCGCCTTAGCGCACGAAGCTCCTCGGGAACCGGAACCGGCTCACGACGGATCGTGTCGTCGCCTTTGACCAGGCTTTGCGAAGAAACATGGCGGGTGCAGCGCTCGCGCTCCCCGCAAAATATCCAGAAGCGGGCGCCAAAGCCGTCCGGTTCCGGCTCGGGAATGAATTTTTCGACGACGAGATCCCCGCGGTCGAACACCGCAGGCGCAACATCCGAAAGGGAAGTACAGACGCGGTAGCCCTCGATAAGCTCGGCACCGGGAAATGGCTCCGGCTTTCCGGCACGTCGCGATCGCCGGTTAAGCGACTGTTCCCGCATTCCCAGATTGTTGAGATTGCTCTTGACGATGACCGGACCTGGCCAGTCGTCGTCCCTGCCGATGACGGCGCCGCTGATTAGGCGCTTGGAGATGTCGGCTGCCCCGATGTTCAGGCAGAACGGAAAAGCGCGCGCGTATTCGACATATTCGGGCGGCGTCACGGTCGCATCGACATGCAGCACCGCTATGTCTGCTTCGGGCTTCGCCGACGTTCCTGAGAGTATGCGGACGGAATGGCCGCGCCGCTTCAGTTCTTCCAGCAGATCAAAGAGCATGTAGGGACTGTCGCGGCGCAACAGCGGGCCACGCCGGCGTTCGAACCTGTCGAACTCATGCGTAATAACCGCGATGCGTGTCATGTGCCCCCCGCACTTGGTTTCATTAGCGTCTTCGATTATGCGTCTGAACACAATGCTGGTTGGGGCCAGGGATGACCGACCATTGGAATGCCATTCGACGGCACTGGGAGTTGCTCGGGCCACCGCTGCGGCCGCCTGCCGAAGCTGTGGAAACCTACCAGCGCGAACTCTACCTTTCGGAGGCACATGTCGTTCTGCTCGGCGTGACGCCGGAACTCGCCGGGCTCGGCGCGACCATGATGGCCGTCGATGAATCCTCCGACATGATCGCCGGAATCTGGCCAGGTGATACAGCGTCGCGAAAGGCCATCAACTGCGACTGGCTCGACCTACCGGTTTCGCGCGCAAGCGTCGATGCGGTGATCGGCGACGGCTGCCTGTCGGCGCTAGGCTTTTCAGCCGTGCGCGAGGCGCTGTTCGCGGCGATTGCCAGCGTGCTGCATTCTGACGGGCGCGCGGGCCTGCGTCTCTTTGCCCGTCCCGAGACACCGGACGATCCGGCAGCGGTGCAAGCGCTTGCGCTTTCTGGCGGTGTCTCCACTTTCCACGAGCTCAAATGGCGCGTCGCCATGGCCGCGACGGGCCCCGCTCCCGACCATGCAATTCCAGTAAAGACGATCGCGGAAAGGTTCGATGCACTGTTCCCTGATCGCCAGGAACTCTCGGCGCGTACGGGCTGGGAATTGCCGGTCATCGCCACTATCGATGTCTATCGGAACTCGCCGGCCATCTACAGTTTTGCGCCGCCCATGGCACTCATCAGCGAGGCGGAAGCGTTCTTCAGTAACGTCCGCATTGTTCCAACCGGCAGCTACGGGCTCGCCGAGCGATGCCCGCTTTTGGTACTGCGGTCGCCGAGGCGCTGAACGACCTAGCGAAATTCTTTCGCTTTTGCGGCCAGTAACCGCCACATTCTCCGCGACGATGCAGCGCATGAAAATTTCCTACGACCGCCTCCTGTGGCGCGCCTTGACTCTCGCAGGTCGTCGGCCTATTTCAGCGCCACGTTAGCACTCGCCATTGGTGAGTGCTAACTATGTGTCCGGCGCCGCCGGACGGAGGAACTGTTTCTCACCGTTCTCATTCGAGGAAGAAAAAATGGCAAAGTCGAAGTTCCGCCCGCTTCATGACCGCGTGGTCGTTCGCCGGGTCGAATCCGAATCCAAGACCGCCGGCGGGATCATCATCCCCGACACGGCAAAGGAAAAGCCGCAGGAAGGCGAGATCATCGCCGTCGGCTCGGGTGCCCGCGACGAAGCTGGCAAGCTGGTCCCGCTGGACGTCAAGGCCGGCGACCGCATCCTGTTCGGCAAGTGGTCGGGCACCGAAGTCAAGCTCAATGGCGAAGACCTTCTGATCATGAAGGAATCCGACATCATGGGCATCATCGGCTGATCATCGGCCTCACCTTCAATTTGAATTTTTCAGGCTCTATCCGAGCCCCTGCCAGGAGCTAAAACATGGCTGCCAAAGACGTAAAATTCTCCCGTGACGCCCGCGAGCGCATGCTGCGCGGCGTCAACATCCTCGCCGACGCGGTGAAGGTCACGCTCGGTCCCAAGGGCCGCAACGTCGTCATCGACAAGTCGTTCGGCGCCCCGCGCATCACCAAGGACGGCGTCACCGTCGCCAAGGAAATCGAGCTTGAAGACAAGTTTGAGAACATGGGCGCGCAGATGGTCCGCGAAGTTGCTTCGAAGACCAACGACATCGCCGGCGACGGCACCACGACCGCGACCGTTCTGGCGCAGTCGATCGTCCAGGAAGGCCACAAGTCGGTTGCCGCCGGCATGAACCCGATGGACCTGAAGCGCGGCATCGATCTGGCCGTCACCGAGGTGGTCGCCGCTCTCGGCAAGGCCGCCAAGAAGATCAAGACCTCCGAGGAAGTCGCCCAGGTCGGCACGATCTCGGCCAATGGCGACGAGTCGGTCGGCAAGATGATCGCGGAAGCGATGCAGAAGGTCGGCAATGAAGGCGTCATCACGGTCGAGGAAGCCAAGACCGCCGAGACCGAACTCGAAGTCGTCGAAGGCATGCAGTTCGACCGCGGCTACCTCTCGCCCTACTTCGTGACCAACGCCGACAAGATGGTTGCCGAACTGGAGGACGTCTACATCCTCCTGCACGAGAAGAAGCTCTCCAACCTGCAGGCCATGCTGCCGGTCCTCGAAGCAGTCGTGCAGACCTCGAAGCCGCTGCTCATCATCTCGGAAGACGTCGAAGGCGAGGCCCTGGCCACGCTGGTCGTCAACAAGCTGCGTGGCGGCCTGAAGATCGCCGCCGTCAAGGCGCCGGGCTTCGGTGATCGCCGCAAGGCCATGCTGGAAGACATCGCCATCCTGACCGGTGGCCAGGTCATCTCGGAAGACCTCGGCATCAAGCTCGAGAACGTCGGCCTCAACATGCTCGGCCGCGCCAAGAAGGTGTCGATCTCCAAGGAGAACACCACCATCGTCGACGGCGCGGGCAAGAAGGCAGAGATCCAGGGCCGCGTCGCCCAGATCAAGCAGCAGATCGAGGAGACCACCTCGGACTACGACAAGGAGAAGCTGCAGGAACGTCTGGCGAAGCTCGCCGGCGGCGTTGCCGTGATCCGCGTCGGCGGTGCGACGGAAGTCGAAGTCAAGGAAAAGAAGGACCGCGTCGATGACGCCCTCAACGCGACCCGCGCGGCCGTGGAAGAAGGCATCGTTGCAGGCGGTGGCGTTGCCCTGCTGCGCGCTTCGGCCAACATCAAGGCTGCCGGCGCCAATGCCGACCAGGCTGCCGGCATCAACATCGTTCGTCGTGCGCTGCAGGCTCCGGCCCGCCAGATCGCGGCCAACGCCGGTGCGGAAGCATCGATCGTTGCCGGCAAGATCCTCGAGAACAAGGGCGCGACCTTCGGCTACAACGCCCAGACCGGCGAATATGGCGACATGATCGTCATGGGTATCGTCGATCCGGTCAAGGTCGTGCGCACGGCCCTCCAGGACGCGGCCTCGGTCGCCGGCCTGCTCGTCACCACCGAAGCCATGATCGCCGAAGCTCCGAAGAAGGACTCGGCTGGCGGCGGCATGCCTGGCGGCATGGGCGGCGGCGGCATGGGCGGCATGGGCGGCATGGACTTCTAAGAAGTCCATAAAGCACGCCCATCAACTCACATTGCTCAAGCCCGCAAGCGGGCTTGAGTGGCGGTATGGACTTCTAATCCAGCCATCCTCGCAATATTATCGAAAGGGCGGCCGAAAGGTCGCCCTTTTTCGTTGTCTCGATTCGAAGGCTTGAGCGCCTAGCGATCCGCCCTTGATCGGCAACGCTGCCGTGCCGCTCCAACCAACTGCCTAAACTTTGTGCAATTCTTCAATTAAATCAGCACTTTGATCAAACGCCCCTGATCATTGTGCGATTTGTCGGACAAGAATTTTTAAGACATTCACGCCTACTAATCGGCACAGTTGAGCTCCTCGCGCGTGCAGGGTCTTCATCGATGCAAATACTCCGCCGGTTTGTGCGTAACCGTGATGGCAACGTCCTCATTATGTCAGCGCTGCTCTTGCCGGTGCTCATCGGCATGGCGGCGCTCGTCACGGAATATGGCGGCGCGCTGGTCGAGCGGGCCGGCAACCAGCGCACGGCAGACCTTGCAGCCTATGCCGGCGCTCTCGCCTACAATGCGACGAAATCGACCGACCTGATGACGGCGGCCGCGGTCAATGTCGCCACGCTCAACGGCGTCCCGGCCGCCGATGTCCAGGCGGCGCTGGTCACCTCTCCCAAGACTTCGGGCATGAATGCCGTCTCGGTGTCGATCCGCACCCAGAAACAACTGCTTCTGGCGCGCGTGCTCAACGACCGCCAGCAATTGCAGATCTATGCCAATGCCGTCGCCGAACTCGGCGCCCCGGCGCAGACCCCCGGCTGCATGCTGGCGCTGGACGGCACCCAGACCGGCATCACGCTCTCGGGTGGCACCAAGATCACCGCTCCCAAATGCACGGTGTCGTCGAATAACACCGTGACCGTTCCCTGCGGCACGTCCATCTCGGCGATCGGCGTGAACTACAACTCGGCGGCGCCGCCCAGCCAGCCTTGCAACGGCATCACCGGCCCGAACGGCACGGCCGCGGTAATCGCCAAGAAATCGACGCCCGATCCGCTGGCCGGCAATACCGCCATTGCCGCGGCGGTAGCGCGTTTCAGCACGGTCGCGGCGATGTCGACGACGACGGCGCCGGCAGCGCCGACCAACAGCACCGGCAACAACATCGACTTCGCCTGGAACCAGGGCTCCACCCAAGGCCAGGCGACCGCGCTCGGCTGCACGGCAAGCTGGGCATCCCCGACGTCGACCTGGACGCTGAATTGCGGCAGCACGACCACGGTCAATATCGGCACAATCACCATTGGCGGCGGCATCAACCTCAACTTCGCCACCAGCGGCGCGGCAACCACCGTCTACAACATCGCCGGCGATCTCACGACCAGCGCCACCACCAATTTCGGGCCGGGCACCTACAACTTCGCCAAGACGCTGACCACGGCGGGAACGACCACATTCGGCGCCGGCACCTACAATATCGGCAAGCAGGTCACCACCGCGGGAACCACCACTTTCGGCGCCGGCAATTTCAACTTCACCAAGGGGCTGACGACCGGCGGCGGCGCCACCACGACCTTCGGCGCCGGCACCTTCAAGTTCGGCATCAGCGACAACACCTGCGGCGGCATCGCGCGCGTCAGCCTCTGCAACACCAGCAAACTCACCTTCGGCGGGCCGAGCACGTTCGAATTGCCCGGCGGGCTCAACAACACCGGCGGCGCCGTCATCACCTTCGGCTCCGGCACCTCGAATAGCTACAAGATCGGGCCCGGCGGCAACGGCGACGCTATCACGCTCGGCGGCGGCTCCACGACCATCATGGCCGACGCCACCAGCTCGGGCGTGTTCCAGGTCATCGGCAATGTGAACGGCGGCGGCGGTGGCAGTTGCTTTGTCGTGCCGGCCACGGCGCAGCACGACATCGAAGGCAATTTCATCGCCTCGGGCGCCGTCCTGCTCGGTGCCGGCGTCTATACGATCGACGGCTATTTCGCGCTTGGCGGAAGCGGTGGCGGCAGCGCCAGTTGCGGCGGCTCGACGATCAGCGTCAGCGGCGTCAACGTGACGCTGGTGCTGTCGGGCAAGGCCAAATCGAGCTCGGGAAGCTGCAACGGCTATGTCTTCTGCGTGGCGGCCGGCTACAGCAATATCGTGCTGACCGCGCCGCAGACCGGCGCCACGGCGAAGCTCGCCGTTATCGGCCCGACATCGACTTCGGTCACCGCGGGCGCCACCTTCGCCGAGGGCGGCTCCAATGCACAGATCTCCGGCGCCTTCTATTTCCCTTACGGCCCGATCATCATGAATGGTGGGTCCAGTGTTCTGGGCTCGCCATCCGATTCCAGCAAATGCCTGCAGATGATCGGCTCGCTGATCACGCTCTCAGGCGGCACGGCCGCGGCGTCGGAATGCATCGCCGCTTCCAGCTCCAGCGCCAGCAACAAAGTGAGTCTTGTCCAGTGACGATCCTGAGAGGTTTCAAAACTGTCATGGCGCACGCGTCGCGGCGGTCCGCGTTCGCCCGCTTCCTCACCCGAGAGACAGCCGGCGCTTCGGCGGTCGAGTTCGCCCTGATCAGTCCCGTGCTGATCCTGATTTTGGCTGGAATGGTGGACATCGGCGCCTCGCTGAAGGCGAAGTTCGATCTGAGCTCGGCGGTGTCGGCAGGTTCCAACTACGCGCTGCTCGGCGCCGACAAGGTCAATTCGACCGGCGGCGGCACGCTTGCCGCCAATATCACAGCGGTGGTGGCGGGCGGTCTCGGCAGCGCCGGCGGCCATGTCCAGGTCGTCATCAATAATGGCGCTGCCATCGCCTACGACACCAGCGCCGCAACCGCGGTCCAGAGCGGCACGGCATCCGGCGCCGACCTCTGCTACTGTCCAACCGGCTCCGCCGGCAACGTCACCTGGGGCTCATCGGTGACCTGCGGCTCGACCTGCCCGGCCGGCGGCATTGCCGGCAAGTTCGTGACGATCAGCGCCAGCCGGCCTTTCTCGCCTCTGTTCGGCGGCGTCGGCGTCGTCAAGAGCGGCACAATCACTGTCCAGGCCATGATGCAGCCGAAATGAGACCCCTTGTCTTGAAGCGCCTGACCGCGTTCATCCGCGACAGGAGCGGCGCCAACGCCGTCGAATTCGCGCTGCTGTCGGTGCCGCTGCTGCTGGTGCTGTTCGGCACGGTGGAGTTCGGCCGCATGTTCTGGACGCAACATGTGCTGCAGGATACGGCCACCGCAGGTGCGCGTTGCGTGGGCGTGCTGCAGAGCCACTGCACGCAGAATGGCGTTTACAGCGCAGCCAACACCATAAGCTACATCAGCAGCATGGCTGCCAGCGACGGCCTCGAGCTGGCCGGAACCGACATCAGCATCGACAACAACACGACCTGCTCGGGTCTCACGGGATTCACGACGGTGCGGATCTCCTACACATTCTCGACCGTGCTGCCATCCTTCCTGACCGCTTTGGCCAACGGCCCAGTGCTCGGCGCCACGGCGTGTTTCCCCAACCAAGGCGCATAATCCCGGACAGTCTCAGACGACTGCTTCGGCATGTTTTGCGCTCTTGCCAGCCAGCACGGCCTGTTCGACCAGTGCCGCAACCTCGTCGGCCACCACCTTCAGCGGCGCGCGATCCCGGGTGGCGCGAGCGATCACCATCAGCCCCTCCAGTGACGATTCGACCAGCAGCGCCAGAGCGTGCGCGCGGCGCTCGGGCACTCCCGCCAGCATGAAAGCCTCGCGCAGCAGCCCGATCCACTGTTCGAAGGCAGAGCGGCAGATCTCCGCCAGATCTGGCACGTCGTTCGGCGCATCGAGCACGACCGGCGCGACCGGGCAGCCGAGCGAGAATTCATTCTCTTCCAGCATGTGTCCCACCGACTGATAGATGTGATGGACGGCGACCGCAGGATCGCGTTCGGCGGCCAAAGCCGCGCCCAGCCGCTCGGTCACGTGGGCCACGCTGGCGCGCGTCACCTCAATGACCAGTTGGTCCTTGCCGCCCGGGAAATGGAAATAGAGCGAGCCGCGCGGCGCGGCGCTGGCACTCAAAATGTCGCTGAGCGAAGTGCCGTGATAGCCGCGCCGCCGCAAAAGCAGCGCCGTCGCCTCGATCATCCGCGTGCGTGTGTCCGTCGCCATGTCAACCCCTGTCAGGAGTGCGCATTATAGGGCTTGTCCAAAATATGACAATCGGTCTACATAACATGTAAATCGGTCTACATATTTGGAGGCGTCGGCCGGGCGTCGCCGCGGTACCACTAAAACGAAGGAGAAAATCCAGTGACCCAGGAATTGATCATCGACATCGCCACGGCCAACCGCTCCGGCGAAACCGCTGAAATCATGCGGCGCTACAATGACGTGTTCCAGCATCACGACCCCTCGGCACTCGACGAATTGGTGGCGCAGGACTGCGTGATCGAGAACACCACACCGGCGCCGGAGGGCGCGCGCCGAGCCGGTAAGGCTGCCTGCGTCGAGTTGTGGTCGGCGATCGCCACCGCACCCGGCACGCACTTCGACATCGAGGAGACTTTCGTGGCCGGCGACCGCGCCACGATCCGTTGGCGCTACTGGATGGCCGACGGCAATTCTCTGCGCGGCGTCAATCTGATGCGCGTCGCGGGCGGGCGGATCGTCGAGGCGATGGGTTACGTCAAGGGCTAATGCATGTCGCCCGGAAGTGTCCTCGGTTCCGGGACAACGACATGCATGAAATGAGAAGCTTACAGCAGGTCGGGCGAACCCTATTCGCCGCGACATGCTGTAGGCCGCGCGATCACCTGTCCGCCAGCGCCAACTTGGCGCCGAGCATGACGAAGGCGCCGGCAAACGTCCGACGCATCCAGGTCAGCACCATCGGCCGCGACACGACGTGGCTGCGGATCGAGGCCGCGAAGATGCCGTAGCCGACGAAGACCACGAAGGTCAAAAGCATGAACACCGAGCTGAGCTCCAGCATCTTCGACAGTGCATTCGGTTCGGTGGTGCTGACGAATTGCGGCAGGAAGGCGAAGAAGAAGATCGACAGTTTCGGATTGAGGACGTTGACGAGGATGCCGGTGGCGATCACCTTGCCGGCCGAGCGCGGCGCGACATTGTCCTCGACGCTCAGGCCGCCCTTCTCCTTCAGCGTGTTCCAGGCCATGTAGAGCAGGTAGGCGACGCCGAGATATTTCAGGGTCTCGAAGGCGACCGCACTGGTGTGCAGCAGCGCCGCAAGGCCGGTGATGGCGGCCGCCATGTGCGGTATGATGCCGAGCGTGCAGCCGAAGGCTGCGATGATCGAGGCACGTGCACCGCGCGAAAGCCCGGCGCTCAGCGTGTAGAGGACGCCGGTGCCCGGCGAAGCCACGACAATCAGCGACGTCAACAGAAATTCGATGCTCAAGATGATTTCCTCCGGCACCCTGCCTGACGCAGCCTAGCCAGCAAGCGGGGTGCGCACAAGCGACAGACACTCGCCACTACAGCATGTCGCGGCGAATAGGATTCGCCCGACCTGCTGTAAGCTTCTGATTTTATGCATGTCGTTATCCCGGAACCGAGGACACTTCCGGGCGACATGCATTGGGACTCCGCCTGTTAAGAGGTAGAAAATCCGAGCGCCCGGCGTGCCATCAGGCACTCGTCATCGCCAGGCATGCAGGCGCGGCAGACATCCGGGCGCAGTTCATAGATGGTGCAAGCGGTCGACTTGCCGACTTCGCCTGATAGGGCCGAACAGCGCACGCCGTCACAGCGCATGCCCGACAGGTCGGCCGCCACGAATTTCTCCGGGATGCGATCGAGCTGCGTGTCGTCCTCGGTGGAGAAGCGCGGCCACTCGGCCGAATAGGAACAGCAGGCGCCGCAGCTCTGGCAATCGAAGACAGCAGCGATGTCCGACGACGGCAGGCTGGTCGTGGCTGCCACGGCAAACGGCCCCGAAGCGGCAAGGTTGCGATCGGCATCCCGAGGCAAGGTGCTACTTCTTCTTGCCCGTCTTGCCCTTCGGCGCGTCGACCGGCGACTTGAACAGATCCGTCGCTGTCTCGGCTGCCTTCGGCGCGGCAGCCGGCTTGGCCGGCTTTGCGGCGGAAGCCGGTGCTGCCGGCTGGTCCTTTGCAGAGAATTTTATGGCCATGTCAGTCCTCGTCGGCGAAACGCGATGACGGTGCGCGCGGATTGCGCAAGCGGCCGATCAACGCCGAAACCGCCGTGATGTTCATTTCCTCGGGCGACCAGTTCCTGGCTTCCGCGATGTGATGCGGCGCCAGCTCACGATGCGTGCTGCCGCTATAGGCAGCATCCTGATAGGTGACCCGCTCATGGGTCTTGGCGTCTTCGCGGACATATTCGATGAGGTAGTTCGGGCACTCGGCCCGGCCGCGCACGCCGACGCGCACCTGGGCATCGCCATGGGCGCGCTTGCACCGTTCGAGTTTTTCCAGCACGCGTCGGACATATTCGACCGGCTTGTCCAGGGTTTCGACCATGTCGGCGATGGTCGCATCGGCGGCGATCGGCGTTGGCGGTACGCGCTTGGTGGCCATCAGCGTTTTCCGGCGCGTTTCGGCAGCGCCGCGAGTGCTGCGGCCGCCACCATCTCGTCGGCCTCCTTCTCCAGCCGCAGCTCGCGCAAGCGCGCGGTCTTGGCTTCCCGCGCCTGGCTGACGGCATCGCGCTCGGAAATGATGCGGTTGAGCGACATCGACTGGGTTTGCGTCTTGCTGAACAGCGACGCGGCCGGATCAACGGCTGTCTTCGGATGGGCGGTCAAAATCTTTCTCCTGTCAGGAGCCTGGTGCCGATAGGGCGAGACCGGGTCTTCGGTCGGGACCTTGCACAAAGCAATGCGGCAACGGATTCAAATTGCTGGAGCGTCCCTTAGCACGTTCAGCCCAATGCGCAGCGCATTTTCGGCGGCAACAAGCGTAAAATGAAAAAGGCCAGGCACCGCCTGACCTTCCCTGGGAGCGCCGCGCATCCAACTGGATGCACAAGCAAACTCTTGATGGGCGTCACAGGCGTTGGAAACTCAGGTTTCCGTGGCCATGCGCCCGAATTCGCCGTTCACCGGTGCCAGTACATCCGTGGTCACCGGGACGGCAGAATTCTTTCTTCAGGCCGCCTTCAACTGGTCGGCGGACATCTTGCCCGACTTGTTGTCGCGGACCATCTCGTAGCCGAGCTTCTGGCCCTCGACGATGTCGCGCATGCCGGCGCGTTCCACGGCCGAGATGTGGACAAAAACGTCGGCGGAGCCGTCGTCAGGCTGAATAAAACCAAAACCCTTGGTGGCATTGAACCACTTAACTGTGCCGGTGCTCATGACGAACCCTTTCCATGGCAAATATTCGTTCGCCGTCATGCGGATGCATAACGTCGTTGTCTCGATTTTTGATGTGGGAAGTTCGTCAAAGACGCGCTCGAAAGCGCGGATAACAAAAGTCAATCAAACAAATATCGACGAATTGCTTGTAGGGGTCTTTTGGCGGCTTGTCAAATTCGGATGACCCAAGCCGTGGATTCGCCAACCGCTGGCATCGCGGCGCACCGGATACCACGCCGCGTCGACTCGAAAAAAAATCGCAGGATCCCGGAACCATCCCTGCAAACGCGCATTTTCTCCATGTCATCAGCAGTTCATGAGAGCAATCGAAAGAAAGGCTGATGGCAAAGACGCCCCCCGCGAGCTAACAGGCGCGAGGGGCGTTCTATTTGACGAGAACCATGCGCCCCATTTTTCGGAATCACGCCCCCGCCCTATTCGTCGGGGCCTGGTTCCGGCCATGTCTCCCTTGCGGCTTCGGCACACCATTGGCGCATTGCCGGTGTTGCCAGGACCGCGTCGACATAGGCCCTGGTGTCGGGCGCCAGCTCCCCGCCATAGGTGTCGAAACGGGTGACGACGGGCGCATACATGGCATCGGCCGCGGTGAAATGGCCGAACAGGAACGGACCGCCCTTGCCGTGTTTGTCACGGCACTCGCGCCACAGCGCCTCGATGCGGGCACGCTGGGCCTCGCCCTCGGCGTCGAGCGGCTTGTGTCCCTTCGGCCGGCGCAAGTTCATCGGCCAGCCATAGCGGACTTCGCGAAACCCGGAATGCATCTCGGTCGCCGCCGAACGCGCCAGCGCCCGGGCGCCGATATCGGCCGGCCACAGCTTTTTCCCAGGAAAGAGATCGGCGAGATATTCAAGGATGGCAAGGGTTTCCCAGATGATCCTGCCATCGTGATTCAAGGGCTTGTGAACCAGGACGGGAACCTGACCGGTCGGCGACACTTTCGCCAGATTGGCAAAAGTCTCGGGCGTGCGCAGCCGCACCAAGACCTCCTCGAACGGTATCTCCAGCTGCCGCATCGCCACCCAAGGCCTGAGCGACCAGGACGAAAAGCACTTGTTGCCGATATAGAGCGTGAACTCCGACATCTGTCCCTCCTTGGCGGCCTTTCTCCTTGCGGAGTGCGCTTGCCGGACCCTAGCCTGCCGGCCGCCGAAAGGCACCTGTTTTGCCGACAGGCAGCGGCTGCTGGAACCGAAGCCGTGCCGGCTCGTTTGCCCAGGCGGACCAAACCCGGGAGATGCGCAAAATGGTGAACAAGGATCAGGTCGCCGGCGTCGCCAAGCAGGTGAAAGGCTCGATCAAGCAGGCGGCCGGCAAGGCGACCGGCAACAGACGGACGCAGGCCGAAGGCATGGCCGACAAAGCCATCGGAAAGGTGCAGAAGGCCTATGGCGACGTGAAAGACAAGGTCAAGAAAGCGCTTTGATCGCTGTGAAAAAGGCCGCGTCGAGCGGCCCTTTTCACGTCTTCAGCGACTTGCTGAAGGCGCTGGTGAAAATCACGTCGCCATGGTCGTCGCCGGCTTGCCCCAACACGACGTCCAGGCTGTCGTCGGTGACACGTGCCAGAGCGAAGCCGCCCATATAGGCGGCTTTCGGCTTGAAGAGGTCGAGGCCGTCGCGTTGATAGATCATCGGCACCTCATGCTGATGACCGTGGAAGACGGCAATGACGTTGTAGCCCTTCAGGGCCGCCAGCAATGCCTGACGGTCCGCATCGCTCCACCAATGCGACGCTCCCTTGCCACCCTCGTCGAATACTCTCTTGACGGGGTCCCATCGCTCCATCGAAAAACTGTCCCAGCCATAGTGCTGGAACAGGACGACCGGGCGGCCGTCCGCCGCATAGGTCGCCAGATCCTGCTTGAGCCAGGGCAGGCTGTTGTCGGCGCCATGGCCGGTATCGCCGGCGAAGCGATGGGTCTGCACCAGATGCAGGCCACCCCAGTCCCATGAATAGCAGTCGGTGTCGACGTCGTAGCTGGTGGCCGGCACGGGGGGCTTGAAGAACACCCCGGCGCGATGATTGACCTCGACATAATCGCGCATTTCGCGCCGATACCAGTCGACATGATGCGGCGGACCGTTCTGATCGAGATCATGATTACCGAGCCCGACATAAACCGGAACATGCACGCGGTCGGGACCCATGCCTTGCTGATAGCGCTGGCTGAACTGCAGAAGTTGGGTGCCTTCGCTGGGCTCGGTGATCTGGCCGCCGCCATCGTCGGTGATGTCACCGCCGACGACAAGGCCGAGTGGCGTGCCGATGCGGCTGCCGGCCGCCCGCAGGCCCGTGGCGATGCCGTCGATCTCGGCTGGCCAATCCTTGTCACCGATGGCATTCAACGCCGCGACGTTGCGCAGCAGCGCCGCGTCCGTCTTGCCTTCCCGCTGGCAATTGGGGCTCAAGCCGCTTGCCATGCGGCAGGCATGGACATCGGCGACGAACAGGAAGGTGGCGTCGACAGGCTGGATGCGCTGCCCGGTCTGACCGAGCGCCGGGCGTGAAAGCGCACCGGCCGCGGCGAGACCGGCGGCCTGCACCAGAAAACTGCGGCGCGAGAGCAATGGGGACGAAGGGCGATTCATCATCGGGGAATTTCAGCATGGCGAGCGGGCGGCAGTAAAGTTCAGATCACGCCATTGCGATCGTCGTATGGAAGGAGCCGCCCTATCGTCATCGACAGCACGACAGGCGTCTGCCATGTCTAGGGGCATCCAGATCAAGCTCTATGGCAAGGGGAAGGCCATGAAGACCCTATCGGCTGGCATATCAGCGATCCTGTTCACCGCCGGCGCCGCGCATGGTGGCCCGTGCGTCGACGCGAAATCGGCGAGGAATGGCTTTGTCCTGGCAAGGCCCGGTATCCAAAGCGAATTTCGGCCAGCGGCAGGCGGGATGATCTCCGTCACCAACACTTACGAGCAGCAATCACCGCAGAAGCAGTTCCTGTATGCCGGCCTGATCGAGGTTTTTCGCGATAGCGAGACCGGTCGGCTGGCAATGATCCCATTTTCCGATCTGCGAAAACTGTTTCCTCTCAAGGCGGGAGCTAAGAGCACGATCGAGTTCGTCGAACTGTCGCCGAGCAAGCAGCCGAAGGCCACCAAGACGCTGACGCTGGCCGTCAAGGGCAAGGAGACCTTCAGCCTGGGCGACTGCAAATACAATGTGCTCGCCGTCAAGGAAACCTTCAAGAACGGATTCGGAGAGACGCTCGACGCCTTCACCGCGCTCTATTCACCCGATCTGCAGGCTGCCCTCGCCCGGCGCTACGATGAAGGGACCAGCGCGGAATCGGTGAACGGTTACGAGACGATCAAGCCATTGGCGGAGTAGGAATCGGCTTTCCGCGCTCGTCGCGGCATCGGCGGCAAAGCGGGCTGTAGCCTGTCTCATATGCTGCCGAACCGTGGCAGCACCCTGCGACGTCGTCTCACCCTCGGATCGCCCTGCGATGATGCCGCTTGCGAGGCGCTCCGCTCGAATGCCACAAGGCAATCGCGCAACGGGCCGGCGTCCTGCGCTGTCTTGGCCATCGACATGGCGCCGGAATAGGCGGCGACCGCAACCACAGCAAAATGCCCGGGATCCGTCCCTTGCTCCCTGCCTTCCTGCTGGTCGGCCCTGACCTTGTCGGCGATCGCCTGGCGCCATGCCGCGAAGATGCCGGCAAGGGCAATCCGGAATTCGGGATCGGCGAGCGAGAGTTCGTGCGCGAGATTGTTGAGCGGGCAGCCGCGCACGAAACCTTGTCGTTCCAGTTCCGCCGCCACGGCTTCGAACACGGCCCGCACGCCCTCGCGCGCCGAAGCCGCCTGCCGGACCGGCGCGATCCACGTCTCCTCGACCGCCGCCGCCACGCGCTCGTCGATGACCGCGAGCGCCAGTGCCTTCTTGGTTGGGAAATGATGATGGAGCGCGCCACCGCTGACGCCGGCCGCCGCCATCAGGTCGCCTAGGCTGGAAGCATGGTAGCCGCGCGCCTGAAACGCGACTTCCGCGACATCGAGCACTTTCCTGCGCATGCCCTCGGGGTCGTTGATGCGTTTGCCGCGGGCTCGCCTTGGCCGGACGTCGATCTCTGCTGACATTGCTGAAGGATAGCATGTTGACAAAACAGGGCAACCGGTCTGTTTATAAACAGGATGATCAACCTGTTTTGGAGAACGCCGGATGAACCCGACCCCGAAGGCCGCGCCGAAGCCGGCGGCACTCGCCTCGCCGATCGTCGAATTGCGCCAGTACACGTTGAAACCCGGCCGGCGCGAAACGTTGATCGAGATCTTCGACACGGAGTTCATCGAAAGCCAGGAAGACGCGGGGATGACGATCATCGGCCAATTCCGTGACCTGGACCGCCCCGACATGTTCGTCTGGATGCGCGGTTTCGAGAGCATGGATGCACGCAAGGACGCCCTGAGCGCGTTCTATGACGGCCCTGTATGGGCGGCGCACCGCGATGCCGCGAACGCGACGATGATCGATTCCGACGATGTGTTGCTGCTGCGGCCGGCGTGGCTGGATGCCGGCTTCGATCTGTCAGGGTTGCGACGGCCAACGGCGGCCAAAAGCACAAGCGATCGGAATCGGTTGCCGGGTCTGGTTGAGATTTCGATTCATCATTTGCGGCCGGGCACCGAGGCCGACTTCGCCGGACGCGTCCGGGCGGAGATGGTTGCGCGGCTTGCCCAGAACGGCGCGCGTCTGCTCGGCGCCTTCGTGACGGAGCCGGCCGCAAACACGTTCCCTCGGCTTCCCGTGCGTGCCGGAGAAAACGTCTTCATCGCCGTTGCCGGCTTCCACGACGCCGACGCCCATGCCAGCCATCGCCTCGTGACTTTGCCGGCGTGGCGGGCGTTCGGCCAGGGCACGCAAGCCGTCAGCACGAAACCGGCCGAGACGTTGCGGCTGGTGCCCACGGCCCGATCGCTGTTGAGATGATCAGCGGCCGGTCAACATTCCCGCGATCGTCGAGGCGACAAAGGCCGGGTCTTCCCAATGCGGATTGTGACCGCAATCTTGCGCCCATACGAGGCGAGAGCCGGTCAGCACCTCGGCCAAGGCCTGCTGATGCGTCTCGCCGAAAAGCGGGTCGCACGCGCCGCCGATGATCAGCGCCCTGGCCCGCACGGCCCGTGCATCGGCAGTAAGGTCCGTGATGCGGACTTCCTCCAGAACGGCACGCCAGCGGGCCGCCGGCATGGCGGAAGCTTCCTTCGCCAGGCCGGAGAGAAAGGGCTGCGGTACCGAGGCCCCGCAAGCATGCCACCAGGCGTAGAACGGATCGGCCGGCGATATCGGGTCGCGCAAGGCCTGGATGCCGACCGGCAACGGATGGTCCGGCGTGAAGCCGGGCTTGAGCGTGCTGGCCAGCACGACCAAGCCGCCGATGAGGTCCGGCTGCCGCGCGGCCAATGCAATCGCCACCATGCCGCCCAGCGAATGGCCGACGACGACAGGCCGGTCCAGCCGCAGGTGCCGGATCAACCCGGCAATATCCCCGGCGAAATCCACGACGCGGCAGCCATCGCCCGCCCGCGAGGCGCCATGGCCGCGCAGATCCGGCATGAACCTGTTATCCGGCCTGCGCGGCCTCACCTCGCCCGGCGAGGCCGACGACATCGCGCTTGGCGTCACGGCCTTGATCGACGGACTTTGGCTTCGGCTCGGCCTGCAGCCAGGCAGCGTCTCACGCGAACAGGCGATCCGGCAGGTCAAGAACTATGTCGCCGCGCGGCTGAAGGCGCGCGCACTCTGACCATCACGCGCGGCTCCGATTTCGAGACGATGCTGCGCCAGACCAGCCGTCCCGCCGAACAGCCGGAACTGCCGTCGCTGTCGGAGCCGATGCCGGAGATGATCTGAGAATACGAAGCTGCCCATCCCCAACTGGGCGGGAGAGCATCTTCAACCGATTTGCACCTTCAGCGTCCGCAATCTCTGCTTGAAGCCGTTTATGCAACGCGATACGCCCTTGCGCAAATCGACAGACCGGAGATTTCCCATGAGCGCTGAAAAAACCAGAACCGAAACCGATACGTTCGGCCCCATCGAGGTCGCCGCCGACCGGTATTGGGGCGCGCAGGCGCAGCGGTCGCTGGGCAATTTCAAGATCGGTTGGGAAAAGCAGCCGGCTTCGATCGTGCGCGCGCTGGGGATCGTCAAGCGGGCGGCGGCGGAGGCCAATATGGAGCTCAAGCGGCTCGATCCGGCCATCGGCAAGGCGATCATCGAAGCCGCGCAGGAGGTCATCGACGGCAAGCTCAACGACCATTTCCCGCTGGTGGTCTGGCAGACCGGCTCCGGCACGCAGTCCAACATGAATGCCAACGAGGTGATCTCGAACCGCGCGATCGAAATGCTGGGCGGCGTCATGGGTTCGAAAAAGCCGGTGCACCCCAACGACCACGTCAATATGAGCCAGTCGTCGAACGATACCTATCCGACGGCCATGCACATCGCCTGCGCCGAGCGGATCATACATGACCTGATCCCAGCGCTGCACCACCTGCACAAGGCGCTCGCCGCCAAGAGCCGGGACTTCAATCACATCATCAAGATCGGCCGCACCCACACGCAGGATGCCACGCCGCTGACGCTGGGCCAGGAATTCTCCGGCTACGCGGCGCAGGTCGCCTCCTCGATCAAGCGTATCGAAATGACGCTGCCCGGTCTGCAGGAACTGGCGCAAGGCGGCACCGCAGTCGGCACCGGCCTCAACGCGCCGGTCGGTTTCGCCGAGCGAGTAGCCGATCGCATCGCGGCCATCACTGGCATTGCTTTCGTTACCGCGCCGAACAAGTTCGAGGCACTGGCGGCGCATGATTCCATGGTGTTCTCGCATGGCGCGATCAACGCGGCTGCCGCGGCACTCTTCAAGATCGCCAATGACATCCGCTTCCTTGGCTCCGGTCCGCGCTCGGGCCTCGGCGAATTGTCGCTGCCGGAAAACGAACCCGGCTCCTCGATCATGCCGGGCAAGGTCAACCCGACGCAGTGCGAGGCGATGACGCAGGTCTGCGTGCAGGTCTTCGGCAACAATGCGGCGCTGACCTTCGCCGGCAGCCAGGGCCATTTCGAGCTCAATGTCTACAATCCGCTGATGGCCTACAACTTCCTCCAGTCGGTGCAGTTGCTCGCCGACGCTTCGGTCTCCTTCACAGACAATTGCGTCGTCGGCATCGAAGCGCGAGAGGACAACATCAAGGCGGCCCTCGACCGTTCGCTGATGCTGGTGACGGCGCTTGCGCCCACCATCGGCTACGACAACGCGGCCAAGATCGCCAAGACCGCGCACAAGAAGGGCACGACATTGCGCGAGGAAGCGTTGGCAACCGGACTGGTCAGCGAGGCCGACTATGACCGCCTGGTGCGGCCGGAGGACATGACGCATCCGGGGTAAGCACTTCCAGGAACAGCGCAAAGCCGTTTTCCGTCCCACGGCTGATATTTTTCGGCGGGAGAATTTGCTCCCGTCGCCGCACTGTCCGATACGAATTTCGCGCGTCCTGCCCAATCACGGAAATGTATATTCTGTGAACAATGTGTCGCCGCATAGCTGACTTTGGTGAACAGTCGGCATCGTCTATCTGAGTGGTCATTCAACCCATTCGGAGAGCCACCATGTCCATCAACACTTCCGCCGCCGGCGCCGGTACCGCGTCCAACAGCTCTGTCACCATCCTGCTCGGCCGTATCCTGCTCGCAGTCATTTTCCTGCTTTCCGGATTCGGCAAGCTCACAGCCATTTCCGGCACGGCCGCCTACTTCGGTGGCCTCGGCCTGCCGGCGCCGACGGCGACGGCCGTCATCGTCGGACTGATCGAACTGCTTGGCGGCCTTGCCGTCCTTGTCGGTTTCCAGACCAGGATCGCAGCCTGGGTGCTCGCTATCTTCACTATCGCGACCGGGCTGGTCGCCCACACCGGCTGGGCCGACCAGATGCAGATGATCCAGTTCCTCAAGAACCTCGCAATCACAGGCGGCTTCCTGCTGCTGGCCTCCTCGGGTGCCGGCGCCTATTCGATCGACGCCAAGCGCGGCTGACGCTTCCCCTCCCAAGGACCCTAAAGAAGCGGCGCGGAATTTTCCGCGCCGCTTTTTCGTTTTGGGATCACAGGCGTAGATTGCAATGGTCGCCGGCGACTGTGCCGGCAAGGGAGGGTGCCATGGCTCGCAATGCATTGCTTATGGTTTCGCGGCTGCTGTTTGCCGTGCTGTTCGTGCCGTCCGGTTTCCAGGCGCTCGCCAACATTGGCGGCACCACCAGCTATTTCGCCGGCCTTGGTCTGCCGCTGCCGGCGCTCGCCGCCTGGTGCACCGGCCTTTTCGAGCTGATAGCGGGGCTGCTGATCCTCGTCGGCTTCCAGACGCGGATCGTGGCGCTGCTGCTGGCCGCCTTCTGCGTCGCGGCCGGCTATATCGGCCATTATGGCCAAGGTGCCGGCGATGCGACGCTCGCTTTCCTGCACCAGCAGATGCTGATGAAGGATATCGCGATATCGGGCGGTTTCCTGGCGCTCGCCATGGCCGGCGGGGGAGCATGGTCGGCCGATGGAAAGGGCGTCACAGGCTAGGAAAAGGCCGTCAGTCGACGAAGACGAAGTTAGCGAGGCGGCTCAGATTTATGGGCTGCGAGGCAAAGGCGCGATATCCCATCCGCCCGACCCCTATATAGAGACAAACCTGCTTTTTCTGCACCGCCATCGGCACCCATTCAGAGCCGAATTCGCTGCCGTTCCGGACGTAATTCCGAAGATTGCTGTCTATTGCAACGTAGATGTACCCGTCTGATTGGATCAATTCTCGTCTCTTCAGGTAGGGTAACAGGTCGGTCCGGCCGAAAACGGACCGGATCTCACCACCGATCGTCTGTGCTCTATCGGCGAGAACTTTATTGACACCAAAAGAACAGGGCTCAATAGTTGAGAACAAGCTGTCCCTACCCATAGAGTTCATGGCCATGAATACGTCATCGCTAGGCTTGAATACGAAGTAGTTAATCGTTTCTCCGTTCGGAGGCAGGCCAAACATTCGGTGAAAATTGAAAGGGCGTTTCGTAATATCGCCCCCCGGATAGGAACGATCGAATTCAAATGTCCCTTTGGACACGACGGACAGCGTGAAAAGCGTTTGCGCACTGGTTGACCCGAAGAGCGAGAGATACAGGGCCGAAAATATCACAACCAGCCGACCGACCTTCATGTCTCCACCCCAATCGTCGCACTTTTCCAGCTTACCCCAGGTAAAGTACTGCCAAGCTACTTTACAGAAACGCTCTGCCCGCCCTCGACCGCCAACTCCAGGCGGCGGTTGGTGATGCGCGCCAGTTGCGCCAACCGGCCGGCCGGGCGCTCGCCGTAGAGGTCGGAAAGCGAAGCCGGCAGCACCAGCGCCAGCGCGCCGTTGGGGCGGCTTTCCCATTTCAGCCTCGGCATGATGCCGGGCATCGCGGCCGTCAGCAGGTAGACGACGCGCATCATCGCCGCCAGCACGCGGGCGCGCTCCAACAGGCGGGGCGGCGCCAGCGCCTTGATTTCGGGCGCCACCAATTCATTGAAGACGCCGTCATGACGGTAGGCGTTGGTCAGCGCCAGGTAGGCGCGGCCGGGATGATCGACACCGATGAAGGACGCATGAGCGATGATGTTGAGCGATTGCTTGCCGCGATATTCCGGATGAGCGCGCCAGCCGATATCGGCGAGCAGGCAGGCGGCGTGGCGATAGCGCGCTTCGTCTTCCGTCTCGTCGATGCCGAACGCCTTGAAGGCCCTGCCGGTCCATTCGACCAGATCATGCGCATGATGGACCGAACGCGAACGCAAGAGCGCAAGCTCCTCGGCGGCCGAGATCAGCGGATCGGCCTTCTGCTCGGCCGCGTCGAGCAGCGAATAGAGAAAACCCTCGCGCACGCCTTGCGCCGAAACGACGATCCTGGACGGCTGCATCGCCGTCATGATTTCCTGCAGCACGAGAGCGCCGTATGGCAGCAGCGAGCGGCGGTTCTTGGAGACGCCCTCGATACCCCTCACCTTTTCGACCTCCCCCCTGGCCACCTGCTTGAGGAACGTTTGAGCACTTTCGGCCGATATCTCGTAGTTGTGCATGACGCCGAGCGGATAGTTGTTCATCTCCATGTGCAGTCTGGCGAGGTTTCGCCAGGTGCCGCCGACAGCGTAGAAAGTCCTGCCCTGCCCGCCCTTCAACAGCTTGGCCCGGGCCAATTCCTGGCGCGCGATCTTCTGCGCCTGGACGAGCGAGTTCTTCGCCATGTCCTGCAGGCGCAGGCCGCCAAGCGGCAGCGTGATGCCGTCGCCGATGGCCTCGCCATCGATGTCGATGAGCTCCAGGCTGCCGCCGCCAAGGTCGCCGGCAATGCCGTTGGCCGGATGGAAGCCGGAGATGACGCCCAGCGCGGAATAATGCGCTTCCTGGCGGCCGGAGAGCACGCGGATCTCGGTCTTCAGCACATCCTCGGCGCGATGGATGAAATCGGGACCGTTGATCGCCTCTCGGGCCGCGGCGGTTGCCAGCACGTACATGTGTTCGGCACCGGCCTGGTCGGAGAGCGCGCGGAAACGGCGAAACTCCTCCATCGAGCGCGCCACCCCTTCGGGGTCGAGCTTCCCCGTCGACACGATGCCGCGGCCGAGGCCCGCCAGCATCTTTTCGTTGAACAGCGTGGTCGGCGAACGCGCCAGCCCCTCATAGACGACAAGACGGATCGAGTTGGAGCCGATGTCGATGATGGACAGCGGTCGGCGGTCCTGCAGCCGGCCCTGGGATTTGGACAGCATCAGGTGGTGGCGTTCTTCTTGCGGCGCTTGAACTGCGCGATTCGCTTGGGCGCATGCGATTTCAGCGCGTCACCCCGTCCCGACAGGCTCGGATTGGTCATGAAATATTCCTGCGCGTTGAACGGTTCCTCACCCTCCTCCAGCACCACGCGCCGGGAGGTTCCATCAGCCAATACGTCGAAACTTTGCTGATTGTCCATGATGTTGCCCAGCATGATCTGGCCCAGAATCTGTTCATGCACAGTTGGATTGGTGATCGGCACCATGGTCTCGACGCGGCGGTCGAGATTGCGCGGCATCAGGTCCGCCGAGGAGATGTAGACAATCGCCTCGTCCGAGGGAAGGCCATGGCCGTTGCCGAAGCAATAGATGCGGCTGTGCTCGAGGAACCGGCCGACGATCGACTTGACCCTGATGTTCTCCGACAGGCCCGGCACCTGCGGCCGCAAACAGCATATGCCGCGCACGACAAGGTCGATTTCCACCCCGGCGCGGCTGGCGTCGTAGAGCGCATCGATGATGATGGGGTCGACGAGCGCGTTCATTTTCATCCAGATGCGCGCCGGCCGTCCCTCCAATGTGTGGGTGACCTCGTCTGAAATGTGCTGAAGGATGCGGTTCCTCAGCGTGAACGGCGATATCGCCAGCCGCATTTCGGCGGTCGGCTCGGCATAGCCGGTGATGAAATTGAACAGTTGGGCGACGTCACGGGCGATTGTCGGATCGGTGGTGAAGAAGGACAGGTCGGTGTAGATGCGCGCGGTGACCGGGTGGTAGTTGCCGGTGCCGAGATGGACGTAATTGCGCAGCTTGCCGTCCTCGCGCCGCACCACCAGCGACATCTTGGCGTGGGTCTTGAGTTCGAGGAAGCCGAACACGACCTGCACGCCGGCGCGTTCGAGATCGCGCGCCCAGCGGATGTTGGCCTCCTCGTCGAAACGCGCCTTGAGCTCGACCAGCGCCGTCACCGACTTGCCGGCCTCGGCCGCGTCGACAAGCGCACGCACGATCGGGCTGTCGTTGGAGGTGCGATAGAGCGTCTGCTTGATCGCCACCACTTCGGGGTCGGCCATTGCCTGGCGTAGGAACTGCACCACGACGTCGAACGACTCGTAGGGGTGATGGACGACGATGTCCTTCTCGCGGATGGCGGCAAAACAGTCGCCGCCATGCTCGCGGATGCGCTCGGGAAAGCGTGGGTTGTAGGGTATGAATTTCAGGTCGTCGCGGGGGACGGAGACGATCTCGGAGATCTGGCTGAGCGCCAGCGGCCCGGTGAGCACGCTGATGCGGCTCGACGAGACGCCAAGCTCGCCGGCGACGAAATCGCGCAATTCTCCAGGCATCAGCATGTCGAATTCGATGCGGATGACCGAACCGCGGCGGCGCCGCTTCAGCGCCGTTTCGAACAGCCGCACTAGGTCTTCCGATTCTTCCTCGACCTCGATATCGCTGTCGCGGATGATGCGGAACGTGCCGGAGCCCTTGACCTCGTAGCCGGGGAACAGCTTGCCGATGTAAAGGCCGACCGCCTCTTCCAGCGGAATGAAGCGGACATGGCGCTTGCGGTCCGGCAGGCGGATGAAGCGCTTCAGCGCCACCGGCAGGCGCAGCAGCGCGCTCATCTCTTCGCCATTCTTGCGGTGGCGAAGCTGCAGCGCCATCGAGAAGCCGAGATTGGGAATGAACGGGAACGGATGCGCCGGGTCGATCGACAGCGGAGTGAGCACCGGAAACACCTGCTCCTGGAAATGCTCTTCCAGCCAGGTCTTCTCGTCCTTGGTCAGCGCATCACGGGTGATGCTCTCGATGCCTTCCTTGTTGAGCAGCACCGTGAGTGCCGAAAGGCTCTTCTGCTGGTCCTCCTGCAGCCGCTCGACCTCACGCAGCAATTGTTCGAGCTGCTGTTCGGGGGTGCGTCCGTCCGGGCTTTTCAGCACGATGCCCTCGCGCACCTGACCGGCAAGGCCGGCGACGCGCACCATGAAAAATTCGTCGAGATTGGCGGCCGAGATCGACAGGAAACGGACGCGCTCCAGCAGCGGGTGATGGGTGTTCAGCGATTCTTCGAGAACGCGGCGATTGAACTGCAGCCAGGAGAACTCGCGGTTGACGAAACGGTCCGGATTGCCTTCCGGGCTCGCTGCCGTGACGTTGTTGAATTCGCTCTGTACCGGCTTCAGTTCGTTCATGATTCCTGCTCTTCCGCCCGCCTCGGCCGGTTAACCGGCTTAACTTATCCTGTGGCAGGCTTTTGCGACAGTTCTCTGACAGGCTTTTGCGACAGTTTGATTTCATCGAACTTGCAAACAGGCTTGATATGATCCAGATGCAGAGAGACTGCGTTAAGGAGACGACGATGGCAGGCGGTTCCATTCCCCATTTCCAGAACGATGCGGGCCATCCGGCAATCGACATCGGGGTCAAGGAATTCATGTGCACGGGCGCCAACCCGCCTTTTGATCATCCGCATGTGTTTCTCGACATGGGCGACGACAATGAGAAAGTCTGCCCCTATTGCTCGACCCTCTACCGCTATTCGCCGAAGCTGAAGGCAACGGAAACGCAGCCGGCGGGCTGCCTCTACATCGACCAGGCCGCCTGACCTCCCGACCATGAGCGAGACGCGGTCCCGGCAGGTCGTGATTGCCGGGGCTGGAATCGCCGGGCTGACGGCGGCGATTGCCTTCGCCGAGCGCGGCTACCCCGTAAAAGTGTTCGAACAGGCCAAGCGCATCGAAGCGGCGGGCGCCGGCATCCAGCTCTCTCCAAACGCGACGCGCATTCTGCGCCAGCTTGGGGTTCTCGACACGCTTCTTGCCAATGCCGTCAAGCCGGAAGCCGTGGTGCTGAAGGACGCCGCGAGCCTGCGCCAACTGGCACGCGTGCCGCTTGGCGGCGCCGGTGAGGAACGCTGGGGCGCGCCCTATCTCGTGGCGCACCGGGCGGATCTGCAAGACGCCCTGATGGCGCGCGTCGCGCAAATGCCCGACATCCAGCTCACCACCGGCGCGCAGGTCAGCAGCGTGGCCTCCGGTTCAGTCGGTATCACCATGACAGACGGGGTCGGTCGCAAGATCATCGATACCGAAGGATCTCTGCTGGTCGGTGCCGATGGCGTCTGGTCAGCGGTGCGCAGGTTTGGCGTAACGTCCGCCCAAAGCAGGTTTTCGGGCGAATTGGCATGGCGCACCACGATCTCGGCCGACAGCGCTGCCGGCAATGCGTTTGCGGCAATCGGTGCGGCCAATTGCGTCACCACCTTCCTTCATCCCGGCTTCCACATGGTCGCTTACCCCGTCAGCAAGGGGGACGCGTTCAACCTTGTCGCTTTCACCAAAGGCGAGCGCATTGCCGAAGGCTGGTCAGGCCATGCCGATCCCAGCATCCTCGCCAGCGCCATGCGTGGCACGGCCGCAGGCCTTGCAAGACTGGTGGAATTGGCTGGCCCATGGCTGACCTGGCCACTCCATACAGTCGAACGGAAGCAGCCCTGGACCGTGCCACCCGGCATCGCGCTGATCGGCGACGCCGCACATGCGATGACCCCGTTCGCGGCACAAGGCGCTGCCATGGCGATAGAGGATGCCGCGACGCTGGCCACTTTGATCGCCGACTTCCCCGGCGGGCTGACGCAAAGCCTCACCATCTGGGAGAACCTGAGACGACCGCGCATCGAAAAGGTGCTGAAACGCGGCGCGCTCAACCGCCTCGCCTGGCACGCCGGGGGACCGGTGGCATTGGCGCGCAATCTGTTTCTGGCGACACGGCCGGGAGAGAAACTCGCGGCGGACTTGGACTGGCTTTATGGGTGGCGGCAGCAGCAGATCATCCGTCGCTGAAAGGAGCCCGCGGCAAAAGCTAATTGTACAGCCGCATCGACAACCCAAGCGACGCCGGCAGCGGGTTCCACCAGCCGGTGCGCAGGCCGGCGGTGCGCAGTGCCGCCGCCGTCCAGGTGTTGCAGCCCATCAGCGCGTTGAAACGGCCATTGGCCTCATAAAAGCGGTCGAAATTGGAGTAGGCGGCATTGTCGATGACGATCGGGCCGCTCGGTCCCTGCTGAAAACTCGCTTCGATGAAGTCGAGCAATGCGGCAAAATGGTCCTTGTCCACGTCGAAGCCGGCGACATCGGGATGCGGCTCGGAGATATCGCCGGCCACGTCGACATGCATCACCGAAGCGTCGAGTGTCAGAGCCTTGAATACGGGCAGCGCCTTCACTTGCGACCATGTCGGCGTTTCAAGGTAGAAGGCCCGCCCACCCCAGCCGAAGACAAGGTAGTGCACTTCGGGTGCGTCCGAAGGCAAGCCGGCATAGGCCAGGAAACGGAAGCGCCGGCGCACCTCATCGTCCACCGGAATGGCGATGTCGGTGTGGATCGCGTTCTTTAGTACCAATATGCGCCGCGTGCCCTCACCCGCGGCGGCCGCCGGCCAGAGCGGCCGCGGCACCAGCGTGCCGAGCGCCACGGCGAGCACCACTGCTGCAACCAGCATGACCAGGAAACGCAGGAGTTTTTTCATCGGTGCGGCTTCGCGGTTTCGTCGCGGCTCAATGAAGGCGACCATTATCCGATCGGCCAGACGCAAAAAACCCGGCCGTGGCACGGCCGGGCTTTCTCGAATCGGCGCCAGTCCGCTCAGTGCAGGATCTGCGACAGGAACAGTTTCGTGCGCTCATGGCGCGGATGATCGAAGAACTCAGCCGGCGTGTTCTGCTCGACGATCTGGCCCTGATCCATGAAGATCACCCGGTTGGCAACTTTCCGCGCAAAGCCCATCTCGTGGGTGACGCACAGCATGGTCATGCCTTCCTCGGCGAGGCCCACCATGGTCTCCAGCACTTCCTTGATCATTTCGGGATCGAGTGCCGAGGTCGGCTCGTCGAACAGCATGATGCGCGGGTTCATGCACAGCGAGCGGGCGATAGCCACGCGCTGCTGCTGACCGCCGGAAAGCTGGCCCGGATATTTGTTGGCCTGCTCGGGGATCTTGACGCGCTTGAGGAAATGCATGGCGATTTCCTCGGCCTGTTTTTTCGGCGTCTTGCGCACCCAGATCGGCGCCAGCGTGCAGTTCTCCAAGATGGTCAGATGCGGGAACAGGTTGAAGTGCTGGAACACCATGCCGACCTCGCGGCGCACCTCGTCGATCTTCTTCAGATCGTTGGTCAGTTCCTTGCCGTCGACGATGATCTTGCCCTTCTGGTGCTCCTCCAGCCGGTTGATGCAGCGTATCATCGTCGACTTGCCCGACCCCGAAGGGCCGCAGATGACAATGCGTTCGCCGCGCATCACCTTCAGATTGATGTCCTTGAGCACATGGAACTCGCCATACCATTTGTGCATGGCGACGATGTCGATGGCGACATCGGTGGTGGAAATATGCATCTTGGCGGCGTCGACCTTGATCTCTTCCGCGCCGACGGCGTTTTCGGTGGCCATGGCTGGGGTCCCCTTGCTTTTTTGTTTAGCGTTTGTAGCCGGTGTCGAGCCGGCGTTCCGTGTACATTGAATAGCGCGACATGCCGAAGCAGAACATCCAGAAGATGAAGGCCGCGAAGACCAGGCCGGATTTCGCGGTCTGCGCCGTCGCCCAATTGGCATCGGAGAAGTTCTGCTTGACGATGCCGAGCAGGTCGAACATCGAGATGATGAGAACCAGGCTGGTGTCCTTGAACATGCCGATGAAAGTGTTGACGATGCCGGGGATGACCAGCTTCAGCGCCTGCGGCAGCACGATCAGCCCCATCTTCTGCCAGTAGCCGAGGCCGAGCGAATCGGCGCCTTCATACTGGCCCTTCGGGATCGCCTGAAGGCCGCCGCGCACGACTTCGGCCATGTAGGCGGCCGCGAAAAGCGACACGCCGATGAGCGCCCTCAGATACTTGTCGAAGGTGACGCCGGCCGGCAGGAACAGCGGCAGCATGACGCTGACGAAAAACAGGACGGTAATCAGAGGTATGCCGCGTACGGCTTCGATGAAGATGATGCACAGCATCTTGACGATCGGCATCTTGGAGCGCCGCCCGAGCGCCAGCACGGTGCCCAGCGGCAATGACACGGCGATACCGACGAAGGACAGGCTCAGCGTGATCAGCAGACCGCCCCAGCGGGAGGTTTCGACATGCGGCAGGCCGAACATGCCGCCAACCAGAAGGAAGAAGGCAACGATCGGCAGCATCAGGAAGAGCAGGATCGCGTTCAGCCCCTTGCGCGGTACACGCGGTATCAGCATCGGCACCAGCAGTGCCGCGAACAGGATGGCGACCAGTATCGGCCGCCAGCGCTCCTCAATCGGATAGGTGCCGAACATGAACTGACCGAATTTGGCATTGACGAAAGCCCAGCAGGCGCCGCTCCAGCCGTCGGGCTGAATGCCGCCTTGCGCGACGGTCGCGCAGACCGTGCGGTCCGGCCCGGTCCACTGGGCGGAGAGGAAGGCCCAGTTGATGACCTGCGGCAGAATCATTGCCACGATGACAACGCCGAGGATCGTCAGGATGGTGTCCCCGGTGGTCGCGATCAGATTCTTGCGCACCCAGGCGACCGGCCCTCGTTCGCTCGTCGGCGCCCGCTCGGCCAACGCCATCTCGGTGCGCACCCAGGACAGATCGTGTTCCTGCATGGCCTTACCTTTCCACCAGCGCCATTCTGGCGTTGACCACGTTCATGACCGCCGAGGTCACCAGGCTGAGTATGAGGTAGGCGACCATCATGATCAGCACGCCCTCGACCGCCTGTCCGGTCTGGTTCAGAACCGTGCCGGCGGTCGCTGTCAGGTCCGGATAGCCTATTGCGATCGCCAGCGACGAGTTCTTGGTCAGGTTGAGATATTGGCTGGTCAGCGGGGGGATGACGATGCGCATGGCCTGCGGCACCACGACCAGCCGCAGGATTGACCCGGACCGTAGGCCAAGTGCGGCGGCCGCCTCGGTCTGGCCCTTGCTGACGCCCCTGATGCCGGCACGCACGATCTCGGCGATAAAGGCCGCCGTATAACAGGACAGAGCCAGATAGAGCGAAAGGAATTCCGGCTTGACCTGAAAACCGCCGGTCAGGTTGAACGTCGATTGTTTCGGAAAATCGAAGGTCACCGGAAAGCCGCTGAGCGCATAAGCGAGCAGTGGCAGGCCGACGATCAATCCCACGGAGGTCCAGAACACCGGAAATTGCTGGCCGGTCGTCAACTGCCGTTGACGTGCCCTGTGGGCAACGAACCACGCCATGGCGAGCGCGACGACGAGCGCAACCAGGATCAGCCAGGAGCCGTCGCCCCAGATCGCGCTCGGAAAATAGAAGCCGCGCTGGTTGAGGAAGGAGCCGAAGGGCAGATGATAGGAGTCGCGCGGTGCAGGCAGCACGGCGAGCACGCCCGAATACCAGAAGAAGATGACCAGCAGCGGCGGGATATTGCGGAAGATCTCGACATAGACCGTGCAGATCTTCTGGATAAGCCAGTTCTGCGACAGCCGGCCAATCCCAACGACAAAGCCGATGATGGTGGCGGTGATGATGCCGGCGACCGCGACGATGATGGTGTTGATGAGGCCGACGATGATCGCGCGGCCATATGTCGAGTCCGACGTGTAGGCAATGGGCGTCTGGCTGATGTCAAAGCCCGCGCGACCCTTCAGGAAGGCGAAGCCGGACGCAATGTGCAGGCGCTGCAGATTATCGATGACGTTGTTTACGACCCACCAGATGGAGCCGAACAGAAGGATAACCACAAGCGTCTGAAACAAGAGGCTGCGTATTCTCGGGTCATTGATGAAAGAGCCGCGGTTCGGCTCTTCGCTCAGAATTTCCTGCGAAGCCATGGACCATCCCCTGGAAAGAGAAACCGGGAGGCAAACGATTTGCCTCCCGGATCACGTTTCGATCAGCGGATCGGCGGACCATATTGCAGGCCGCCCTTGGTCCACAGCGCGTTGATGCCTCGCGCGATCTTGAGCGGGCTGCCGGAGCCGACATTGCGCTCGAACATTTCGCCGTAGTTGCCGACGGCCTTGATGATATTGACGACCCAGTCGTTGGAGAGGCCAAGATCAGACCCGTACTTGCCGTCGGGCTCGGTGCCCAGCATGCGCTGGATGTTCGGGTCGTTCGAGGTCTTCATCTCGTCGACGTTCGCCTGGGTGACGCCGGCCTCCTCGGCGTTGAGCAGCGCGAAGTACGTCCACCGTACGACATGGGCCCACTGGTCATCGCCCTGGCGCACGGCCGGGCCGAGCGGCTCCTTGGAGATGATCTCGGGCAGCACGACATGATCAGCTGGCGAAGCCAGCGTCAGGCGGATGCCGTAGAGGCCGGACTGGTCGGTGGTGTAGACGTCGCAACGGCCGGAGTCATAGGCTGCGTTCACTTCTTCGAGCTTCTCGAAGACGACGGGGTTGTACTCCATCTTGTTCTTCTTGAAGTAGTCGGCGAGGTTGAGCTCGGTCGTCGTGCCGCTCTGCACGCAGACGGCGGCGCCTGAAAGCTGCAGTGCGGAGTTCACGCCCGGCAGCTTCTTGGCGTTGATCATGAAGCCCTGGCCGTCATAGTAGGTGACGCCGACGAAATCCAAGCCGAGCGCGCTGTCGCGGTTACTGGTCCAGGTGGTGTTGCGCGACAGGAGATCGATCTCGCCGGACTGCAGCGCGGTGAAGCGCTCCTTGGCGCTGAGCGGCGTAAACTTGACCTTGGAGCCGTCGCCGAAGACCGCGGCCGCCACGGCGCGGCAGAAATCCGCGTCCAAGCCTTTCCAGTCGCCCTTGTCGTCCGGCGCGGAGAAGCCGGCCAGACCGGTCGAGACGCCGCACTGGATGAAGCCCTTCGCCTTGACGGTGTCTAGCGTGCCGGCCGACGCGGCCGACGCCATCAATCCGAGCGTGGCGGCGCCAAGAATGCCGATAGCAATATGTTTCATGACCCACAGACCCTTTTCTGTTTTTTCAGGCAAACCCTGATCTTTTTTCCCTTGTGAACGCAGCTCCCAGCCCGGCCCATTCCCGAAACCCCGCATCGCAAACCGACGCACCGCCTCCCATTCACGAATAGCATCGAAGGCGATAATTCCCGTGAGGTCAAGGAAAATGACCGAATTCCAACGGGTTTGAAAATCGATTGCCTGAAATGCCTGAATTGCAGACAGACGCGCCCGCGATTTAGTCAGAAGCGCGAATTAATTCGGCGAAGCTCATTTGACGCAGATGTGAGCCGGCGCCGCGAATCCATGCCAGTTACAATAGCTGGCTACAGTAGTTGGCCGGCGGCGAGAGAGCTTCCGACAAGTACTGCCGCATGCCATGGCCAGATGCAGGATCAACGCCGGCGATGTCTTCCGGACGCGGAAATTGGCATATCCGAAGTCCATTCCTGGCGGACAGGGGGCTGTTGCACGGCCCACGACGCCGCACTATGGCTAGCGCCTTATCAAACAAGGCGACCAAGAATGGCGAAAGACGGCAGCGAGCAGGGTTCCGGCAAGATGGGCATCAACACGCGGCTTGCCCATTCGGGCAACAACCCGCACGACTATTTCGGCTTCGTCAATCCGCCCGTGGTGCATGCCTCGACCGTGCTGTTCCCCAATGCCGCCGCGATGGCCGCACGCAACCAGAAATACACCTACGGCACGCGCGGCACACCGACGACCGATGCCCTTGCACAGGCGATCGATGCGCTGGAAGGATCCGCCGGCACGATCGTGGTGCCATCGGGCCTGGCGGCGGTGACCATTCCGCTGCTCGCCTTCGTTTCGGCGGGCGATCATCTGCTGATCGTCGATTCCGTCTATCACCCCACGAGAAACTTCGCCGACACGATGCTGAAGCGGTTGGGCGTCGAGGTCGAGTATTATGCGCCCAATGTCGGCGCCGGCATCGCGGCGTTGATCAAGCCGAACACCAAAGTGGTGTTCACCGAATCGCCGGCCTCCAACACGTTCGAGGTGCAGGATATTCCGGCGATCGCCAAGGCCGCGCATGCGGCCGGCGCCATCGTGATGATGGACAACACCTGGGCGACGCCGCTCTATTTCCGGCCGCTCGACCATGGCGTCGACATCTCGATCCACGCGGCGACGAAATATCCGGCCGGACATTCGGACGTGCTGCTCGGCACGGTTTCGGCCACTGAGGCCTGCTGGAAGCAGCTCTACGAGAGCTTTTGCACGCTTGGCTGCTGTGCGGGACCCGACGATGTCTATCAGGTGCTGCGCGGCCTGCGCACCATGGGCGTGCGGCTCGAGCATCATCAGCGCAGCGCACTTGCCATCGCCTCGTGGCTCGAAGGCCAGAAGGGCGTGGCGCGCGTGCTCCACCCTGCCCTTCCCAGCCATCCGGATCACGATCTCTGGAAACGCGACTTCTGCGGTTCGAGCGGCATCTTTTCCATCGTGCTTGCCGGCGGCGACCAGAAGGAGCAGCACGCTTTCCTGGACGCCCTGCAGATCTTCGGTCTCGGCTACTCCTGGGGCGGCTATGAGAGCCTTGCGGTACCGGTCTGGCTTGGCGACCGAGTTGTCGCGAAAGGCCCTTATGAAGGTCCGTTGATCCGCTTGCAGATCGGCCTCGAGGATGTCGACGACTTGAAGGCCGACATCCTGCGCGGGCTTGCGGCGGCGGCGCGCACGGGATGACGTCAAACAGAGTCGGCAAAGGGCCGCAGGCCCTTGACGCTGATGACAAAGCGCGAGCCGCTGCCAGCACCCCGGCGAAAGCCGGCACGCAATATTATTCTCCGGCGTCATGACTTTACGGATTTGTTTGACTTTCAAATCGGCGAATTCGGCTGCATTGCGTGTCGCACGCATTCTCGACAGACCCATTCCTCGCAAAGTTCCCCATGACCTTTCGTCTTTTCGTCCCCATCCTCGCCGGCGCGACGCTGCGTGAACGCATCCTGGCCTGTATCGGCGCCACGATCGGCATCGCGCTGACCGGCGTGATCAGCGGGCTGGCGATGGGCGGCGGCCCGCATGTGGCCCTGCTGGTGGCGCCGATGGGCGCATCCGCGGTGCTTCTGTTTGCCGTACCCGCGAGCCCGTTGGCGCAGCCATGGTCGATCATCGGCGGCAATTCCATATCGGCGCTGGTCGGTGTGACCGTCGCACATTTCGTCCATGATCCGGTGATGGCCTCGGGCCTCGCGGTGGCGTTGGCCATCGCCGCGATGTCGTTCACGCGCTGCCTGCATCCGCCGGGGGGCGCCGCCGCGCTGACGGCTGTACTCGGTGGGCCGGCCGTCATCAGCGCGGGCTTCCTGTTCCCGTTCGTGCCGGTGGCCTTGAATTCGACCATACTGGTGGCGCTGGGCTTGCTTTTCCACAAGCTGGCGCGGCGCAATTACCCGCATGTCGCCGCACCGGCCGCCAACAGCCATGGTACCGCCGATCCACCGGCTCAGCAGCGCGCCGGTTTCCGGCCCGAGGATATCGATGCGGCGCTGACGGCGCTCGACGAGACCTTCGATGTCGACCGCGACGACCTCGAACGACTGCTGCGACAGGTCGAATTGCAGGCCATGGTGCGGTCGCACCGGACGCTGCTGTGCGAGGACATCATGTCGCGCGACGTGGTCTCGGTGCCCGAGCAAGCCACCGCCGACGAGGCACGCCGGCAACTGCTCGATCACAATATCCGCACCTTGCCGGTTGTCGATGCGGATGCCCGGCTGGTTGGCGCCGTCGGCTTGCGCGAACTGACGAAAGCCGTCGATACGGTGAAGGGCGTGATGGCAAAAGCCGGCACCGCCTCGCCCGCGACGCCGGCGATGAGCCTGCTTCCGGCGCTGACCGACGGCCGCAGCCATGCCGTGGTCATCGTCGACGGCGAGCGGCGCATTCTCGGCCTGATCACACAGACCGACCTGCTGGCGGCAGTCGCACGCATACAGACGGCAGGCAAGGAATTGGCGGCTTAACTATTCGTGGCGTGCTGTGACAGACGGTTCCTTTCGGGGCATGTTGAACCATCGTAGTCCCAACCATATCAAAGCAGCCAGGCGGGCTGGCGCGAGGCTTGGGCTGCGTGATGCCGGAATGGAGAACCGCTTGGTCCGGTTGCTTTCAGGGCGCAAGCCGCTGCGTTCGTCCTAGAGGCCCAACGCCAGCCAGGCAGTGCCGACCACGAGCGTGATCAGCGTCAGCGGCAGACCGACCTTGAAGAAGGCGCCGAAAGACAACTGTGTGCCCGCGGCCTTGGATTGTTCGGCGACGATCAGGTTGGCGACCGAGCCGAGCAAGGTGAAGTTGCCGGCGAGCGTGGAACTCATGGCCACCACCAGCCAGGCGCGCTCGGGGTTCTCCAGGCCGGATATGAATGGCCTGAGCGCCAGCACGGCCGGAACATTGCTCATGACGTTGGACAACACGGCGGTGAAACCCGACAGCCTCCAGACATCGTCGAGCCCGATGTTCTTGGCCGAGGCGATGATATCTGATGTCAGCAGCGTCCTTTCGGCACCGGCAACAACCACGAACAGACCGGCGAACATGAACAGCAGCGGTCCGTCGATCTCGCGGTAGATGCGCGATGGCTTGATGCCGCGGGTGAGCAGCAGAATGGCGCCGCCGATCAATGCTGCCTTGGCAACGGGAACACCCGCGAAGAAAGCAATGGCCAGCCCGATACAGACGACCACCGCCTTCAGCACCTGGCCGCGATGCATGCGGCCGCGCGCGACATGCGGCGTCAACTCGGCGGTGCGGGTGAATTCGGCCCCGTAGACGATGCGCACAATGATGATGACCGCGACGAGGCCAAACAGGGCGACCGGCGCGAGCGCCGCCGAAAAGGCCGGATAGGAAATCCCCGACAGCGCGCCGATGACCATGTTCTGGGGATTGCCGGTGATGGTGGCGACGCTGCCGCAGTTCGAAGCGGTGGCGGTGGCGATCAGATAGGGGATCGGGTCGCGGTTGATGACGCGGGTGACGTGGACGACGATCGGCGCCATGACCAGGCAGATGGCGTCGTTGACCAGGAAGGCCGACAGCACGCCGGTCAAGAGCGTCACCATCACCAGGAGCATGAACGGCGCATGTGCATGCTCGATGGCGATTGCGCCGAGACCGCGAAAGGCACCCGACACCTTCAAATGCGCCACCACGATCATCATGCCGAGCAGAAGCGTGATGGTGTCGAAATTGATGGCGCGATAGGCGTCTTCCATGCTGAGTGCGCCAATGGCGATCATCGCCGCGCCGCCAAGCAGCGCAATGCCTGCCCGGTCGAGACGCAAGCCAGGTATGCGCCCGATGGCTACTCCGGCATAGGTGAGGACCAGGATCAGCAGTGCCGCCGCGCCCATCAATGTCATCGGTAGAAGCCCTGCCCGATCTGTCTGCGCACCGATGACGGCCGCCCCGCGATTCACGTGATGTAAGTTTTAGCGCGATGTCGGGATTGATGCCAAACGGCTACGTGGATTGTCCGAGAGTATCTGAAGGCAGATGGCGCCGCTAACGCCGATAGAAATCCAACCGCTGTTGCAGCGCCTGCGGCGAAAACAGTTGCTCGACGGTTTGCCGCGCCTTGCGGCCGACAGTCGCCCGCAGCGCCGGATCGGCTTCAAGCTCGGCCAGTATGCGTGCCGCCTGTTGCGTCGTTTCGAACAGGAAGCCGTTTTCACCATGCCTGATATGGTCGGCATAGCCGCCATGCGAATGGCATACGACGGGCAAACCGCAGGCCATCGCCTCGAATACCACGCGGCCGAACGTCTCCACATGCGAGCCGGTGCGATAGTAGAAGACGTCGAGCGTCGGCAGAAACTGTTCGGCGGCAAATTCACCCTGCGGCAGGAGTTCGAGTTGCGGATGCGGTGCGAGGCCGCCCTTGAGCGGCATGCCGCCTTGGATCCGCACCGCTACGCCATCGGCAAGCAATGCCTCATAGAGTTCCACATCGTCGGCGTGATGCTTGTCCGCCGTGTCGCGGCTCAGCCGTCCTACCGTGAACGGACCGTTTGGCCTTGCCGGCCGTGGCGAGAAGCACTCGATATCGATCGGCGAGGCATGGACGACGCCTTCGACCTGCAGCATGCGCCTCTGAAAGTCCGAGATCAGCACCAGTTCGGCACCGGGCCAACCCAGCAAGCGCGGCCTGCGCGTCGTCAGCGCGATGATCTTGGGATGAAAGGTGTTGAAGACATAGATCAGCCGGCGCGGCCGCGGGATCAGATAAGGCCATATCTTGTTGCGCCAATGCGCACCAAGAAAGACATAGGTGCCGCCATCCGGCACGTTGCGTGTTGCCGTCGAGACGCGGCGTATCGGAAACTCGCGCATCAGGTCTTCGGATACGCGTGACGAGGTTGCCCAGAGGCACACCTGCGAGTCGGCGCTCAACAGCCGGTACAAGTCCAGGGTTTCGCGCTCACTGCCGCCAAACGGGTTCTGAAAGCCGTTGAATAAATGGATCATGATCGCGGTGCTTACTGGGCTCTACCCCGGGGCGTTTCGCCATTGAGGTGCTTACTGGGATCTACCCCTGGGCGTTTCGCCATTCAATTGCCTGCATCCAAGGGCCGTGCCGTACCCGCGAACCGCACGATCGAGGGACTTAAGAGGCAGGACTATTTTTGGCGACGTTCCATACTTGCCCGGAGGAAGCATACAGACAAGCAAGCGTCAAGGAAGCGGTCAGTGTCCGCTCGCTGCCGAGGCTGCCGTCAGTGCACGGTGGCGATGCTGGGTGGGGACACCAGGGAGGCTTCCGACGGATCGAAGCTGACCTGATCGCGTCCATTCGATTTCGCGGCATAAAGCCGCCTGTCGGCGGCGGCGAATATTGCCTCGTAGGTCGTCGGCCCGCTGAAGCTGGTGCCGCCGATGCTGACGGAAAGCGGGCAAGAGCGGCCCCCAGGGGAAAAGTCCATTTCGCGTATCCGTCGGCGGATCCCCTCGGCAACCAGCCAGGATTGCGAGGGGTCGACACCGGGAAGAAACACGCCGAACTCCTCGCCGCCGATCCGGCCGACGATATCGCCGCCGCGCAGTTGGCCCTTGATCGCCTGCGCGATCAGTTTGAGCGCCTGGTCGCCGCAATCATGGCCGAGGCGGTCGTTGATCGACTTGAAGTGGTCGGCATCGATGATCAGCAGCGCGCCGGAACGGGTCTCGTCCCGCTTGCGGGTCTGCTCGAGATAGGCCTCGACCAGCATCGAGAAGGCGCCGCGGTTCAGCACCGCCGTCAGGCTGTCCGTCGCGGCGATGACGCTGAGGTCGCGCTGGGCTATCGCCAGTTGGCGGATCTTCCACATCAGGAAAAACAGGAACGAGCCACCCAGCACCAAAGGCAGCAGAAGGTCGGTCAGCTGCGCGCGCCAGACCGCCTCGGGCGAAAGATAGGGGAAATTGAACGAATCGACGAAAAACGCCACGGCAATGCAGAATGCCGTGCCGGCGGCGGTGACGGCGATCACCCTGCCCCAGCTGGTCGGCGACAGGTCCAGCTTCATCCCTTCCACTCCGTTAGCCGTCCCTACTATGACGTGCCAACGCAAACAAAATGATAAGACTTTCCTTTCAATTCGAGATCGGATGACTGGGAGACAAGATGACGTAGCCGAGAGCGGGGCACGAACGCCCAATAGGCGGCCGTGCCCCGGTTGTGGCAAATTTACTCACCGCATTTCGGTGCGGGAGAATTTCCGAAGTCAGCGGCTGGGCGCCGGCCCAACCCGTTCGGCGACGAAGGACGCCGCGATCAGGTCGTCGGCATCCAGTTGCAAGGAACCGTCGCCAGTTCCCATGATGGCGGCGACCTTATGGAAAATTTTCATCTCTTGGCCAGAAATTTCGGCATCGTGCATTCGCGCCCTGAGTTCGGCGATACGCCGCCCCAAGGCAGGGGACGTTCCAATCTCACGTTTCGACATAACCTGGTTTCTCCTCCCCCAACCCGCGCTTGTGTTGCCCCACCCCGCCGGTCCCCATCGCATTATATGAGGACCCGCGAATACAAGCCCCCGAACGCATGGTTTTGGCCGAAGTTCCAACCGGGCAGATCACGAAATAATTCCAGGGCCGCCGCGCGAACGGACCTGAGGCTCCCGTTCCAGGCTTTCGCCGCACGGCGTTGCGACACTGGCAGCCGAGGGTGAGGAATGGCTGACCCGTGAGGTCATGCGGCGTAAGCCATTGAAATTATGGCGATCCCGACAGGATTCGAACCTGTGACCATCGGCTTAGAAGGCCGGTGCTCTATCCAGCTGAGCTACGGGACCGCTGGCCGGCCAACGGGCCGGCTGAAATACTTGGCACTGGCCGCCGATCAATGCGTCCAGGGTGTCCTGCGGTCATAGCGGAAATTCTCCGCATAGGAAATCTGGCGGCGCTTGGTCTCTTTCGGTTCCTCGACACGGAAGGCAAGCCCTTCCTTTTCGGCGTAGGCGACCGCTTCTTCGCGCGTGTCGAAGGTAAGCCTGATCTGGCTTCTCATGTCTCCCGACGTGGTGTAGCCCATCAGCGGGTCGATCTTCTTGCGCATCTCAGGATCGAATTCCAGCACCCAATGGCCGGTCTTGGCCTTGCCGGACTGCATCGCGGTTTTGGCTGGGCTGAAAATGCGCGCGGACATGGCCACCTCTTTGTTGTGCAAGGCGGCATCGCCGCCTCTAGGCCGTCATTACTGCGCATTGGCACCGGCGGCAAGGTTTT
This sequence comes from Mesorhizobium sp. ES1-3, assembly GCF_020164795.1. Lineage (NCBI taxonomy): Bacteria > Pseudomonadati > Pseudomonadota > Alphaproteobacteria > Hyphomicrobiales > Phyllobacteriaceae > Mesorhizobium > Mesorhizobium sp. ES1-3. The sequence goes on from NZ_JAIUGW010000003.1 coordinate 154,000, forward strand.
TGCACTTGCCATGTAACACCGAAATGAATAGGCAACAGACCGTTCGGAGTGTAGCGCAGGCTGGTAGCGCATCTGGTTTGGGACCAGAGGGTCGGGAGTTCGAATCTCTCCACTCCGACCATTTCTCTTCAAAGTGCGATACCGATGGCACCGAAGGGCTTAGGCCCGCACCGGGGTTTCACCATTTCCGGCTCGCTTCCCTCGCCATTGCCGGCTTAAACTCCGGCAAACGGGGGTTTGCGGTGTTTGGGATCGATGCATGGGTATCGCTGTTCGGGCCGGCCTATTTTGCCTATGCGGGCGTGGCGATTCCGTTCATGGCGGCGTGGGCAATCGCCTGTGCGGCGCTGGCGATGTGGAACAATCGAGAGAGCCGCAGGCAAGCCAAGCTGGTTCCGGGCATGGCCGCTTCCCGTTCCTGGCCTGCCAGCATCGGGATGTTCGTGCTGGTCGCGGCCTGTTATATCGCGGCGCATTCCGCCGTCTACCTGTTGGTCCGGCATTTCGTCAGAATGTGGCTGTGATTGGCCGCAAGCTCATTGGCTGACAGTGCCATTTCCCGGCGAGCGGTATTCAAGGAAGGCAAGCTCGCCGGGCGAGAACCCCAACCGCCTCATCCCGGCGAGCCTACAACCTGATTTGGAACGCAATCAGGACCGGGGTCAGCCGGCAAGCTCACGCAGCAAGACCGGTGCCAGTCTTGTTTCCCAAAACGGGACTCGGGTCGAGACGGAGAAGCGCTGGAACACTGAAGCCATCAAATCTCGAATTCGCCCTGCCCCTCGTCCATGGCGCTCACGACCTCGGCGGCCAGCGCCCTTGTGATCGGCATCTTGCGCTCCAGCGCGGTGCGATCCAGGCGCTCCACCACACGCATCGCGGTTGCCAGCGAACGCTCGATGCGCCGCACCAGATACTGCACGACATGCGGCTCGACCTCAACCTGCCGGTCGGCGAACAGCTTGGTGATGACGCCGGCGAGCAAGAGATCGTCGGGCTCGTGGATCTCGACGGTTGCCGCCGCCTTCAGCCGCGAGGCAAGATCGGGCAGCTTGACGCCCCAGGCCGACGGAAAGCGCCGCGCCGTCAAAAGCAGCGTCGAGCCGGCGCCGCGCACGGCATTGATCAAATGAAACAGGCCTTGCTCATCGACCACGCCGTTATCGATATCGTCGATCAGCGCCGGCCGCGCGCCGAGATTGGCGATGGTGTCACCCATGCGCCCGGCGTCGACGGCCAGCGCATTGGCGCGGGCACGCCAGATCGAGGCCAGATGCGTTTTGCCCGAACCAGCCGGGCCCGCGAGCACCACCACTGGTGCTGGCCAATCCGGCCAGCGGTCGACCAGCGCGGCCGCCTGGTTGTTGGTGCCGGAGACGACCAGCTCGTCGCGCGAGTAACCGGTGCCGTGGCCGAGATCGAGCGGCAGTTGGCGCGGCGGATCTGTTCGCTGGGCGGTCACGTCAGCGACGCGGTTGCGTGCGATGGCCGCCACCGCGATCGGCCGGCAATGGCGGCGCTGATTCTGTTGCATGGCCCTTGTAGAGCGGCGATTCCAGATAGCGGGCGATGGCAAACCGCACCAGGACGGCCACCGCCGCGGATGCCGGAACGGCAATCAAAAGCCCGACAAAACCGAACAGCGCGCCGAAGGCGAACAGCGCGAACATGAGCCACACCGGATGCAGACCGACGCTTTTGCCGACCAGCCTGGGCTGCAGGATGTTGCCTTCGATGAACTGGCCGATGAAGAAGACCACGGCAACGGCGACGATCATCGTCCAGTCCGGCCAGAACTGGACGAAGGCAACGCCGACGGCCAGCACCAGCCCGGTCAATGAGCCGACATAGGGGATGAAGGAGATCAGCCCGGCGAACAGTCCGATGAGGATGGCGAAGTTCAGCCCCGTCAGCGTCAGGCCGGTGGCATACATGGCGGCCAGCACAAGGCAGAGCGTGCCCTGCCCGCGCACGAAGCCGGCGGTCGCGGTGTTGATATCGCGCGCGATGGCGCGCACCGTCGCCACGTTGTCGCGCGGCACCCAGCTGTCGATGACCGCCACCATGCGATCCCAGTCGAGCAGCATGTAGAAGGCAACCACGGGCGTCACCACGAACAGGCTGATCACCGAGACCAGCGCCACGCCCGAACTCCAGATCGAGGTGAAAACCGTGGTGAGCAGGCCGAAGCCCGAGGTCAGCAGCGAGTTCAACCCGTCGCGCAGACCATTGGCGTTGACGCCGAATTTCTGTTCCAGCCATTTCGGATCAAAGGAGGTGATCAGGCCTTGCAGCCGGGTCAGGTATTCCGGCAGCTTGCCGGCGAAATCGGCCATCTGCGTCGCCAGCACCGGAATGAGGATGACGAAGGCCAGCACCAGCACGATCAGGAAGGCGACGAGGATGACCACCGTCGCCATGAAGCGGCTGAGGCCGAGCCGCTGCAGCCGGTCGGCGACCGGATCGAGAAAATAGGCAAGCACCATGCCGGCGACGAAGGGCAGCAGGATGGCGCTGAAGACATAAAGAAAAAGCGCCAGGATCGCGGCACCCGCCAGCCAGAAGAAGATCTGCCGTCGGAACGTGGCCGACGCCTCGGCCTCCGCCGCTGTCTCGCCGGCCGGCACGACCACTACCATCTGGTCGTCGACGGTCTTGTCCCGCGCCATCGTTTTGCGGGCGGCCGGCTTGCGGGCAGCCTTGCTGTCGTTGGGCTTGTCAGCCCGGTTTACCGCCTTCGCCATAGCCGCTCATATGCCTCAGCCAAGCCACGAGATAGGCCGCGGCCGAAGCCACGGTCAAGACCCAGGACAGCAATATGAGGTTGGGCCGCAGAGGGTCGAGATGGACGGCAAAGGCGAGTTCACCCAGCACAACCGCCGCCAGCACGATCTGTATGGCAGTATTGGCCTTCGACACCAGAAACGGTTTTATCTCGACCGGATGGCCGATCACCGTGGACAACAGGACCGCGCACACGATCAGCGCGTCGCGCGACACCATGGTGACGACCAGCCACAGCGGCAATTGCCCGATGAAGCCCATGACGATGAACACTGAAACCAAAAGCAGCTTGTCGGCGATCGGATCGAGATAGGCGCCGAACTTGGACTGCTGGTTGAAGCGGCGCGCGATGAAACCGTCGACGCCGTCGGAAACGCCGGCAACGACGAAGCCGGCAAAAGCCCATTCCCAACGCGCCTGCAACATGGCCAATACCACGGCAGGCACCAGCACAAAGCGCAGGATGGTGATCAGGTTGGGGATGGTCAACGCATTGTCCCGCCGTATTATGCCTCGAGATAGATGAGGGAGATGGAAGGCCGAGGCAAGGGAGAAGCAGGATGGGCCAGCAGCAGACGCAGCGTGCGATGCCCCGGCTATCCACGCTTTTGTCAACCAAACGGCGCCCGGTTCGGCCGTTATCCTTGCGGACCGAAACCGTTCATGCGAAGAGCCCGCAAACGAGCAGGAACATTGCGATGAGCAAGCGCGAAACCGGCCAGCATAAAACGGGCCAGAACAAAACGGCCAAGCGCAGAAACGGGCTCACCTATGCCGAGGCCGGCGTCGACATCGATGCCGGCAATCTCATGGTGGAGAAGATCAAGCCGCTGGTGCGCGCGACGCGCCGGCCAGGCGCGGATGGCGAGATCGGCGGCTTCGGCGGCCTGTTCGATCTCAAGGCGGCCGGTTTCACCGATCCGGTGCTGGTCGCCGCCAATGACGGCGTCGGTACCAAACTCAAGATCGCCATCGAAGCGGGAAAACACGACACTATCGGCATCGACCTCGTCGCCATGTGCGTCAACGACATCGTCGTGCAGGGCGCGGAGCCGTTGTTCTTCCTCGACTATTTCGCCACCGGCAAACTCGATCCCGACCAGGGCGCCGCGATCGTCGGCGGCATCGCGCAGGGTTGCCGGCAGGCCGGCTGCGCGCTGATCGGCGGCGAGACCGCCGAAATGCCCGGCATGTATCACGGCAAGGACTTTGACCTTGCCGGCTTTGCGGTGGGCGCGGCCGAACGCGGGCAGCTTTTGCCGACCGACGACATCGTCGAGGGCGACGTGCTGCTCGGCCTTGCCTCCTCCGGCGTTCATTCCAACGGTTTTTCCCTGGTGCGCCGCATCGTTGCCGCCAGCGGCCTGGCGTGGAGCGATCCGGCGCCGTTCAACGACGAGGCAACGCTGGCCGAGGCGCTGCTCGAGCCGACCCGCATCTATGTGAAATCGCTCCTCAAGGCGATCCGCAACACGCATGGCATCAAGGCGCTGGCGCACATCACCGGCGGCGGCTTCCCGGAAAACATCCCGCGCGTGCTGCCCAAGGATTTCTCGGCCGAGCTCGATCTCGAAGCCATCGACGTGCCGCCCGTGTTCTCCTGGCTGGCCAAGACCGGCGGCGTGGCGCCGGAAGAGATGATGCGCACCTTCAACTGCGGCATCGGCATGATTTTGGCTGTCGCTTCGGGCCAGGCGGCGCAGGTCGCCGCAGTGCTGCAGGAGGCCGGCGAGACGGTGACGCCGATCGGCCGCATCGTGCCGCGCCGCGACGCCGGCGTCATCTATCGTGGCTCGATCGGCCTATGAGCGCGCGGAGGAAACGCACAGTCGTTCTGATTTCGGGGCGCGGCTCCAACATGACCGCGCTGATCGCGGCGGCCAGCGACCCGGCCTTCCCGGCCGAGATCGTCGGCGTCATCTCCGACAAGGCGGACGCCGCCGGCCTCGTCATCGCCAGGGCACGCGGCATCGCCACACAGGTCATTTCCCGCGCCAACCACGGCAGCAAGCAGGCGCATGACGCGGCGATCGACGCGGCACTCGCGGCCTTCAACGCCGAGATCGTGGCGCTGGCCGGCTATATGCGCATCCTGACCCCCGGCTTTGTCCAGAAATGGCAGGGCCGCATGATCAACATCCACCCTGCCCTGCTGCCGGCCTTCAAAGGCCTCGATACCCATGCCCGCGCGCTGGCCGCCGGCATCCGCATCCATGGCTGCACGGTGCATTTCGTGACATCCGAGATGGATGACGGCCCGATTATCGCCCAGGCGGCAGTGCCGGTGATGGTCGGCGACAATGCCGATACGCTGGCCGCCCGGGTGCTGAAGGCCGAGCATCGGCTCTATCCGCTGGCGCTGGGGCTGGTGGCCGAAGGCAAGGCGCGCATGGAGGCGAGCCGCGCCGTGCTTGCCCACTTCGCCGACGATGCCGACAACGGCACCTCGGTGGTGATGGCGCCCGACCCGCTGCGTGAGGAAGCCGATCTCGAGCATCTGGCGCGGATCACGCCCTAACCTTGAGGTTGGTAGCAAATATTGCTACTTTCCAATCAAGGAGACAGGTTCAATGACGACAGTCGAGAAAGTCAGCGTAGCGCTTTCTCCTGAATTGCTGGAGATGGTCAAAGATGCCGTCGGCAGCGGTCGCTATGGATCGGCAAGTGAAGTGATCCGCGAGGCGCTCCGCGAGTGGCGCCTGCGCGAGCCGCTTCGCGAAGCCGAAGTGGAGCGATTGCGCAAGGCTTGGACGGAGGGGCTGGAGAGCGGTCCATTTTCTGCTTTTGATGTCGAGGACATCAAGCGGAAGGCCCGCGGCCGGCTCGTTTAAGCCGCCAAGAAATAGCCTGTGGCAAGAATGCCGATCATCCGCAGCCCGGCGGCGGAAAATGATCTTGTCGATATCTGGCTTGCCATCGCCGAGGGCAGCCCGCGTGCCGCAGACCATTTTCTGGATGCTATTGCCGAGCGCATCCTGGAGCTTGCTGCCTTTCCCGAATCTGGACCTCGCAGACCCGACATCGGCGTCGACGCCAGAGCATTGACCATTGGCAACTATCTAATCCTCTATCGCCCATCCGGAGGACAGATCGAAATCGTGCGCATCGTGCATGGTGCGCGCGACGTCTCGACGCTGCTTTAGGATCGAAGCCGTGAATGTCTTTGACAGCGCAATCCGACAAAAGGCGATCTTGCCGGTGTATTCGAGTACGAGACCGAAGGGCCACAAAACGCCACGGCCTATTTCTATCTGGGCGAAATCAAGGGCCAGGCGTTTGGACCGATCGTCGCCAGCATTCATATTCACTCAGGCGCGTGGGCGATCACCGAGGCAGATGTCGCCGTTAGGTGGGATCGGAACGAGCAATTTGTAGACCTGTTCATCTTCGGTACCTTGGCGGCGGCCTTTGATGCTACCACGGGCGCGAGGTATGGTGGGGACATGGCAAGGATTTCAATGCCGACATTTCCTAGTCCTGAGCAATGCCAATGAAACAGCTGCTCCTCTTACGCCACGCCAAATCGAGTTGGGACGATCCTGACCTCGATGATTTCGACCGGCCGCTCGATGAACGTGGGTTGACGGCAGCCCGATTGATCGGCCACGAGCTTGCCGCGCGCGGGTGGCTGGCGGACCTGGCATTGGTGTCGCCGGCGATGCGTGCCCGCGATACGTGGCGGCTGGTCGCCGCGGAACTGCCCGTGCATCCCCGGGTCGCGTTCGCCGAGGCGCTCTACGATGCTTCAGCGGCGGATATTCTAAGCGAGATACGCAAAGCAGACCCGTCGAGCGGCTGCCTGGTGGTTCTCGGCCACAATCCAGGGCTTGAGGACCTGGCAAAACAGCTTGCCGGACCGGGATCGGAGGCGAAGGCGCGCAAGAGGCTCGAGGAAAAGTTTCCGACAGCGGCTCTCGCGCGCTTCGTCCTTGAAGATGACTGGTCCGGCCTGACGTCCGCGCGGCTGACACATTGCCTGCGGCCGAAGGATCTGAGCTAGAAATCCGATATCTAGAGCGGTTCAGTGTTTGTTGGAATCGCCGAACCGCTCTAACCCTTTGTTTTCACGCAATTCCGGACGGAAAACCGCTACGCACTTTTCCTGGAATTGCTCTAGCGGGTACGGCAGGTCAGACCTGTCGCACCCTGACATCAGTTGCCCCAGATGCCCTGGCCGGGCTCCGGCCAGTCGGTTGCGGACTTCATCTTGGTGTCGGCGACCTTGTGGCCGGTCATATTCGTCTTGTTGTCGACGGCGCCGGTGACGGCGTGATCCACGCCGGCGACCGGGGCGACCGGCTGGTCGGCATTGTCGGAGCCATAGTGGTCGCTGCCGGCGAACGCACCTCCGGTTGCGATGAGGATAGCGGCGGCAGCGAGAGCAAGTCTGTTCATTTCAATCTCCTGGTTCATCCGTTGGGCGGCGTCTTGGGAGGACGGTTCCGCTGAGGAGAGGACCAGAAGCAGCCTGGGTTTATTCCTGAACGTGAGATTTTTTAGCCGCCGGCGGCGAAGATCGGCTGATATGACCAACGCCTTGGGCTCATCCAAAAAAACAAGAGCGGCGGGCCAGGCCCACCGCTCTTTGTCGTCACGCGATGCTCGAAGGGATTAGCGGCCCCAGATGCCCTGGCCCGACTGAGCCGGAACCTTGGCATTGGCGTCAGCCTGCGCCTTGTCCGTCTTCAGGATCGAACCGGTGCGGAGGGTGTCGACGTTGGAGGTCGACTGGGTGGCAACCGGCTGGTTGGCGTTGTTGGAGCCGTAGTTGTCGCTGCCGGCAAAAGCCGTGCCCGTGGCAACGAGGATAGCAGCAGCGGTAAGAGCGATCTTGGTCATTTATTTACTCCAGAATTTCTTTGTTCTGTCCGTCTAGTGGCGTGCCCTTGGGAGGATTTCGCGTCGCTCGGACCACCCCCAGATGGGAAAGGCCTTCTGGGATTACCAGTCGCACCGGCTTTGCAGTATTTCGTCATATTATGGACAATGCTATATTGCATTGCAGCATTTCACATCTGATTTATCAAACGTTTTCAGCCTATTAGCGTTGATCCCTCAGATGCAAACGTCGGCAGATCGGGGACTATTGTTCACCGATTGCGGTACAATCCGTCAACTAGAACCGAACCGTTCGGTTCGATTTATACCCTAAAACGGGCATCTGAGCCGGCGAAAAACCATCGCCGGCCGCGGCCAAGCCGCATTTGCCTTGTGTTGCAATCGATACTCATTTCGGGTCCCATTGGCGAACGGGATCGACGATCGAGCCCGAGTCGGCCCGTTGAGACCGAGAGCGGGCGGATGCTGGAACGGCAATAGACATGCGATTGCTGCTTGTGGAGGACAATCGCGAACTGGCGGACTGGCTGGGCAAGACCTTGCGCCAGGCGAACTACGTCGTCGACATCGTCCATGACGGCGAGGATGTCGAGCATGCGCTTGCCGCCGGCGACCACGCGCTTGTCATTCTCGATCTTGCGCTGCCTCGCATGGGCGGACTGGAAGTGCTGCGCATGCTGCGAACGCGTGGCAACCGGGTGCCGGTGATCGTACTGACCGCCAATGCCAGCCTCGATGGCCGGGTTAAAGGCCTCAACGAAGGCGCCGACGACTATCTGGCGAAGCCCTTCCAGATTGAAGAGCTCGAAGCACGCATCCGCGTCCAACTGCGCCGCGCCAATGACCGGAAGGCCCCCGTCGTTGCCTGCGGCGACCTCGTCTTCGACACCAACACCAGGCTGTTCTCGCTGAGCGGCGAGACACTCGCATTGACGCCGCGCGAACATGCCGTGCTCGAACAATTGATGATCAAGGCGGGACGCACGGTGAGCAAGGCCGCCTTGTCCGCGGCGATCTATGATTTCGAGACCGATGCCGATCCAAGCGCCATCGAGATCTATGTGCATCGTGTGCGCAAGAAGCTTGAAGGCTCGCGCGTCCAGATCACAACTTTGCGTGGTCTCGGCTATCTCTTGCGCCACGATGATCTGGCGTCATGAGGATTTGGCGCCATGAGGACTAACAGCCTGCGCCTGCAATTGCTGGCCTGGGTCGTGCTCCCCCTCGCCGGGCTTGCGACCATCAATCTGTGGACCAGCCAGCGCAACGCTCTGGCGACCGCCGATTTGGTCACCGACCGCATGCTGGTCGGATCGGCACGGATGATCGCCGAGCAGGTCACAATGACCGACGGAGTGATCAACGCCACGGTGCCGCCGGCAGCGCTCGAGATGTTCGACACCGGCGACCGCGACAGGGTCTACTACGGTGTCGAAGCCGCGGGGGGACGGCTGTTGACCGGCTATCCCGGGCTGCCCAACACGCCCGGACACCCCAGTATGGAAGCGACCTATCGCGACCAGGCGCTGCGGCTGCTGACCTTTACGCACGCGGTGGTCGGCGCCGGCGAAGACTCGCCGATATCGGTCACCGTCGGCGTCACGCTTTTCGGTCACGACGCGATGGTGCGGCGTCTCTGGTTCAGCGCCTTTACCCAGCAACTGGCGCTGGTGGCGATTGCCGGCGTCTTCGTGCTGCTCGGCCTTCGGCGAGGGTTGGCGCCACTCATCAGGCTGCGCGACGCGGTGCGTTCCCCGAAACGCAGCGAACTCGATCCCATCGAAGTCGCCGGTGCGCAGAGTGAAATCCGACCGCTGGTCGATGCACTCAACGCCTATATGGAACGGGTGCGGGCGCAGATGGCGGCGCAGCGCCGTTTCATCGCCAATGCCGCGCATCAACTGCGCACGCCGCTGGCGCTGTTGTCGACGCAAGCGAGCTACGCGCTACGCGAAACCGCTGTCGATGCACGCCGCGAAGCGCTTGTCGCCCTGCAGGCAAGCTCCGCCCGGTTGGCGCGGCTGGCCGAGCAGCTCCTGACCTTGTCGCGCGCTGAACCAGGCAGCCGGCGACCGCGCGCCGACCGCATCGACCTGACGCAAGCCGCACGCCAAGTGCTGGAAACCCATGCGCCGAGGGCCATCGATCGCAACATCGATCTCGGTCTCGATGAGACTGGCGCCGTACCGGTCATCGGCGACGGTACGATGCTGCGGGAGATGATCGTCAACCTCGTCGACAACGCGCTGCGCTACACACCGGCAGGCGGCACCGTCACCGTCAAGATCGCCGCCGCTGATGGCGAGGCCGTGCTGACGGTCACCGACGACGGGCCAGGCATACCCGCCGACGAGCGCGACCATGTCTTCGAGCGCTTCTACCGGCTGGCCGGCGCGACCGACGAAGGCAGCGGCCTCGGACTCGCCATCGTGCGCGAGGTGGTGGAAAATGCCAGCGGCCGCGTCACCCTTGCCGATAGCGCGGCCGGCGGCCTGATGGTCGAGGTGCGCCTGCCATTGGCTGGCGGCTAGAGCATGATGCCGAAAAGTGTCAAGCGGTTTTCGGACGACATCATGCTCTATCTCTTTGATTTAGAGACGGATTCAGATGTCAGGTCGATTCGACCTGACATCGTCCGGCTCTAAGGGTCCCGCCCGGTCCGATCTGCTCACTGCGTCTCGTGCAACGGCTGCGGACGCCATTTCGCCAGACGGTTCTCGACCATCGTCATCAGATATTCCGCTCCCAGCGCCACCACCATGATGATGACGATCGCGGCATACATGCCTGCGGCATCGAAGGAACCCTTGGCGATGTTGATCAAGAGCCCGATACCGTAACGTGAGCCGACGAACTCGCCGACGATGGCGCCGATGATGGCGAAGCCGAAGCTGACATGCAGGCTGGCGAAGATCCAGCTCATCGCCGACGGCACGATCACCGAGCGGGTCAGCTGCCAGTCGGAAGCGCCGAGGATACGGGCATTGGCGATCATCGCCCGGTCGGCCTCGCGCACGCCCTGGAAGGCGTTGTGGAAGACGACGAAGAACACCATGATGAAGGCCAGCGCCACTTTCGAAGCGAGGCCAAGGCCGAGGATCATGATGAAGATCGGTGCCAGCACCACGCGAGGGATGGAGTTGATCACCTTGATGTAGATGGAAAAGATGTCGGCGGCCATGCGGTTGCGGCCAAGCGCGACGCCGATGAGGATGCCGGCAACCGAGCCTGTGACGAAGCCGAGGACGGACTCCTCCATCGTGACATAGAGATGGTACCAGAGCGGCCCTTCGGACGTGCCTTCCGTCATCCACTCATAGAGCCTCTGCGCGATCGCGCTTGGCGTGGCGTAGAAGAACGGATCGATCCAGGCCTTGCGCCCGGCGATTTCCCAGGCGGCGAGGAAGACGATGAGGATGGCATACCGCCAGAAGATCACCGTGCGGCGGCGATGCTGCGCGGCCTTGGCGGCTGCGGCTTCTATTTCGGCGTCCGAGGTTCCCGGCCTGAAGCCTCCTGCCCTGATGTCGATGGCGGCATCGGTCATTGTATCCTCCCTCACGCGGCAGCGCGGGCATAGCTGGTCTCGACCTCTTCCTTGAGATCGGCCCAGATGGTGCGCGAATAGTCGATGAAGCTTTGCTCGTAACGGATGTCGGCGACGACGCGCGGGCGCGGCAGGTCGATCGTGTAGACCGACTTCACAGTCGCCGGCCCGGCGGTCAGCACGTAGACTTTGTCGGCCAGTGCTATTGCTTCCTCAAGGTCGTGGGTAACGAAAACGACCGAGGCCTTGGCTTCGGACCAAAGACGCAGCAGCTCCTCGTGCATGAGAACACGCGTCTGCACGTCGAGCGCGGAAAACGGCTCGTCCATCAGCAGAATCTCGGGGCCATTGATGAAGGTCTGCGCCAGTGCCACGCGCTTGCGCATGCCGCCGGAGAGCTGGTGCGGATAGTGATGTTCGAAGCGCGCCAGGCCGACGCGCGCAAGCCAGTCGCGCGCCGCCGCCATCGCTTCTGCCTTGGCCCTGCCACGGAAGAGCGGCCCGGCCATGACGTTCTCGATCACCGTGCGCCATGGAAACAGCGCGTCGCTTTGAAAGACGAAGCCGATGCGGGAATCGATGCCCTTGACGGGCGCGCCCATGACCCGGACCTCGCCCGCGCTTGGGCTCGCCAATCCGGTGACGAGGTTGAGGGTGGTGGACTTTCCGCAGCCGGTCGGGCCGACGACGGCGACGAATTCGCCCCGCTCTACGGTCATGGTGAATTCACGGATCGCGGTCAGCGACTTGCCGGTTGGTGACAGGAAGCGGCGGCTGACATTGATCAGCTCGATTGCCGGTGCGCTTTTTTCTTGTGCCATGCTGGGCTAACTCCGGGTTCGAACGAAGAACCGCCATCGGCCAGGGCCGCTGGACATGGAAAACCAGACGATTGCCGGCACGATGCGGTGCATCGCGCCGGCAGACGGGTTACTTCGCGTTCTTGACGAATTCCGTCGTGTAGGTTTTCGACAGATCGATCTGCTTGCCTTGCAGTTCCTTCTTGAAGGCCGACAGCACAGTCAGCACCGTCTCGGGGCCGCCCTCGGGCATTGTGCCGTCGGCGGTGAACATCGCCTTGCCGGCATCGAGGGCCTTCACATAACCTTCCTTGTCGCCGACGTAGTAGTCCTTCGGCATCTTGTCGGCGATTTCAGCGCCGCTATGGGTATTGATGAATTTCTGCGTCTTGACGAAAGCATTGGCCAGCTTCTGCACCACATCCTTGTGGGCCTCGACCCAATCTGTCTGCATGTAGAGAGAGGCGGCCGGGTACGTGCCGCCGAGCGCGGCTTTGGTGCCTTCTATCGTACGCATGTCGATAAGGACTTTGGCTTCACCCGTCTTGAGCAGCCGGGTGATGGTCGGTTCGGTCGTCATACCCGCCTGGATCTTGTCCTGTTGCATCGCGGCGATGAACGTATCGCCGGCGCCGACGGGGATCGAGGTGAATTCACCCAGCTTCAAGCCGTTCTTCACGGCAAGGTATTCCGTCAGGAAGTTTGTCGAGGAGCCGAGACCAGTGACACCAAGGTTCATGCCCTTGAAATCGGCCGGCGACTTGATTTCGGGATGCTTCGTCGAAACCAGTTCGACCTCGCCGGGCGCCTGGCTGAACTGGACAATGGACTCGACGAATTTGCCTTTGGCCTGCAGGTCGATGCAATGATCGTAGAAGCCGACAACGCCTTGCACGGCGCCGGCCAGCATTTCGTTTTCGGCGTCGACGCCGGCCGGTTCGTTCAGCAACTCGACGTCGAGGCCCTCGTCCTTGAAATAGCCCAGGGCTTCGGTGAGCTTGGCGGGCAGATAGATCTGCTTTTCATAGCCACCCACCATGATGGAAATCTTTTCGTCGGCCGCCGATGCCACCGTGGCGCCTGTGGCGCCCGTGGCGGTGATGGCAAGCGTCAAGGCGGCGGTGCGCAAGGCACGCTTCGAGATGAAACCGGTCACAAAACTTCCTCCATTTAGGCGACGCGCTGTGAAGCCGCGCCGCATTCCTCCCTCGCCGACCGTCGTGGGCCGGACATGCGGTGACACCGCAAAACTGTCATGACATGCCCAAGCTTTCAGCTGGCTTTCAGCCGCGAGGCAAAAAAATCGGTTCGCAGCGTCACGGCCGAGCGCTCTGCCCCAGCACATCGCCCATGTCGTATTCGCCGGGGGCACGGCCTGCCACCCAGAGTGCTGCGGCGATGGCGCCACGCGCGAACATGATGCGGTCGCCAGCCGCATGCGACACGGTGACGGTCTCGCCCTCGGCGCAGAAGCTGACGCTGTGCTCGCCGACGATGCTGCCGCCGCGCGCCACCGCGAAGCCGATCTCGCCAGCCGGCCGCGCGCCGGTGACGCCATCACGGACGCGCCTGGCAACCGTGTCCAGTTCGACGCCGCGTCCACCGGCAACGGCTTGCCCCAGCATCAGCGCCGTGCCCGACGGCGCATCGACCTTGTGGCGATGATGCGCCTCGAAAATCTCGGCATCCCAGTCTTGCGGGCCGAGTGCCCGCGCCGCCTGCCCGACCAGTCCGACCAGCATGTTGAGCCCAAGCGAGAAGCTGCCGGACCGCACGATGGCGACGGTCTCAGTGGCGGCCGCGATGGCGGCCAACTCGGCGGCATCGAAACCCGTCGAGCCAATCACCAGCGCTGGACCGCCGCGCTCGGCACAGAAGCTGGCCAGGTCGGCGGAGGCGGCCGGCGTGGTGAAGTCGATGACCACGTCGGCCACGGCAAGTGCCTCGTCGCGGCTCACCAGCCCATCGCCGACACTGCCTGGCCGGTGAAAGCGGGCGGCAAGCGCCAGACGCGCATCGGCCCGCACGGCGTCCGCCATCTGGCGGCCCATGCGGCCGAGCGCGCCAGCGATGGCGATCCTGATCGGGGGCTGCGACATCGGCTCCCGCTATTTCCACATGCCGCGCATGCGCGCGCCGATGTCGACGCGCACCTCCGGCCGTTGTGCCCTGCCCTGCGCCGCTTGCGCGGCCGGCCACGAAAGCTGCTGGAACGCGGCAAGGATGGAGGGCGGGATGAAACGGGTGCGCGAGGCATAGAGATGACGGTCGCCGCGCGCCGCCTGGCCGTGCGGAAAGAAGCGCTGCGGCATGACCAGGTTGAGGCTGTCCTTGGCTCGTGTCATCGCCACGTAGAGCAGCCGGCGCTCCTCCTCGATATCCTCCTTGGTGCCGACGCCGAGATCTGCCGGGATGCACCCGTCGACCGTGTTGAGCACGAAGACGTTCTTCCACTCTTGCCCCTTGGCCGAGTGGATGGTGGACAGGATCAGATAGTCCTCGTCGCGATGCGGCGGCCCGGCCTGGTCGCTGGTTGCGTCCGGCGGGTCGAGCGTCAGCTCGGTCAGGAAGCGTTCGCGCGAGGCATAGCCCGACCCGATCTGCTCGAGTTGCAGCAGATCCGCCCGGCGCGTGATCGCATCCTCGTGGATGCGCTCCAGATGCGGTTCGTACCACAGCCTGACCTGTTCGAGATCGGCTGGCCATTTGGCGCCGGCCCGCAAGCCGGAATAGAGCGAGACAAAACCCGGCCAGTCGTCCGCGGCGCGCTGCGGCGGACGCCAGCCGGCCAGGCCCATCGCCTCGTCCAGCGCCGACGTCATGGCTTCGACGATCTGCGCGGCGGCCGAAGGGCCGATGCCCGGCAAAAGCTGCAGCACGCGAAAACCGGCGACACGGTCGCGCGGATTTTCGGCAAAGCGCAGCACTGCCAGCACGTCCTTGACATGGGCCGCATCAAGGAATTTCAGGCCACCGAACTTGACGAAGGGAATGTTGCGCCGCGTCAGCTCTATCTCCAGCGGCCCGCTGTGGTGCGAGGCGCGAAACAGCACCGCCTGTGACTTCAGCGCGGTACCGGCCTCGCGCTCCGCCAGGATGGTGTCGCAGACGAAGTTGGCTTGCTCGACCTCGTCACGAACGGTCACAAGTCTTGGCTTGTCGGCGGATTTGCGTTCCGACCACAGGTTCTTGGTGAAGCGCTCCGAGGCTTCGCCGATGACCGCATTGGCGGCCGCCAGAATGGTCTCGGTCGAGCGGTAATTACGCTCCAGCATCACCACATCGGCGGTCCGGGCGAACTGCTTTGGAAAATCGAGGATGTTGCGCACCTCAGCGGCGCGGAACGAATAGATCGACTGCGCGTCGTCGCCGACCACGGTCAGCCCGGCGCCGTCGGGTTTCAGCGCAAGCAGGATCGACGCCTGCAGCCGGTTGGTGTCCTGGTATTCGTCGACCAGCACATGGTCGAAACGCCCGCCCAGATGCGTGGCGATTTCAGGCTCGGCCGTCATCTGCGCCCAGTAGAGCAGCAGATCGTCGTAATCGAGCACGTTCTGCGCCTGCTTGGCCTCGACATAGCCGGCAAACAGCTGCTTGAGCTGTTCTGCCCAGCCGGCGCACCAGGGGAAGGCAGACCCCAGCACCTCACCGAGCGGCGCCTGCGCGTTGACGGCGCGAGAATAGATGGCAAGGCAGGTGCCTTTGGTTGGAAAGCGCGCTTCCGTCCTGGAGAAACCGAGTTCGTGGCGCACGAGATTCATCAGATCGGCGGAATCCTCGCGATCATGGATGGTGAAGGCCGGATCAAGGCCGATCTCCAGCGCATAATCGCGCAGCAGCCGCGCACCGATGCCGTGAAAAGTGCCGGCCCAGGTCAGCGCATCCGTGATCACCGCGGCATCGCGGCCGAGCACCTCGCCGGCGATGCGCTCGACGCGCCTGGCCATTTCGGATGCGGCGCGCCGCGAAAACGTCATCAGCAGGATGCGGCGCGGGTCGGCTCCCTTGACGATCAGATGCGCGACCCGGTGCGCCAGCGTGTTGGTCTTGCCCGAGCCGGCGCCGGCAATGACCAGCAGCGGCCCCGCAATCTTGCCGTCGCCATGTTCGACGGCCTGACGCTGGGCGTCGTTCAGCCGGGCGAGATAGGCTGGCTGGACGGTCTGTTCCAAAAAAGTCGAATCATGGGCGGCGAGGTTCATCGCCCATCAAGCATCGTTTCCGCTTTGTTCGCAACAGAGAAGCAACGCCGCCAGGTCGGCGAGCAATACGATCAGCGTTTCGGATCAACGCCCATCGACGCGGACTGCCGGCGCAGCGCCTCGCGATCGTTTGCGGGCGCCGGCAGCAAGAGCGGATCGACACTGTCGGGTACCTCGTCGATCATCTTGCGGGCGAGACGGTAAGCGACAAAGGCCAGCGTGCCAACCAGAAGCAAGCGGATCATTTGGGCGGTCCTCCTTCGCTGGGTCAACCTGAGGCTGGTCGTTTTGTTCCCTCGGCGCAATCGCCGCAATCAAACCGGCACCGCTTCGTTCCGAGGTTGAAGGAGGTGGCGATGAAAAAAGCTGGGAACGATCCTCGCGCTGGTGTCCAGCGCAAGACGATAGCGCCTTCAACGCATTTCCGCGATGCATTCCTCGAGGCGCTCGAGGCGGAACTTGGCATTGCGCAATTCGTGGCCTGCGTCCTGGCGCAACTGTCGTGTCTGGGCCGAGGCAGCGGTCAAGTTTTGTTCGAGTTCAGTGATCCGCGCGCGCACCAGTTGCGCTTCATCCTGACGCAACGCCTTTATCCAGCTCCGCCCGCGCATCCACGCACCCGCAGCACACCAAAAGCCTGCCGCAGTCATCGCAGCAAAACCCTAACCTCCGCCAAGCGCGAGCATTCTAAATTTAACGAAAGCTAATTTAGCGCAAAGAAGAAGGCCGGCGCCGCTTGGGAGGTAGTCTGATAGCGCCGGCCAGGCGGATATCAGGTCCGCCGCGCGAGGGAGGCTAGCTGAGTCTTGCCGCTGCGTCATGCGAGATCAAGGATTTCAGCCTTTCCCGGGCGTTTTCCCCCCGTAAAATGCCGCGAAAAGGGCCCGAGGGTTCAGGTCCCAAGCCGCTGCCTGGCGATGGCGACATGGAAATTGACGCCGAATAACAGCCCGTCATCGTTGAAGTCGTAGCTGGAATTGTGAAGCGGTGCCGAGGCCTCGCCATTGCCGAGGAAGACGAAGCAGCCCGGCACGTGGTCGAGGAAGCGGGCGAAATCCTCCGACGCCGTCATCGGCTCGCGGGCGACCGCGATATTGCCGGGCTCGAACACGGTCCCGGCGGCCGCGAAGGCTGCTTCGACCAGTTCGGCATCGTTGCGCAAAGGCACGAATTCCCTGGTGTAGTTGACTTCGGCGGCAACATTGTAGGTGGCAGCGATGCCTTCGGCGATAATGCGCATCTGGCGTTCGATTTCGGCGCTGACCTCGGGGCGGAAACTGCGCGCGTCGCCAAGGATTCGGGCAAGGCCCGGCAGTGCGTTGCGGGTGCCGTCGGTGACCAGTTCGGTCACCGAAACCACGGAAATGTCAGCCGGGCTCAGCCGGCGCGAGACGATGGTCTGCAGGCTGGTGACCAGCGCACAGGCGGCAACCAGCGTTTCCTGACCCGAATGCGGCCGCGCAGCGTGGCCGCCCACCCCCCTGAGCACGATCTCGAAGATATCTTCGGCCGACATGACCGGGCCGGCGCGGGTTTCGAAATGCCCGACGGGCGGGCCCGGCATGTTGTGCAGGCCAAATATCTCGTCGAAGGGAAAGCGCTGCATCAGGCCATCGTCGAGCATCGCCAACGCGCCTTTTCCCCATTCCTCCGCCGGCTGGAAGATGAAACGCACGGTGCCGTCGAAACCGCCCTCCCCGGCCAGGAGCCTGGCGGCACCCAGCAGCATCGCCGTATGGCCGTCATGGCCGCAGGCATGCATGAGACCGGGATTGCCGGAGCGGTATGGTGCGGTCGATTGCTCCGATATGCGCAGTGCATCCATGTCGGCCCGCAGTGCGATGGCGCGGTTGCCGCTGCCGCGCTTCAAAGTGCCGACGACGCCGGTGCCGCCGACACCCTCGGCGACATCATCCAGGCCGAACTCGCGCAGCTTGGCCGCGACGAAGGCCGCGGTGCGCTTCTCCTCGAAGCCGAATTCGGGGTGCGCGTGCAGATCGCGCCGCCATCCGGTCATCTCCAGCTTCAGCGCATCGCGATCGATTTCAGCCATTGCCTGACATCTCCTGATCCGCAAGGCGGGCGACGACATCAAGCAGGATGTTGGCGCCGGCGACAAGCTCGGCATCGGCGGTATGTTCGCGCGGATTGTGGCTGATGCCGCCGGCGCTCGGCACGAAAATGATCGCCGCGGGCGCGAGGCGCGCCATAATGGCCTCGCGCAGCCAGCCGACAAAGCGGTCGCGACCCAGCCTGTCGGCGTGGGAGGCGGCCAGCCGCACCAGCCTGCCCTCGCCGTCACGACCGATGCCGCCGAGCTCGCGGATGCGGCCAAGCAACCTTTGTGCGTCGATCGAGGTCATGGCTTTGCTCCAGAGAGCACCTTGCCGGCAAGCACATCCGCCGGATTCATGCCGACGAGTTCGGCATAGCGGCGGGGATCGGTCGCGCCTTCGGTGTTGACGACCAGCACGCGCGAAGCGGCGTCGAGGCCAAGCTCGGCCCTGTGACCGGCCATCGCCCGGATCAGGCCGGCAAGACCGACCCCGCCGCTTTCACCGGCGACGATGGCCGGATCGTTGCCGGTGGGGCGGGCCAACCGACGCATCACGGCGACGGCGTCGTCCTCGTCGACGGTCATGAAGGCATCGGCGGCGCGTGCCAGCACCCGCCAGGCGACCGGCGAGGCCTCGTAGCATTCGAGCATCGCCATGACCGTCGCCTCGCCATGCTCGATCTTGACCGGATGCCCGGCCTTGGCGGCGCCGAAGACGCAGGCGGCACGGGCGGGTTCCACCACCGTGAAAACCGGCCGGGTTTCACCAAGCACGATGGCGAGATGGCCGGCGATCGCGGCCGCGATGCCGCCGACGCCTGCCTGCACGAAGACATGGGTCGGTGGTTCCCGGAGCTGGCGCAACGCCTCGCGCACGATCGCCGTGTAGCCCTGCATGACGAGGCCCGGAATGCGTTCGTAGCCCGGCCATGAGGTATCGGAAACCACCGTCCAGCCTTTCTCGGCAGCGGTCTGCGCGGCCTGCCTGACCGAATCGTCGTAATTGCCGTCGACGCGGATCATCTCTGCCCCATAGCGAGCGATGGCCGCGACGCGTTCGTCGCTGACGCCGGCATGGACAAAGATCACCGCCTTGGCGCCTACGAGCCCGGCGCCTTGCGCGACGGATCGCCCGTGATTGCCGTCGGTGGCGCAAGCAACCGTCATGGTAGCCGCAACCGACCGGACTTCGGGCCGATCGAGATCGCCGACGTCGACGCGGCGGCCGAGCCGCTTGCCGGCCTCCTCCAGGACCAGGCGGAAAACCGCATAGGCGCCGCCCAACGCCTTGAAGCTGCCGAGGCCGAGCCGAAAGCCCTCATCCTTGACGTGCAAGGCAGCGAGACCGAGTTCGCCCGCCAGCGCCGGCAGCGCGTGCAGCGGCGTCGTCATATGATTGTCACGGCGGGCAAGGAAACGCTCGACCGTGTCCGCCCCGGCAATGCCGAGGGTTTCGGCATCGGCCGCGTCCAGCGGCCGGCCATGCAAGGCATTGCGATTGGTCAGGAACATTGACGGTCTCTCCTCGGCATTATCCGAGAGAAGATATTGCAGGATACACGCAAAAGGCGCTGTAATTCGGCGCCTGGAATGCAGGTTTGTTTCACTAGGGATACGCCAGTGCCTCAGCCGCCAGCCTCACTCGACAGCTTCGATCTCGCCATCCTTGCCATTTTGCAGCGGGACAACACGACGCCGCAGCGGCTGATCGGCGAGGCGGTGAAGCTGTCGGCGCCTGCCGTGCAGCGCCGCATCAAGCGCATGGAGCAGACCGGCGTCATCGCCGGCAATGTCGCCATTGTCGAGCCGGCGGCCGTCGGTCAGCCCATCACCATCTTCGTCGAGGTCGAGCTGGAAAGCGAACGCACCGAACTGATCGATGCGGCCAAGCGGCAATTCTCGGCGGAGCCGCAGGTGCAGCAATGCTATTATGTCACCGGCGAAAGCGACTTCATCCTCATCATCACCGTGGCCGACATGGGCGCTTATGAGGCGCTGACGCGAAAACTGTTCTTCGGCAGCAACAATGTGCGGAAGTTCCGCACCTTCGTCGCCATGGACCGCGTCAAGGTCGGGTTGACGGTGCCGTTGCCTGGATGAGCCGGTGGCACCCTTGGCACGTCTCTGACATTCTGGATCTCGAATTGGCGGTGGAGGCGCGCATGGACGAAACCACGAAAATCGCGATCATCGGTGCCGGACCGGCGGGCCTGGCGGTTGGCGCGTGCCTGCGGCAAGCCGGGCTGGATTTCGTCATGCTCGAAAAGGAGCAGCAGGCGGCGCCAGCCTGGCGACGCCACTATGACCGCGTGCATCTGCATACGACCAAGCGCTACTCCTCGCTGCCCTTCGTCCCCTTCCCCAGGGATTATCCGCGCTATGTGCCGCGCCATCTCGTGGTCGAGTATCTCGAAGCGTATGCAAAGCGTTTCGACCTCGAGCCCCGCTTTGGCGAGACGGTGCGGGCGATCGCCCAGGAAGGCCGCGGCTGGCGGGTGGAATCGACGTCCGGCGCCTTACGCGCTTCGCATGTGGTGATCGCGTCCGGCTACAATGCCGAGCCCGTGCTGCCCGAATTCAACGGCATGGACGCCTTCAAGGGCAAGACGCTGCACAGCGCCGACTATCGCAACGCCACGGCTTTTGCCGGCCAATCGGTGCTGGTCGTAGGCATGGGCAACACCGGTGCGGAGATTGCACTCGATCTTGCGGAAGGCGGCGCCCGGCCGACAATCTCGGTGCGTGGCGGCGTCCACATCGTGCCGCGCGAACTGTTCGGCGTGCCGATCCAGGTGGTCGGCATGGCGACGCGGTTCGGGCCACAGCGCATCAACGACGCCCTGTTCCCCGTCATCCTCGATCTGGTGCTGGGCAGGCTGGAGAAGTTTGGGCTCAGACGGCCGAAGCAGGGACTGCTGCAGCAGATCGCGCTTGCATCGCGCATTCCGGTGATCGATGTCGGCACCATCGGCAAGATCCGCGAAGGCGCGATCAAGGTGGCGCCCGACATCGCCGAAATCTCGGAACGCGGCGCCCGTTTTACGGACGGCAGGGACAGCGAATTCGACGCCATCCTCTTCGCCACCGGTTACCGGCCGGGCTATGCCAGGTCCCTCGAACCCGGCATCGAGCCGGGACCCAGCGGCGTCAATGCCCGCGCTTCGGATCTCGGCCTCTATCTGGTCGGCTTTCACAACGCGGTCACCGGGCTGCTGCGCGAAATCGGCATCGAAGCCCAGGCGGTCGCCGACGATATCCGCCAGCGCCAAAACAGGAAGAAGGCGGCCGAAACCCTGCCGGTGTGAAACCAGGCCGCGCTGTCAATCAGCCGTGGACGATGTCCTGAGGATCATGCCGACGATCGACGACGCTAGGCCGCCAGTTCACCCGCCTTGCGCAGCCACACCTTGTTGTCGTGGAAGGCAGCGCCGCCATAGGGTGCGGGCGCATCGGCTCCCGTGAGCACATTGATGCCTTCGCCGCGCTCATGCGCGCTGTTCGGCCAGATGCCTTCGGCGATCACGACGCCGCGCTTGATGCCGTCGAACAATCTGGCGTGCAGCACCACCTCGCCGCGCATGTTGCCGATCTCGACACGGTCGCCGTCGGCAAGCTCGAGAGCCGCCGCGTCATCGGGATGCAGCAGGAGTTCCGGGCGGCCTTCCTTGGCCTTCGAAACCGGTGTTTCGGAAAAGGTCGAGTTGAGGAAGTTGCGCGCCGGCGAGGTCGTCAGCCGGAACGGATGCGCCTCGTCAGCCACCTCGATCAGGTCGACATGATCGGGAAATTCGGGCAATCGCGCCACCGGGCCGAACAGACCCATGCTCTTCGGCGGCCGGTTGGGAGCCGCTTGCCCGGTCCAGTCGGCGCGGAAGCGGAATTTGCCGTCCGCATGGCCAAAGCCCCGGATGAAATGCGCCGTCTCGAAATCCGGCTGCAGGTCGACCCATTTCGCTTCCTTCAAGGAGTCGAAGCTGCCCAGCCCGCGCTTGCCTAGAATGATGTCGATATGCTGCCGTTCGGTGAGGCCGAAGCCCGGCCTGTCGGCGACGCCAAGGCGCGCGGCCAGTTGCTCGATGACGAAATGGTTGGTGCGCGGCCCTTGCGGCGGCTCGATCAGCTTGGGGCCAAGCGTGATGTGCTGGTTGCCGCCGCCCTTGTAGATGTCGTCATGCTCGACGAACATCGTCGCCGGCAGCACGACATCGGCAAGCTTGGCCGTGTCGGTCATGAACTGCTCGTGCACGCAGGTAAACAAATCGTCGCGCAGGAAACCCTGCTTCACCAGCCGCTGCTCGGGCGCGACGTTCACTGGATTGGTGTTCTGGATCAGCATCGCCGTCACCGGCGGTCCGCCATAAAGCGCGTCGCTGGCGCCGGTCAGCACCGGGCCGATGCGCGAATGGTCGAGATAGCGGATCGAGGGATCACGCATCCTCGTGCCTTCCAGCACATCCTGATTGAGCTTGAAGATGCCGGAATTGGAATGGAAGGCGCCGCCGCCCTCATACTGCCAGGCGCCGGTGACGGCGGCGATGCAGGACGCCGCATGCATGTTGACGGCGCCGTTGCGCTGCCGCGCAAAGCCATAGCCGAGGCGGAAATAGGTTTTCTTGGTCGTGCCGACCAACCGCGCGAGGGCTTCGATCTCGGCAACGCCAAGGCCAGTGATAGCAGAGGCCCATTCCGGCGTGCGCGTAAGCAAATGCGCTTCCAGCCCGTGCGGGTCGTCGGTATATTTTGCGAGATAATCGCGATCGGCCATGCCCTCGCGAAACAGCACATGCATCACCGCGCAGGCCAGCGCGCCGTCGGTGCCTGGCCTCAGCACCAGGCCCATGTCGGCCTGTTTCATGGTCGCGTTTTCGTACACGTCGATGACGACTATTTTCGCGCCGCGCTCCTTGCGCGCCTTGATGGCGTGGGTCATGACATTGACTTGCGTGACCACTGCATTGGTGCCCCAGATCACGACGCAGTCGGATTTGCCCATCTCGCGCGGGTCCGGTCCGCGTAGCGCGCCTGCCCCCATCATCCACCCGGTCCAGGCGAGGTTGGTGCAGATCGAGCCGAAGAAGCCTGAGTATTTCTTGGCGTGGCGCAGCCGGTCGATGCCGTCGCGCTGCACCAGCCCCATCGTGCCGGCATAGTAGTAAGGCCAGACCGTCTCCGAGCCATACTTCTCCTCGGCCGAGATAAACTTTTCGGCGACGAGGTCGAGTGCGGCCTCCCAGCTTGATTCCTGCCAAACGCCCTCGCCCTTGGCGCCCTTGCGCACCAGCGGCTTCAGCAACCGGTCGGGATGATGGACGCGGTCGGCATAGCGGGCGACCTTGGCGCAGACGACACCCGATGTATAGCTGTTGGCCTTGGCACCATGGACGCGGCCAATGCGGTTGCCATCGAGCAGTTCGACCTCGAGCGCGCAGGTCGACGGGCAATCATGCGGACAGGCCGAATGGCCGATGCGGAGGTTCGCGTGCTGGTTCATGGATCCTGTTTAGCGGCTTTGGAGGCTGAGGTGTAGGGCCAGATGAATGCGAGCAAAGAGCCTTGACGGACCGTAGTTTAAAAACTACATCACACTGATGTTCGAGCTGAAACAGACGGAGACTTTTCGCAAATGGCGAATGAAGCTCAAAGATGAACGTGCACGCGCATTGATCGCCTTGCGCCTGGACCGCGTTGCTTTCGGTCATGCGGGAGATGCCGAACCCGTCGGGGACGGAACCAGTGAAATTGCGCATCCACTACGGTCCGCATCTACTACCGCAAGCACGGCAATACGGTGCTGATATTGCTGTGCGGTGGAGACAAAGGCAGTCAAACGAAGGACATAAAAACAGCAAAACGCCTTTCGGGCGATTGGAGTGAATGACATGCCTGAAAAATTGAGTACGTACGACCCCGCCGAGGACCTCAATTCCGATGAGGCCATTGCCATCTTCATGACAGAAGCGTTCGAGACCGAAGACAGCGGGTATATCGCGCATGCGCTCGGCGTGGTGGCTCGCGCCAAAGGCATGACGCAGATTGCCAAGCAGACGGGATTATCGCGCGAACAGCTCTATCGATCCTTCAGCAGCGATGGCAACCCGACATTGAAGACCACGATCGCCGTGATGAATGCCCTGGGAATGCAGTTGACCACAAGGCCACATCCCTGACGCCAAGCGCGGCGCAATCTCCCCGCAGGAGGAGTGACGAGCACCCTACTCCGCCGTGCCTTCCTCGTACTCCGCGGACATGGTCAGCCATTTTTCCTCATGGCCGGCCAGCGTCTGGGCAAGCTGCGAGCGTTCCTTGGCGAGCCTGGTCGCCGTCGACGGATCCTTCTCATAGACCGCTGGGTTGGACAGTTCGTCCTCGATGCCATCGATGCGCTTGCGGATGCGGTCCATCAGCGCCTCGGTGGCGCGGATTTCCTTGGCCAGCGGTTCGAAGGCGGCACGGCGCGCGGCTGCATCGCGGCGGCGGTCGGCTTTGGACGCCTTGTCGGCCTCGCGCTTGCCGCGGCGGTCGCCGGAGACGCCGGTGACCAGCGTCTTGTAGTCTTCGAGATCCCCGTCATAGGGATTGACCGCGCCATCCTTGACCAGCCACAGCCGGTCCGCGGTCGCCTCGAGCAGATGGCGGTCGTGCGAGATCAGGATGACGGCGCCGGGGAATTCATTGAGTGCGTGGATCAGCGATTCACGGCTGTCGATGTCGAGATGGTTGGTCGGCTCGTCGAGGATGAACAGGTTCGGCCCTTCGAAAGCGGACAGCCCCATCAACAGCCGCGCCTTCTCGCCACCGGACAGGTCCTTGGCAGGCGTATTCATTTTCTCGGTCGTGAGACCGAACTGGGCGACGCGGCCACGCACTTTCGATTCCGGCGCCTCGGGCATCATTCGGCGGACATGCTCATAGGCATTTTCCTCGGGACGCAGATCGTCGAGCTGGTGCTGGGCAAAGATCGCCACCTTCAACCCGGGCGCCACCGTCATGATGCCAGTCTCCTGCTTCAGACGACCCGAAAGGAGTTTGGCGAACGTCGACTTGCCATTGCCATTGGCGCCAAGCAGCGCGATGCGGTCGTCGGCGTCGATGCGCAGCGTCATCTTCTTCAGGATCGGCTGACCCTCGGTATAGCCGACATTGACGTTGTTCAGCGCAACGATCGGCGAG
Source organism: Mesorhizobium sp. ES1-3 (assembly GCF_020164795.1). Lineage (NCBI taxonomy): Bacteria > Pseudomonadati > Pseudomonadota > Alphaproteobacteria > Hyphomicrobiales > Phyllobacteriaceae > Mesorhizobium > Mesorhizobium sp. ES1-3. The sequence continues at coordinate 179,398 of NZ_JAIUGW010000003.1, forward strand.
GCCACCGTCTTCACGGGTTCGGGGAAAGAGAACGGCCGAACGGTGTCGTTGACGATGGCCGAGATCGGCTTCATCTTTTCCAGCGCCTTGATGCGCGACTGAGCCTGTCTTGCCTTGGAGGCCTTTGCGCGAAAACGCTCGACGAAGGATTCCATGTGCTTGCGGGCGGCCTCCTGCTTGACCCGGCCCTTTTCCTGCAATTCCTTCTGCTCGGTGTACTGGCGCTCGAACTGGTCGTAGCCGCCGCGCCAGAACGTCAGCTTCTTCTGGTCGAGGTGAACGATCGAATTGACGGCGCGGTTGAGCAGATCGCGGTCGTGCGAGATCAGAAGCACCGTGTGCGGATACTTCGACACATAGTTTTCCAGCCACAGCGTGCCTTCGAGGTCGAGATAGTTGGTCGGCTCGTCCAGCAGCAGGAGATCCGGCTCGGAAAACAGCACGGCGGCCAACGCCACGCGCATGCGCCAGCCGCCGGAGAAGGACGAGGCCGGACGCCGCTGCGCGGCGTCGTCGAACCCAAGACCGGCTAGGATGGTGGCCGCGCGGGACTCGGCCGAATGGGCGTCGATGTCGGCCAGCCGCATATGGATGTCGGCGATGCGGTGTGGATCGGTGGCGGTCTTTTCTTCTTCGAGCAGCGCGGTGCGCTCGAGGTCCGCCTTGAGCACGATCTCGATCAGCGGGTCCTCGGTTCCAGGCGCTTCCTGCGCCACCTGGCCGATGCGCGTGTTCTTCGGCAGGCTGATCGAGCCGGTCTCGGAGGGAAAATCGCCTGTTATGGCCTTGAACAGCGTCGTCTTGCCGGTGCCGTTGCGGCCGACGAGGCCGGCCTTGGTGCCGGCCGGCAAGGTGAGCGAGGCATGGTCGAGGAGCAAGCGCCCCGCCATGCGGAGCGAGAGGTCATTGATGATAAGCATGGCCGCGCTTTTGCACTGGACATCAACGCTTCGCAAGACCTTGCGGGCCAGTTGACCGCACAAGGCCTGGAAACGGCGCACATAATGCGCCGTCAGAGCAGCCGATCAGCGGCCTGCCATACCGGCCAGCAAGGCCTCAGGCAGTGGCCTTGCCGCGCTTTGTCGCCTTGGCCGCGACTGCCGGCGCAGCGGCCGGCTTGCGGCCAAGTCCAGTCGATTTCGCCAACGCCGACCGGGTCGCCGAGTAATTCGGGGCGACCATCGGATAGTCCGGTGGCAAGCCCCATTTGGCCCGATAGTCGTCCGGGCTCAAACCGTAGTCTGTCCTGAGGTGTCGCTTGAGCGACTTGAACTTCTTTCCGTCCTCCAGGCAGATGATGTAGTCGGGAAATACCGACTTTTTCGGATTTACAGCCGGAACCAGGCTCGGGCTTTCTACGACGGCCGCGCCAGCCAGCTTTCGGACCGAGGCGCTGACGCTGGCAATCAGGTCAGGCAGGCCGGAAGCCGGAAGCGGATTGTTGCCTACATAGGCCGAGACAATATCGGCGGTTAGCTCGATAACGATCTTATCCTCGATATTTGACAATTCTTTCACCCTATTTCCGACAAAGTCATCTACCCCAGTGAAGACTTTTGTCTATGTATCTTTTTAACCGCGTCCCCCAACGGGCCGCCAAGTCCCAAAACGAATCAAGACTTGACGTCAACTATCTTTATGGGAAATCGACGTCGCGCAAATTAGAAAATCTAATACTTGGAAGTGGCAGACTTGGTTGTCCGACCATCCGCCAATATCTCAAGAATACGCTTCCAGCGGGCACAACGCCCGAAATCCTTCTGCTCAATCGCCTTTTCGGCCTTCATCGCGGCGTAAAGCGGTGCCTCGGCGCCGAATTCCTTGATGAGCCAATGCGCTTCCTGCCTGGCGAGACGTTCATTGTCGTCAAACATAGTCTTGCGCCTCCGAACGCTCCAGGCCGACCGCGACACAACTGCCGATCACGAGGATGGCGCCGGCAATGGCGGTCGTCGTCAGCCGTTCACCGGACAAGGTCAGCAGCAGCGTCGAGGCAATCGGCGTGAGATAGGCGACGACAGCGACCTTGCCGCTGCCTCCGAGCTTCAAGGCGCGCGACCAGAAGTAGTAACCCAGCCCCATCGGGCCGGCGCCGAGATAGAGCCCGAGGGCGAGATCCACCCCGGTGGGCCATGCGACGCCTTCGCGAGCGGACCATATGAGCGTCAAGGCGACGCCAACCAGCGACGAGGGCAGCAACAGGCGGTCCGGCGAAGTGGTGAGCCGTCCCACCATCACCGAATAGAACGCCATGCACAGCGCAGACCCGAATGCGGCCAAATAACCGGCGAGGTCACCCTGGAACCAGGTGCGGTCACGTCCTCCCGAAATCACCAGCGCGACGCCGACGAACCCAAGGGCCGCGGCAAGGCCCAGCAAAACCGGACGCCGGGGATTGTCGAAGGCAATCACTGCCGCGGCAACCATCAAAGGCCAGGTGTAGGCCACGAGATTGGCTTCGATCACCGGCATCGAGGCAAAGGCGACATATTGCAGCACCATGGTGCCGACCAGACCGATAAGACCGACCGCGAGCGGCATCAGCGCGGTATTCGCCGTGACTGCTGCGGCTTTCTCGCCGCTTCTTAACCGGATCACCGCGAAAACCAGGGCAGCTCCCACAAATTGCAGGAACTGCACCTGCGACACCGGGTGACCGGCCAGCAGGGATTTGCCGACCAGCGCATTTGTCGACCACAACGCCACCGCGCCGGTGGCGAAGACAAGCGCGGATATCGAGCCTGATCCATGCCGAAAGAATTGGCATTGGGCTCTATGTCTGCGTTCGACCATGATCCTGTCCGAAAACCGGTTCCCACTTTTCGGGATCATGGGTCGCTACCATGATTCCCTGGCACCACCCGGAACCGCCGCTTCGGCGGGGGCCGGCGTCGGATGTTCCGCCTCGAACCGGCGATAGGCCGGCAGCTGGTTGGTCCACACATCTTCGGCCAGTTCGTTGACCCACTCGCGGTCGTGATCGTTGTCGGCGGCAAGATAGAACATCCTGTTGTCGTCGACATAGGGCTTGGCCACGGAGCGCTGGTTGAGCACCAGCGTGACGCGCTCGCCGAATTGGATCGGCGCCGTGCGATGCAGGACGCCGAGGAACTGCCCGAGCGTCGCGTAGTTCATCTTGTGATCGATGCGCATGATGCGGTTGCGCGGAATCTCGCGGCCGGATTCGAGAATGGCGCGGCCGGTCTCGGAATCGTCGCAATAAATTTCGAGATGGCCGCCGACCAGCGGATCGCTGATCGACAGCGGAATGAGTTCGGTGACCGGAACGCCGTCGCAATGCCATTCGACGGCGCCATCCCTGGGATTCATGAAGGTAACGGTCGAACCGACGATCGACAGCGGATAGGGCTCCAGTTTCGTGCCCATCATGTCGGACAGGCGCTCCAGGCGCAACTTGTTGTTCAGCAACTCCTTGATTTCCGGGATGAAACGGTCGGCGCCGGTGATGAAGGTCAGATCGAGGTGCTTGTGCACGGCATGGCTGGCCTTGAGCTTCAGGGCGGCCTCCTCGATCGCGGCAAGCAGTGCCGGATCGTAGCCATGCAGATACTGCGCGACGCCGAAGCTCGACACTTTCCATGCGGTTTCGTGGCCGATAATGGCCTCGCGGCTCATCGCATAGCGCAATTCGGGTACGGTATGTGCGTTCATTGTACTTCTCCAAGTGGGGGGCAAACACTTGGTTAACAGTCGATTAAATTAGCACCCCCTGTAAAATTAGGAATGCTAGTGCTACCGTAAGCCAAGCTTAAGGTCGAAACCGTGCGTCTGCTCAGTCAGGTCAACCTCAATTCGCTGAAAATCGTGGAGAGTGCTGCGAGGCACGGCAATTTCACGCGAGCCGGCGAAGAACAGTTCATCACCGCTTCGGCGGTCAGCCAGCGCGTCAAGAGCCTGGAAGACCAGCTGCGCTTCAAGATTTTCCAGCGCGGCGGCAATGCGGTGTCGCTGACGCCGGAGGGCGAGACCTATGTCTCGCGCGTTCGCGAGGCACTGGAGCGGATCGTCGCCGCCAGCATGGAAGCGACCGGGCAATCACAGGAACATGTGCTGAAGATATCCGTACTGCCGACATTTGCCGCGCGCTGGCTGTTTCCGCGCCTGCCGCTCTTTCAGCAGCAACATCCCGATATCGTGATGCGGGTTTCGACCTCGTACGCGACGCATGAATTCACGACTTCCGAATTCGATCTCGAAATCCGCTATGGCGACGGCCACTTCAACGGGCTGCCATCCGACCTGCTGTTTCGGGAAGACCTGACGCCGGTGTGCAGCCGCAAGCTGTTCCATGAAGTTCTCGGCGACAAGCCGCTATCAAAGGTCACACCGGACGACCTCAAGCACTTCACGCTGCTGCATTCCGACACCTGCACCCAGAACTGGCAATCCTGGCTTGGTTTCGCTGGCGCCAGCTTCGTGCTCAGCGAGACCAAAAGCATCTATTTCGACTCGTGCATGATGTCCTACGAGGCGGCCAACTCCGGAATGGGTTTTGCCGTTGCCAACCGCGCCTATATGGCCAGCGATATCCGCGCCGAAAAGCTGGTCGCTCCCTTTGCCGTTCATCATCCGAACACGGCCGGTTGGTACTTTGTCTCGCCCCACAAGAGCTTTGCCGCACGCAAGGTGCTGTTGTTCAAGCAATGGGTGATGGCGGAAGCGGCCATGACGCAACGCCAGTTGGACAGCGAAATCACCGACTTGGCTTCAGAGGCTGTCTGAAATTCGGACTGGTCCTCATTTGCCGCTCGATGACCGCAGGCGAGAGAAATTGGGGATCATCGACTAATGGGCGTCCAATCCAGGCAACCCGCCTTGGTCGGGGATCTCGTTGAGCTCAGTCCCCTTCAGCCGGAGCATTCCGCGGGGCTTTTGAACGCGGCCGCGGATGGCGAGCTATGGAACCTGAGGGCCACTGTGGTTCCTGGATCAGACACGATCGATGGCTATATTGCCGACGCCCTGGCTGGGCGACAGGCCGGGACCGTCATGCCATACGCGATCGTTCTGCGCGCCACGGGCTTGATTTGCGGTAGTACGCGGTTCTGGAAAATCGATCGCGCGAACAGAAAGTTGGAGATTGGGCACACGTGGCTCAGCAGTTCGGTCCAGCGATCGGCGGTCAACACCGAGGCTAAATACCTTCTCCTGTTCCATGCATTTGAGGTCATGGACTGTGTTCGCGTGCAATTCACCACCGACGAACTCAACGACGCGTCGAGAGCGGCCATTTTAAGAATAGGGGCGAAACAGGAAGGAATCGTTCGCAACGAACGGATCATGCCGGACGGCCGGAAACGCAATTCCGTCCGGTTCAGCATCATCGATTCCGAGTGGCCGGACGTGAAGGCGATGCTGCGGCAAAAAATGCGGCGATAGTCGGCGCGAGCTGTTCGCCTTCGAATTTAGAACGAAACCATATGGATCAGGCGAAGGCCCTGCCCTCCTCGGTCCGCTGGAAATGCGCCAGATCGAGCGGCACGGAAGGGCGGCCCAGGACCGTCAGGATCATATGCGCCTGGCCGCGGTGATGGGTCTGGTGGTTGAAGACATGAGCCAGCGCGGGCGCCAGGCGCTGCGAGACGGTGCGCATGTCCGATACGGTCATATAAGTGAAACGACCCGACAGCGCCTTGTCGTTCAAGCCGCCGAGCCAGTCGATGATGCGCCGGTCCTCGGCCTCGCGCGCTGTCCTCAGGACAGGCAAAGCCCGGTGCAATATGGCGTCCAATGTCGTCGGCGCGGCGCCTTCGCCGGTGAAACGCTTCATCCAGATGCGATCGGCGACGAGCAGGTGGTTGAGCGTGCCCATCAGCGAGCCGAAGAAGGCGCCGACGTCGCGGTTGAATTCCTCATCGTTGAGATCGTCGGCGGCATCGTAGATGCGGCCATTGGCCCATTGATTGTAGGCCGCAAACATCATGAAGTGCTGTTTCATCTTTTCTCCGGCCGCGCCCGTTTCGGTTCGGGAGCGATACCTAGACCGCAAAGGGACCCAACGCCAATGACCATTCTGCTTTATGATCTCGTCGGGCGTGACGAGGGCCGACCGTTCAGTCCGCATTGCTGGAAGGCAACGATGGCGCTGGCCCATAAGGGACTTGACGTCTCGACCGCGCCGACGCGTTTTCTCGAAGTGCCGGCCATTGAAGGCGGCGTCTCAAAAACCGTTCCGGTCATCCGCGATGGCGACAAGGTCGTCATCGATTCCTTCGCCATCGCGCTCTATCTCGATGAGGCCTATCCGGATCGCCCGACGCTGTTTGGCGGCGAAGGCGGCAAGGCGATGGCGCGCTTCATCGAGCGCTGGTCGCAATTGACCATCCACCCTTATGTTACCACCGCGGCGCTCGTTGACCTCCATGCCATGCAAGACGAGGAGAATGCCTCCTATTTCCGCCAGAGCCGGGAGCAGCGCTTCGGCAAGCGGCTGGAGGACGTCGTCGCCGCACGCGACGCCGGCCTGGCAACCTTCCGGGCAGCGCTGGAGCCGCTGCGCTCCATGTTGAGCTACCAGCCGTTCATCGGCGGCGCCTCGCCGCTGTTTGCCGACTATATCGTTTTCGGCGCACTGCAATGGGCACGCATCGCATCGCCATACAAACTGCTCGAAGACAGCGACGCGGTGGCGCAGTGGTTCACTCGCTGCCTCGACCTGCATGGCGGGCTGGGACGAAAGGTTTCCGCGGCAGCGTGACGGGCGCAGCGACCTGCCTGCCGGCAAGGCAGTTCGAGCGCCGTCAACCTGTTGCGAAAATCAGCGGCGGAACAGTTGGGCCTACTTGGCCGCCTTATTTGGCGGCCTTCTTTGGCTTGCTGGCTTTCGTGGCAGTCTTTTCTTCCTTGGGGGCGGCTTTTGCCTTGCCGGCGCCAGATGCCTTCTTGGCTGGCTTCTTGTCCGCCGACGGCTTCCCCGCGTCCTCCCGATCGACGTCGGCCGCCGCCTGGTGCCAGTGGCGTTCGTGGTGACCGGCCGGTTGCCCTTCCTCCTGCCAGATCTGATGTGCACGGTTGCGAATGCGCTCCTGACGATCGTCTGCCATGGTCATTTTGTCTCCATTCGGGCCGACTTCAGCGCGGCGCCGACCGAGCGACTATAGCAAGCAAACCGTTGCTTTACAGCCGTCTGATCTCGCTTCCCCGGCGCCGACCAGCCACGGAAGCACGCACCTTCCGACCCCTCGCCATCGCTCCGGACATTCATCGCTCGAAAAGCCAAGCAATCGGCTTTCTGCCCACTTGGCGGCCGCTCCTCACCCCGCTCCTCACCCCTCTTGGCAATCAGCCGGGCGGCTTGTATAGAGCCCGCCACTCTCAATTCGAATTCAGACAAGGACGACCCATGGCGCTCGAACGCACTTTTTCCATGATCAAGCCGGACGCAACGCGGCGCAACCTCACCGGCGCCATCACCAAAATGCTGGAAGACGCCGGCCTGCGCGTCATCGCCTCGCGCCGGGTGTGGATGAGCCGCCGTGAGGCCGAAGGCTTCTACGCCGTCCACAAGGAGCGGCCGTTCTTCGGCGAGCTGGTGGAATCCATGTCCTCGGGCCCGACCATCGTGCAGGTGCTGGAAGGCGAGAGCGCCATTATCAAGAACCGCGACGTGATGGGCGCTACCAACCCGGCCAACGCCGCCGAAGGCACCATCCGCAAGGTGCATGCGCTGTCGATCGGCGAGAACTCGGTGCACGGCTCCGACGCGCCGGAAACGGCCGCGCAGGAGATCAAGTACTGGTTCTCGGACACCGAGATCGTCGGCTGAGCCGACAGTCCATATCTCACATGCAAGAAAGGCCGGCGAAATGTCGGCCTTTTTTTGTATAGGACATGGTCTCAGGCTCCGCGGCATCTCACATGAAGCGAGCCGCCGCAAAGTCCGGCAAAGTACGAGATGCGTGAATAGACTGGAGCTCCGTCGCGATGGAGTCGACCCGACCATGACCAGCGCCATTCCAGGGTTCTTCCAGGGCACCGATATGCCGACCAGCGGATGGTGGGAGGCGCTGTGGCCCGAGCCGGCGGCAGTGCTTGCGGCCACCGGGATCAAGCCGGGTATGGACGTGATCGATCTCTGCTCCGGCGATGGCTGGTTCACATTGCGGATTGCCAGGGTCGCGCGTCATGTCACCGCCATCGATATCGACGCCGACTTGCTCGAAGTCGCGCGCCGGCGCCTGACTGAAAATGGCCTGTCGAATTGCGACTTCGTGGCGGGCGACGCCTATGAGATTGCCAGCCTGGCAGCCCGACCCGCCGATTTCGTCTTCATGGCAAACGCCTTTCATGGTGTTCCGGATCAGCTCCGCCTGGCCCGCGCGGTCCATGCGACGCTTGGCCCGTCAGGCCGTTTTGCCATAGTGAACTGGCATCGGACGCCGCGCGAGCGAACGGTGGTGCTGGGCGAGCCTCGCGGACCGAAAACCGAGTTGAGACTGTCGCCGGAACAGACCATCGCCGCCGTCGAGCCGGCCGGTTTCAAGCTGGCTGAAATGGTTGACGTGCCGCCTTACCACTACGGCGTCATCCTCGTCCCATCGTCCGCGGCAGTTCCAGGAAAAGTGTGAAACGGTTTTCCCGGGGAAAGCGCGTAGCAATTTCCCCGGAATTGCTCAGCTCGCGGCGCTGAAGCGCAGGATTTCGCGGCCGCCCTTATCTGATATGGCGAGCTTGCCGGCATCGACAGTGTACGACGCCGCCTTGGCCAATGCATCGAACAAGGCTTTTTCCTCGGCCATCACATCGGGCGCGCAAGCTTTGTAGGTCGAACCGATATCGCTGATCGCGATCGCCTGGCCCTCGACCTTCGTCGTGGCAAAATAGGTGTTGCAGGGACCGCTGCCACCGGCCTTGCCGGCCTCGCTGACCCTGAACGTCGCCTGCGGCGCGGTGATGGCGCCAATGCCATCGACATAGTCGACCACCCAGAGCTGATCAAAGACGGAAGCCGCTGGCTCCTTGCTGGGTGCGACCATCTTCAGCACGATGGTCTGCGGCGCGTCGGTCAGTGGATCGAGCTGATGGCGCACATCTGAGATGAACATCAGCCTTCCGTCCACAGTGATCCGGGCCTGCAGCGCGTAGGTCATCCGCGGCCGGATGATAGAGGGGTCGAATTTTATCTCGAAGCTGATCGGCACCTGGCCGGCGGGCTCGATCTTCTGTTGCCCGATGATCTTGGCCGGCGCGTCGGCCAACGAGACGTCGGCAAGCTCGACGGAAAGCACGGCGCTGGGTGGCAATGCGATGCGCTCGCGATAGATCACCTCGCCCCTCACCGCCTTTTCCGCGGCAGCGGACAGCTCCGGCACCGCCAGGGTGCCGACGATCAGGGGCACCAAGCCGAAGACGAAGAATTCGGCGATCCTGTCCAGCATGACCGTCTCCCTTGCCCAAATCAGTCACGCGACCAGTTGGCAGAAGGATTGCGGTCGTTCCGTGACGTCTGCACGGCATTATTCGGACGGCGGCTGCTTCCAGCGCCGGGCTGCCTCAGCGTCGGTTTCCTTGGCGTCGACCCAGCCGCCCTCGGAGCCGTCGGTGCGATGTTCCTTCTTCCAGAAGGGTGCACGTGACTTGAGGTAGTCCATGAGGAAGTTCGCCGCCTCGAACGCCGCCTGGCGGTGCACCGAAGCGGCCACCACCAGCACGATGTTCGCCCCCGGCGCGATCTTGCCATGGCGATGTATGACGGTGAGGCCTTGCAGCGGCCAACGCTCGGTGGCTTCGGTTGCGATGCGGCCGATCTCGGCTTCAGCCATGCCCGGATAGTGCTCGAGCTCAAGTGCCGAGAGTGCGCCCTGCTCGTCGCGGCACAGGCCGGAGAAGGTGACCACCGCGCCAATGTCGGCACGGCCCTGCGTCAGCGCGGCGATCTCGGCGGCAACGTCGAAATCCTGGCGCTGGATGCGCACATTCGGCACCAGGACGGCCGACATGAGTGTCAGCCCCCGGTCATCGGCGGGAACAGTGCGATCTCGCGTGCGCCCGATATCTTCTCGCGGTGATCGACATGTTCCTGGTTGATGGCGACGCGGATCACATCGGGATATTGCAGCGCGTGTTGGTAACCTTCGCCGCGCGACTGCAGCCAGCGCAAAAGGTCGGCGACCGTCTCGATGCCGGCGGGCAGTTCGACATCTTCTTGCGATGTGCCGATCCGTTCGCGAACCCAGGCGAAATAGATGAGGCGGGTCGTCATCTCACTCGTCCATGATGTGCTTGAGGCCGGCGCGGAAATAGTCGTAGCCGGTGTAGAGCGTCACGAGGGCCGCGACCCACAGCAGCACGAGGCCGGTCTGCGTTGTCAGCGGAAAGATCTTGTCACCGGCCGGTCCCGCCAGCAGGAAGGCGATGGCGACCATCTGGATGGTGGTCTTCCACTTGGCAAGCTGCGTCACCGGCACCGAGACCTTGAGCGCCGCCAGATATTCGCGCAGGCCCGAAACCAGGATTTCGCGGCACAGGATGATGATCGCCGCCCAGAGCGACCAGCCGGCGATACCGGCGTGACGATCGGTGTCGGCCGCCAGCAGCAAGAGGCAGGTGGCGACCAGCAACTTGTCGGCGATCGGATCGAGCATCTTGCCGATGTTGGAGGTCTGCTGCCAGGCGCGCGCAAAATAGCCGTCGAAGTAGTCGGTGACCGATGCCAGCAGGAAAATGACCAACGCCGACCAGCGGGCGAAGTCGCTCGATTTCAGATGGCCCTCCAGAAAAAAGCACAGCACGACCAGCGGCACCGCGATGATGCGGGCGTAGGTCAGCATGTTGGGCAAGTTGAACGCGCGCTGGGCCATGTCTGGTGGACTCTTTCTGCCTGCGTACTCAAATCAGAAGCGGATGTAGGGGGTCAACAGGCCAGATTCGACTGGCCAGCTGAAAGTGGCGATTTTTTCAGCTCTCGTGGAAATGATTGTAGACCAGTTTCGCGACCTGCTCGGAAATGCCGTCGACTTTCCTCAGATCCTCGATTGCGGCACGGCTGACCGCCTTGGCGGTGCCGAAATGCAAGAGAAGCGCGCGCTTGCGGCCGGGGCCGATGCCGGCGATTTCGTCGAGCGGGCTCTTGACCATTTCCTTCTTGCGACGGGCCCGGTGTGACCCGATGGCGAAGCGGTGGACCTCGTCGCGCAGCCGCTGGACGAAATAGAGTACTGGATCGCGAACGGGCAGCGAAAACGAGTCCCTGCCCTTGACGAAGAAGCGTTCGCGGCCTGCATCGCGGTCCTGCCCCTTGGCGATGCCGATGGCGACGACCCGGTCCTCGATGCCGAGATCCGACAGGATCTTGCGCACCGCCGTCATCTGGCCCTGACCGCCATCGATCAGGATGACATCGGGCCAGGCAGGGAAGCTTCCGGAGAGATCCTCCTCGATATCGTCGCCCGCCTCGGCTGCCATCACCTCGCCCGCTGCCGCATCGTCGGCCAGGACAACATCGCCATGCTCCTTGAGCAATCGCGAAAAACGCCGCTCCATCACTTCGCGCATCATGCCGAAATCGTCGCCCGGCGTGATCTCGGTCGAGCGTATGTTGAATTTCCGGTACTGGTTCTTCACAAAGCCTTCCGGCCCCGCGACGACCATGGCGCCGACGGCGTTGGTGCCCATGATGTGCGAGTTGTCGTAGACCTCGATGCGCACTGGCGGCTTGGCCAGGCCGAAGGTCTCGGCGAAACCGGCAAGCAGCCGCGCTTGCGTCGAGGTTTCGGCCAGCCGGCGGCCGAGCGCCTCACGCGCATTCTGCAAGGCGTTGTCGGTCAGGTCCTTTTTCTCGCCGCGCTGCGGCACCGAGATCGCCACCTTGCGGCCGGCGCGGGTCGAGAGCGCCTCGGCCAGCAGTTCCTGGTCGTCGACGGCCTGCGACAGGAGAATGGCACGCGGTGTCGGCTTGTCGTCATAGAACTGCGCCAGGAACGAGCCTAGTACTTCCGATCCCTCCAGCGCCGGATCGGCCTTCGGGAAATAGGCGCGGTTGCCCCAGTTCTGACCGGTGCGGAAGAAAAACACCTGGATGCAGACCTGGCCGCCTTCCTGATGGATGGCGAAGACATCGGCCTCGTCGACGGTCGCCGGGTTGATGCCCTGATGGCTCTGCACGTGCGACAAGGCGGCCAGCCGGTCGCGATAGATGGCGGCGCGCTCGAAATCGAGGTCTTGCGAAGCCTGCTGCATGGCAGCCGAAATCTCGGTCTTCACCTTCTGGCTGCGACCCGAGAGAAAGTCCTTCGCCTCGGCGACCAGATCGGCATAACCCTGATGCGAGATTTCGCCGGTGCACGGACCGGCGCAGCGCTTGATCTGGTAGAGCAGGCATGGCCGCGTGCGGTTCTCGTAGAAGGAATTGGTACAGCTTCTGAGCAGGAAGGCGCGCTGCAGCGAATTGATGGTGCGGCCGACGGCGCCGGCCGAGGCAAAGGGGCCGAAATAGTCGCCTTTACGCGAGCGTGCCCCGCGGTGCTTGTAGATGCCGGGCGAGACATGGTCGCCGGTCAAAAGGATATACGGAAACGACTTGTCGTCCCGCATCAGCACATTGAATCGCGGCCGCAAGCGCTTGATAAGATTTGCTTCGAGCAGCAGCGCCTCGATCTCGGTGCGGGTGACGACGAACTCCATCGTCGACGTCTCGCGCACCATGCGGCCGATGCGGTTGGTGTGGAATCTGCCTTGCGCGTAGTTGGTGACACGCTTCTTCAGGCTACGCGCCTTGCCGACATAGAGCACGTCGCCAGCGGCGTTCATCATCCGGTAGACGCCGGGCGCATTGGGCAGCCGCTTGACCAGCGTCTGGATCACCTCGGCGCCGACCATGCCTTCGGCGTCCCCGGCATGCGGCGTCCAGTCGATTGCCGTGAACGCGACATCCGGGCCAACCGGTTCGACGATCTCCTCCAGCGCCTCGTCCTCGAGGTCGATTTCGGGAGGAAGATCATCAGCGCCGCCGCGCGCCTTGTTCTTGTGATCCAAAGGACTCATTCCGCCATGCCTGTCACATCGGGCGTCTGCCATGCAAGATGCTGGCCGCCATCGAGTGCGATCATCTGGCCGGTGACCGAACGCGCCTGCCAGAGATAACGGATGGTGGCGCCGAATTCCGGCAATTCCGGGCCGCGCCTCAGAATGAGGCCGGCGACCTGCGCGTCAAAATCGGAATCGTCCTGGCGTGCGTTCTTCAGCGTCGGGCCTGGCCCGATCGCATTGACGCGGATGCGGGGGCCGAGCGCCTGCGCCAACATCTGCGTCTGGGTCCACAGCGCCGATTTCGACAGCGCATAGGAAAAATAGCGCGGTGTCGGTCGCCAGACTCGCTGGTCGATGATGTTGACGATCAGCCCCTCCTGCCCTCCCGGCAAGGAACGGGCGAAGCTCTGCGCCAAAAGCGCCGGGGTTTTCACGTGAATGGCAAAATGGCGGTCCCAGGCATGCCAGTCGAAATCCTCGACGGAATCATCGACGAAGAGCGAAGCATTGTTGACCAGCAGCGAAATTGGACCCAGCGCTGCTTCCGCCTGACCGACGAGGTCGCTGACAGCGTCCATGTCGGTCAAATCAGCCGCAACCACGGCAGCGCGGCCGCCCGACCGGTTGATCGCCGCGGCCAATGCATCCGCCTCATCGTGCGAGCGGTTGGAATGGACGGCGACCGCAAAACCATGGCTGGCGAGGTCCTCGACGATCGCCTTGCCGATCCGTTTCGCTCCACCGGTCACCAGCGCCACGGCAGTGGCTTTGCTCATCTGCTGTCAATCCTCAATTTCGGCCCGAAAACGCGACGCCGACGAAATATGGCCCGGCATGCGTTAAACGGCGTTCGCACCTGGGGCAACATTGTGGCGAAGTGCCCGGTTCGGCATGCCGAGTCCTCTTGGACTCGGAACCGCCGGACCGCAATATAGGTCGCTGGAGTCCTTGCACCAAGCCGCGTGCAGCGCAGCATGAACTTGCTGCTGACATTTCGCTGTTGCGAAGATGCAACGTCAAGGTTCTGCCTCATTCGTGCCGGGTAATGACCCAAGTTCAGGTTCGGTTCAGCCGCATTTTGACACGACATTCGGAACCGACGAACGCCAGATCCGTTTCACCCCCCGGGCGGGTCGATGGCGATCGTGAGAAACAAGCCTGTGTCCTGTGGCTTAAGGAGTAAAGAACAATGCAAGCCAATCTCAAATTCGCACGGCCGCTGGCTGTCGCGCTCGGGCTCTTCGCCCTCGGCGGTACCGCTTATGCTGCGGACGTCGTCCAGGAAGAGCCGCCGGCACCCGCTCCGGTTGCTGAACTTCCGGTCGCCTCGTGGGCCGGCCCCTATGCCGGTATCAACGTTGGCTACGGCTTCAGCGGCAAGACCAAGGAAAAGGATTTCGGCGTTTCGACCGATACCAAGGGTTTTGTCGGCAGTGTCTTCGGCGGCTATCAGTGGCAACAGGAGAACTTCGTGTACGGCGGTGAAGCCGAACTCGGCTACAACGGCGTCAAGGGTGACGACAACGGCATAAACTCCAAGGGCGGCTTCGAAGGCTCGCTGCGCGCCCGTCTCGGTTACGCCGTGACCCCGGAAATCCTGCTCTATGGCACCGGCGGTCTCGCCGGCAGAAGCCTGAAGGTGGAAGACTCCGTCATTCCTGCCAGCGACACCGCCACCATGCTCGGCTGGACCGCCGGCGTCGGCACCGACATCAAGCTGACCGACAATGTGTTCGGCCGCGTCGAGTATCGCTACACCGACTTCGGCAGCAAGAGCTTCGACGGCATCGGCAAGGTCAAGGCGACGGACAACCGCGTCACCTTCGGCCTCGGCATGAAGTTCTAAGACGTTCAAGCCACGACACGAAAAGCCGGGCCTCGCGCCCGGCTTTTTTATATCCGGTCGCTCAGGCCGGAACAGCAGATTTGATCGCTCAGGCCGGAACCACGGACTTCAACTCCGGGAATTTTTCGTCGAAGTGCGCCACCCAGCGGGTCAACCGGCTACGCCCTTTCTCCCACTGACCGGCAAAACGCAGCGAGAGATAGCCGAGGCAGGCACGCAACGCCAACTGACCGGCCGTGATCTTCTTCGGCAGCTTGGGCGGATTGGCGTTGAGCAGATCGAGTGCTGCCGTGATCTTCGCCCACTGGCGGTCGAGCCAGGGCTGATAGACCATCTCTTCGGGCCGGGTGCGGCGCTCGTAGACCATCGACAGCGCGCAATCGCAGATACCGTCAGCCAGCGCCTCCAGCACTTCCGCTTCCAGACGCTTGTCGGGGTTGCGTGGAAACAACGCGTTCTTCGAAATCCGGTTGAGGTGCTGGGTGATGGCTCGGCTGTCGTGAATCGAACGGCCATCGTCGAGCACCAGCACCGGGATCTTGCCGAGCGGATTGGCGCCGATCAGTTCGGCCGGCCTGTCCTCGGTCTTGACCGGCACCTCATCGATTGCGATCCCGGCATAGGCCGCTGCCATCCTTACCTTGGAGCTGTAGGGAGAGGCGGACGCGTAGAGCAGCTTCGGCATGATCGGTTTCCTGTTTGCGACCGTCCAGTGTTGACCGGACACACTCTTGCGATCAATCGCCAGAGTGCAAAAAACCAACGACCAGAAACCGGCCGCGGTTCTCCGTCCTGGCATCATCACAGCCTGAAACCGGTATGCTGGAAAAGTATCAGCAGGCCTCGACAGCGAACTGCGGGGATTCGAACCTGCATTCACACTTCACAGGCGCCCATACTTCACAGGCGCCAGGCATCGGGCCGAGATCTTCGCCAACCACGGCGAGGAGCGAAAGAGCGGGCGAGCGAGGCAGCCAACCGGCGCCTCGCTTTGCTTGCCCCTCGGCCCCTTTCCGACGTTCAGCCCAGAGGGCTGAACCCGCTGCCGAACATGCTCCGATCCAGAGCGTCTGAGCGTCCTTGCCGGATCCCGAAGGACAGGTGACGCTCCAACGATCCGTCTACTTCTTGGCCGGAGCTTTCGCTTTCGCCTTCGCAGGCGCTGCCTTTGCCTTCGGCGCCGCGGCTTTCTTCACCGCCGGCTTGGTCGCGGCCGCGGCTGCTTTCATAGCTGGCTTGGCCGCCGGCTTCTTGGCCGGTGCCGCTTTCGCTGCCGGCTTAACCGCGGCTTTCGCGGGCGCTGCCTTCTTCGCTGCCGGCTTCGCCGCGGGTTTGGCCGCCGCCTTGGCCGCCGGCTTCTTGGCCGGTGCCGCTTTCGCTGCGGGCTTCGCCGCGGCCTTCGCGGGCGCTGCCTTCTTCGCTGCCGGCTTCGCGACGGCCTTTGCCGCTGCCGCGGGTTTCTTCGCCGGTGCCTTGGCCGCGGCTGCCTTCGGCTTGGCGGCAGGCGCTGCTTTCTTCACTGCCGTCGCGGCCTTCGCCGCGACTGCTTTTGCGGGTGCTTTCTTTGCCGGTGTCTTGGATGCCGGCGCTTTAGATGACTGCTTAGCCATGTCATGCCCCTTCACGTTATGCCGATGGCCGTGAATGACCCCGGCGCGCAATGCATATCTGACTCGCGTCTCGCTAGCCAGCGAAGCAATGATATGATTTTCTCAACTTAACTTTTGGTTGCGATCGACACACAATCACACTCATCATCGGAAAAATCCACTGTTGATCTTCTGACGTCGCCAGCAATTTGACACCGGCATTCCCGATGCGAGCTCGCCATCAAGCTCCCAAGATTAGCGGGCAACTTCACGCATGATATCCGGCCGTGAATATCATGACTTGCCGCCTCATCGAGACGATCATCTTTTGCAAGCGAGCGGTCCGTGCGGATCACGAGCGCGATGCGACGCCCGATCTGAAGATCACCTTGTCAAGCATGTTTCGAGCACCCTCTTTCTGATTGACGGAATACTCTGTATGGCAGAGTATTCTGTCAATCAGTGTGCTTGCGCCTTGGATTTCGGCCATACAAAGGCAGTGACACCAAGGCGGCAGAGATTGCCGAGTCACACGGCGACAGCAAGGCTTTGCCGCATTGGAGCCCATTGATGAGCGCCAACGACATTATCCACCAGAGTACGCGGCTCAGGATCATGGCCGTCCTGAACACGCTGGAAAGGCGCGAGGCCTTGGAGTTCACCCAGTTGAAGGCCATGATCGAAGCCACCGACGGCAATCTCGGGGCACATCTCGATACGCTGGCCAGAGCTGGCTATGTCGACATTGAAAAGCTTTTTGTCGGGCGTCGGCCGCAGACACGGGTCAGAGCCACGACGGCCGGGCGCCGGGCCTTTCGCGGCCACATTGCCTTTCTTCGCAAGATCATCGATCAGGCAGAGGCAACGCGGCGCGGAAAATAGCCCTGCGATTGGACGAACACCTGGCAACGCCGGCGCCAAAGCGCCTGCGACCGCTTCGGGCAGCAGGCGCGAAAAAAGGTCGGGAAAGACGCGTTCAGCGCAGGACGCGGCAACGGCCGTTGTAGACCATCCAGCGATCGAAGCCCGAGACGCAGAACTCGACATTGTCGCCGATCGAGGCAAAACCCTGGCCTTCCTCGATCAGATAGAAGATCGACCGGTCCCGGCCATCCGACAGGCTGACGGTTGCCCGGCAATAGTGACGGCCGATCGGCCATTCCTCGCTCGCCTGCTCATAGCGGTGCTGGCGAATGTCGCGAAAATCGGTGATGGCGACATCGGGCAGATGCGGCACGTGATGCACCTGGTAGGAGAACCGATGCGTGATCTTGCTCAGCACCCATGTCTCGCCACAGACGCTGCCATCGTTCTCGGAATAGACGGCGAGGTCGGCCGCATGGACCGCCTGGGTGATACCGAGAGGCGCGGCAAGGGGCGGGCAGAGCGAAATCAGGGCAGCAAGTGCGGATTTGGCGAAGCGAGTCATGGCAGCCTCTCAAGGTCGATTGCGCGCACTGTGCGGATTCGCTCGGCGGCGGTCAAGCGGTTGCCTAAACAATGGTTTCCAAAAGCCGGCTCCGGGCAGTTGCTGTAAGCAGCAACCCGCAGACAACGGCGAAGTTCCCTGCGGGCGGATCGTGCGGTCGTACGAAGCAGGCGGTCGAAGGCGGCTAGACCTGCGGCGGGGCCTGCTCGCCGGCCAGCCATTCCATCGACCAATGCGCCGGCTTTTCCACGGCAAGCAATTTGTGCAGTGCCGGTAATAGGGTTCGCAGTTCGCCTTCCAGCATGAAGGGCGGATTGACCACCACCATGCCGGTGCCATCGAGGCTGGGTTCCGAAGAGGCCGGCCTGATCTCGAATTCTATGTCGAGGATTTTCGGGATGCCGGATTGCTTCAGCGCTTTCCTGAAGGCGATGATCGCCTTGCGGTTCTTGATCGGATACCACAGCGCGTAGATGCCGCTGGGCCAGCGCCTGTGCGCTTTCGCCAGCCCCTCGACGAGGCGGCCGAACTCACCCTCTTCCTCGAAGGGTGGGTCGATGAGCACCAGGCCGCGCTTTTCCTTGGGCGGCAGGTGCGCCCCGAGCGCAAGCCAGCCGTCAAGTTCCATCACCCTTGTCTGGAAATCGCCGGCGAACTCCGTCTTCAGCTTCGCGGCGTCTTTCGGGTGCAGTTCGATCGCCGACAACCGGTCCTGCTTGCGCAGGAGATTGCGCGTGAGCAGCGGCGACCCCGGATACTTCTTGACACCGCCCTCGGGATTGAGCGAGCGCACCGCCGCCAGATAGGGCGCCAGCAGCGCCGCCGCCTTCGCGTCGAACGAGGCATCGATCAGCCTGCCGATGCCGCCCTGCCACTCACCGGTCTTTTGCGCTTCGAGTGACGACAGGTCGTATCGGCCAATGCCGGCATGGGTGTCCACGACACGAAACGCCTTGTCCTTCTGTTTGAGATAGTCGAGCAGGCGCGTCAGCACGACATGCTTGACGACATCGGCAAAATTTCCGGCATGATAGGCGTGGCGATAGTTCATGTGGGACCCCTGCCCCATCGTGGCGGCGGCGGCTGCGAGTTCGGATTTTCCGGTCGCCCGCCACCAGAACGCAAAGACAGCAGGAATCCGATCAAGCCGACCGCCATCAGCGAGAAGCCTATCGGCCGCGCGCGGCCGTCGATTTCGCCGACGCCGGAGCGCAAGACAAGGTCGACCGCCCGCATCGGTATGTCGTCGGCATCGCCCGGGCCGACGGTGAAGACGTAAGCGCCTGGGCTGACGGTGGCAATCAGGCCGGCTTCGTCGCGAAAGATCTTGTCGGGCAGTTGCGGGCTGGCCTGGCGTGGATTGTCCGCATGGTTGAACTGCAGCGTCGAGGCAAGCATCGTGCGGCCGTTGGTGGCCGCGGTCAGCGTCAGCACCGTACGCTGCTGCGAAACGATGCGTTCGGCCCTCGCGGTCAGGTCCACCAGCACCCGCACCGGCGCATCGCCCGGGGCAAGTTGAACCGTCACCGGTCGGAATTGGCCGCCCTCATAAACGCGGTATGTGCCGACCGCCCTGCCCGAGAAATTGCTCACCGCCCACGGAGAGAAAATGCCGATGGCGGCGCCGGCGATCAGAAGCAGGATGGAGAGAAAGCGCATCGAAAAACCTTGGCTATTTCTACTTCTGCTCGCTATGGCTGCCGCCCTGCGCGGACCTGTCCACGGTAGCAGTGCGGATCCGCTCCATCTCGTCCAGAAGCATCTCCAGGCCAAGATCGAAGGTTTTGTCGAATTCAGCGGTGCCGAAGTAACGTCCCGCGGTGGCGATGTTGGGGAAATCGCGCTCAAGCTGCTCACTGCCGACCGTTGTGACCGCCGACGGACCCTTTGAGTAACCGGCGGTCTCGTCGAGCACCGCCCCCGCCAGATAATACCCGACCGCACGGAACAGCCTTGCGGCCATTTCCTGATCGAAGCCGCCGTCATTGAACAAGCCCACGATGTTATTGATATAGCCAAGGCAAATGGGCGAATTCATGCGGTAGCTGAGAAAATAGCTCGCGAAGGCCGGATGCTCGCGGCCGATACGCCGATAATCCAATACCGCCATGCGCATCCTCTGGCGCCATGGCAGATCCGGATCAGGCATCTTCAACGGACCAATCAGCCTGTCGACCAGCGCCTCAAAGAGATGCGCCTGCGAGGGGAAGTGATGGTAGATGCTCATTGCCTCGCAACCAAGTGCTGCCGCCAGCTTGCGCATCGAAAAGCCGGAAAGGCCCTCCCTCTCGATCACCTCGAAAGCCGCGTCCTCGATCATTTCGCGCGACAGACGTCCGCGCGCTCTCTTTTTCTTGATTGATTGATCCATCGCGCTGCTTGACAACTTACAGTGTAAGGTTCATCTTCGCCGTCACCTTACATCGTAAGGCTAACAAAGACCAGAGGAGAAAACCATGTCGTATCATCGCATCGTCAAATCCGTGCAGTCTTCATCCCAACGTGCGTTCCTGATCGCCGCCGCGGCCTGCGTGCTGTCGCTCGGCACCGCGGCGGCCCATGCCGACGACTATGATGCAACCCTCAAGGACATACAGTCCACCATGGGCGGTGTACCAAGCTTTGTGAAACAGTTTCCCAAAACCGGTCTGCCCGGTGCCTGGGCCGAGGTCAAGGCCATCGAACTCAGCGACAAGACGGCGCTGCCGCCCAAGGTCAAGTCGCTGATCTCCCTGGCCGTGGCGGCACAGATCCCTTGCACCTACTGCATCTGGTCGGACACGCAGGACGCCAAGCGCGCCGGCGCAACCGATGAGGAAATACAGGAAGCCGTGGCGATGGCGGCGCTGACCCGCCACTGGAGCACTGTCTTCAACGGCATGCAGGTCGATTTCGATACATTCAAGAAGGAAATGGGCGGGCAGTAAGCCCGCCGGCAAGAAGGAAATGGCCGGGCAATAAGCCTCAAGTGCTCTACAGAGATGACTCGGCGCGCGGGTCGTCTCTGGTCTGCATCTCGGCTTCGGGTGCTGCCTAAGCCTTGCGCTCCCAGCGGCGGTCCGCGGTCTGCTGCCAGTAGGTCACGGCGTGGCCCGCCTCCTTCATCGTTTTCCAATGCGCCCGGGCCATCTCGACCTGGGCCGCGTCATGGCCATCGAACAGGAACACCGCACGCTCGTAGCCGCCAAGGTCGGGCGCCGCCGCGCCGTCGACCAGGAACCTGATCTTGGCTCCGTTGGGATTGCCGTCGCCGGTGGTCAACAGGATTGGTTGTTCATCTGGATAAGCTTCGCGATCGGTCGCGTGTGCCAGAAAGGAATCATCGCGGAAAGTCCACAGATGCTGGTCCAGCGCGTCGCGCCGCTCCTCGGTGCCGGTCTGCACCACGGCGCGCCAGCCGCGATCGAGGCTGCGCTCGAGCAGGCCTGGCAGCGCATCTTCCAGCGTCGATTCGGTCAGATGGTAAAACAGCACATCGGCCATGGATCGACGTCAGCTCTCGTAGTGATCACGCACCAGCCGGTCCAGCAGCCGCACGCCGAAACCCGAAGCCCATGACTGGTTGATCTCGTTCAATGGCGAGCCCATCGCGGTACCGGCGATGTCGAGATGCGCCCAGGGCGTGTCCTTGACGAAGCGCTGCAGGAACTGCGCGGCGATGATCGCGCCACCATAGCGGCCACCGATGTTCTTCATGTCGGCATTCTTGGAATCGATCAGCTTGTCGTATTCGGCGCCGAGCGGCATGCGCCACAGCCGTTCCTGCGTTGACTGTCCGGCCGCGGTCAGCCTTTGCGCCAGTTCGTCGTTGTTTGAGAACAGGCCGGCATGATGCAGGCCGAGCGCAACCATGATGGCGCCAGTCAGCGTCGCCAAGTTGACCATGAATTTCGGCTGGAAGCGGTCGTTGCAGTACCACAGCGCGTCGGCCAGAACGAGGCGCCCCTCCGCGTCGGTGTTGAGCACCTCGATGGTCTGTCCCGACATCGAGGTGACGATGTCGCCCGGGCGCTGGGCATGACCATCGACCGCGTTTTCGACAAGACCGATGATGCCGACGACATTGGCCTTGGCCTTGCGGGCGGCGAGCGCATGCATCAACCCGGTCACGGCGGCAGCGCCGCCCATGTCGCCCTTCATGTCCTCCATGCCCGACGCCGGCTTGATCGAATTGCCGCCGGTGTCGAACGTGACGCCCTTGCCGATGAAGGCGACCGGGCTGTCCTTGGGCTTGCCGCCGTTCCATTGCATGACCGCCATACGGGCGCCTCGGGGCGAGCCTTGCGCGACACCGAGCAGCGAGCCCATGCCGAGCTTCTTCATTTCCTTCTCGGTCAGGATCTCGACCTTGACGCCGAGCGCCTCGAGGTCCTTGGCGCGGGCGGCGAACTCGACCGGTCCCAGCACGTTTGCCGGTTCATTGACGAGATCGCGCGCCAGAAGCACACCGTCGATCACCGCCTCGGCATCGGCGAAGGCTTTCTTGGCGCCTGCCGGGTCGGCGGTATGGATGGTCACCTTGACCGGCTTTTTCGGGTCGGCTTTACCGCCCCCCTGGCCGTCGTCCTTATCCTTCCTGGTCTTGTACTTGTCGAAGGAATAGCCGCGCAAAAGAATGCCCGCAGCGAGGTTCGCGGCGTCCTTGCCATCGGGCGAGGCACCGGCCAGGTCGAGGACCACGGCGACGTCGGTTGCCTTGCGCAGCGATGCCGCAATGGTGCCGCCGAGCTTCAGCCAGGCATATTCGTCGAGCCCCGACACCCTGCCGGCGCCGACCGCGACCAACCTGTCGAGCGATGTTGCTTCCGGCGCCAGGATTTCGACAGTGCTGGCGAACTTGCCGGCAAACTCGGCGACCGGGAAAGCCCGATCCAGCGTCTTGCCCGGATCGTAAGCCCTGGCCGCATCGCTCAAGCCATCATCCGCCGACAGCACGAAGACCGTGCCCTTTCTGTTCGCCGCCGACTGGGGCGCGGCGAATTTTGCAAAGGCGATCGACGGTCTCGGGTTCATCATGTCCTGCTTTCGGGGATTGCGCGATGATGCGCGAAGCGGTTTGAAGCGATCCGCGACATTTGGTCGTTTTCCGGCATTTGGCAAGACTTTGCCAAAATGGCTACCCATATGAGACACGGAATCGATGGCGATTCGTCGCGGCACGGCCCGCTTCAAGCCGCAACCTGTTGTTAACCATCGATGTTCGTCCTTTCTTATCCATTGCCGCCGACACTCCGGCCTACTGCGGCACGCGACGTGGGACGGGAACCGCCTCGCCTGCCCAATGCAGCCCAACGGAGCCAGTTGTGCGGGCGTCGCCGGACAGCTACCCTTGGCATGGGTGGCATGATGCCGTTCGAGAAAATCGAGTAAAGCCTTCATGAAGGTCGTTGAACGCTACATCATGCGCCGCGCTTTCGTGGTCTTCCTGGCAGCACTGGTCTGGACGCTGGCCATCGTGTGGACGACGCAAGTGCTGGCCAAGATCAACCTGGTCACCGACAGCGGTCAGTCAGCTTTGACCTTCTTCGAGGTCGCGTCTCTTATTCTCCCCTCCATCGTTCCGATCGTCGTGCCTTTCGCGCTCGTGGTGGCCGTCGCCCAGACGCTCAGTGTGATGAATTCGGATTCGGAACTCGCGGTGGTCAACGCATCGGGGGCCTCGCGCTGGACCATCGTGCGGCCGATCATGCTGCTGGCGCTGGCCGCCAGCGTCTTTTCGTTCGCCGTGGACAACGGCATCGACCCCTATGCACGACAGAAGAACCGCGCGCTCGTGGCGGAGTCGCGCGCCGATCTTTTGTCGCTGATCATCCAGGAAGGCACGTTCCGGAAGATCGAGGACGGACTGTTCCTGCAGATTGGCGAGCGGCTTCCCGACAACCGGCTGGGTGGCATCTTCGTCGCCGATTCGCGCGAGGAAGGCGTCAATCTCGTCTATTATGCCAAGACCGGCAGCATCATCGAGCGCGGCGGCGAAAAGGTGCTGATGATGAATGACGGCGTCATCCATCGCAAAACGCTGACGGGCGACCTCAGTGTCATCCGGTTCACGTCCTATGCCTTCGACATGTCGGCCTTCATGTCGGCGGCCAACCAAGTGACGCTCCTGCCAAAGGACCAGACGACGCAGTACCTGCTCAATCCAAGCCCTAACGACAAGAACTATCAGCAAAATCCCCAGGAGTACCGGGCCGAGGTCGACCAGCGGTTTACGGAATGGACATACTCCATGGTTTTCGCCCTGATCGCGCTCGCGGTCGCGGGAGACGCGCGTTCGCATCGCGAGGCGCGCGTCAATCCGCTGATCACGGCCATCGCGATATCGCTGTTCGTGCGCTGGCTGGGTTTCTTCGCCGCCAGCAAGGCCGACGAGGTCCCGCAATATTCCTATATGGTCTATGGCGTACCGATCGTGGCTTCCGCGGTGGCGATCTGGTTCATCGTGTCGAACCGGACAATGGAATTGCCGGTCGCCTGGGCGGACTGGATGACAAACCTGGCCAGCCGCATCGGTGACGGCTGGAATGCCCTCAAGCTGCGTCTATCCAGGCGTGACACCTCGGGCCAGGGAGCCGGCTGATGGGCTGGACTCTGGGCCGTTACTTCTTCTTCCGCTACGTGGCGATCACGATCTGGTTCTTCCTCGGCCTTCTGGCGCTGGTATTCCTGATCGATTTCACCGAACTGTCCGGCCGCACCACCGGCCTGCCGGGGTTCACCTATGGCACGGCGATGGCCATTTCAGGCCTTCGAATGCCGATGATCATGCTGCAGACGGTGCCGTTCGTCGGCTTGTTCTCGGCGATGGCGACGCTGGTTTCGCTCAACCGACGTTACGAACTCGTCATCGCACGGTCCGCGGGCGTTTCCGCCTGGCAGTTCCTTTTGCCATGCTGCATCGGGGCACTGCTGTTCGGCGCCGTGTCGGTCGGGATCATCAACCCGCTCGCCGCGCACGCCTTCTCCTTGTCCGAACAGATCGAGACCGAGCTGCGCTCCGGCAAATCCAACACGGTTTCGGCCGATGCCGCTCCCTGGATTCGCCAGAAAACCAGTTCCGGCGACACGATCATCGGCGCGCGCGCCATCCTCGGCCAGGGTCTGGAGATGGCCGACGCGGTCTTTTTCATCCTCGACCAGCAGGGCAATATCGTCGAGCGCAAGGATGCGGCGCGTGCCTACCTGCGCGACGGCTATTGGGAATTGCAGGATGTGAAGACCTTCAGGAACGGCACCATCCAGACCGTCGCGAACGATCGTGTGCCGACCAATCTGAAGCCGGAATTCGTGCAGGAGCGGCTGGCGCGCCCGGAGACGATTCCCTTCTATGACCTGCCCGGAAAAATCGAGGTTGCCCGTTCCTTCGGCCTCAAGGCAAATGCCTTTGCCATGCAGTTTGATTCGCTGGTGGCGTTGCCGTTCCTCCTCGTCGCCATGACGCTGATTGCGGCAACAGTTTCAATGCGATTTGCGCGAATGGGGCAGTCGGCAACGATGATTCTAGGTGGCGTCGTTGCCGGGTTTCTGCTTTATGTCGTTTCGGTGCTGGTGAAGGCGTTCGGCGTGGCGGGGTTCGTGCCGACTGCGATAGCCGCCTGGGTGCCGGTCGTGGTAGCTATGTTCTTCGGGGTGACTTTCCTGCTATACAAGGAAGACGGCTAGTGAGGGAGGCGTTTTTGCCCAGCGACAGGCAGGCCCGTTTGGCGCGCCTCTATGCGGCGAGCGCCTTGGCGTGCCTGCTTGCCTGCGGCGTCCCGTTGCCGGCGTTCGCGCAGGATGTCGGCAACATGGCGGCCACGGTTCCGTCCGGCTCGCAGATGCTGCTGGCCGCCGACACGCTGGAATACAACAACGACAACCAGACCGTGACCGCCATCGGCGGCGTGCAGATCGACTATGGCGGCAACCGGCTCGTTGCCCAGAAGGTCGTCTACAACCGCAACACCAAGCGGATGGTTGCCAGTGGCAATGTCGAGATCGTCAACAGCGACGGCACCAAGATCAATTCACAGCACATCGACATCACCGACGATTTCGCCGACGGTTTCGTCAACGCGCTACGCGTTGAAACCGTCGACAAGGCCTATTTCGCCGCCGAAAGCGCCGAACGCATGGGCGGCGTGCTGACCACCTTCCACAATGGTGTCTACACCGCCTGCGAACCGTGCGAGGACAAGCCCGACAAGGCACCGACATGGCGCGTCAAAGCCAGGAAGATCATCTGGAACGGCGAGAAGAAGACGGTTCGTTTCGAGAACGCGAATTTCGAGTTCTTCGGTTTTCCGCTGGCCTACCTGCCGGCGTTCGAGATCGCCGACCCGACGGTGAAGCGCAAGAGCGGCTTCCTGATCCCCAGCATCGGCTACAACAGCCATCTGGGGTACAGCGTCAAGGTTCCCTACTATTTCGCCCTTTCGCCGACATATGATCTGACGGTGACCGGAAGCGGCTACACCAAGCAGGGCTTCCTCGGCGAAGCCGAATGGCGCCAGCGCTTCAACAACGGCCAATACACTTTTAAGGTCGCCGGCATCCAGCAGCAGAATCCCGACGCCTTCATCGACAGCGCCGGCCGCAATATCGATTCGGGCGCAGTGGGCGATTCCAACAAGTTCCGCGGCATGATGGGCACGCAGGGGCAGTTCGCCATCAATGAACGCTGGAATTTCGGCTGGGACGTGCTGTTGCAGACCGACAAGGATTTCTCGCACACCTACAACATCGCCAAGTACAACGAATACGTTCACCAGTCGTCGGTCTACCTGACCGGTCTCAATGACCGTAACTATTTCGACGTGCGCGCCATGCATTTCGAAGTCCAGGAAAACACGCTCAACAGCAATCCAGCAGCGCGAAGCGGCCAGCAGCCGTGGGTGCTGCCGTCGCTCGACTATGCCTATATCCCCGACACATCGGTCGCCGGCGGCCAGCTGTCGCTCAACGTCAATACGCGCGTCATCCGTCGCGAAGATCTCGACGAGGCTTTCAACAAGCCATACGACCCTGCCACGCTGGCACAGCGTGTCCGTGGCATAGAAGGCGAGTCTGGCCGACTCACCACCGAAGCCGAATGGAAGCGGACATTCGTTACCGATGATGGGCTGGTATTGACACCATTGCTGGCGCTGCAAGGCGATGTTGACTACGTCCGCGCTTCATCGGCTTCGCTCGCGGCCATTCAGGAGATGGCCGCCAACCCTGTGATAAATACCAGCGAAGACATGCGCTCGTCCTTTGCCCGTTACATGGCGACCGCCGGGCTCGAGATGAGCTGGCCGCTGTTGTTCTCCCTGGCCAGCGGGTCGAGCCACGTTGTCGAGCCGATGGCCCAGGTGTTCCTGCGTCCGAACGAACAATATGTCGGCGGTCTCTCCATTCCGAACGAAGATGCTCAAAGCATGGTTTTCGACGCGACCACGCTGTTCGAACGCGACAAGTTCTCCGGTTATGACCGCATCGAGGGCGGCTCGCGTGCCAATGTCGGGCTGCGCTATTCCGGCTCCTACATCAATGGCTGGGGCACCAATGCGATCTTCGGCCAGTCCTATCAGATCGGCGGCGAAAACTCCTTCGCGGCACCCGATCTGGTCAATGTCGGCGCAAATTCAGGGCTTGAAACCACCAAGTCCGACTATGTCGGCCTGTTTGGCATAACCAGCCCCAATGGCTTCGCCGCCTCGGTCAGCGGTCGTTTCGACGAACAGAGCTTCGAGATCCGCCGCGCCGAGCTGAAAGCCGCCTATTCCGGCCTGCCGGTGTCGTTGAGCGCCAAGTATGCCTTCATCCAGGCCCAGCCGCTCTATGGTTTCACGACCGACCGTCACGAGGTCACGCTCGGCGCATCGACGCATCTTGCCGAGAACTGGCGCGTGTTCGGGACAGGAACCTACGACTTGCAGGAGGGCCTGCTGGTCAAGGACGGGGTCGGCTTCGCCTACAACGATTCCTGCTTCACCTATCTGATGACGTACGCACAGTCGCGTGACCTGAACACCAGGGAAGTGACGCAGAGCATCGGATTCAACCTGTCGTTCCGCACCCTCGGCGACTTCGGCTCGTCGACCAACGCAATCGACACCATCCAATAAGCGGCGACATCGTTTCGCCGCATAGGGCTGGCACGGATTCGCATATCCGGAAGGGGACGGAATTGGGCGGAGCCGGAATGGAATTGGGATGCCAACGATGAGGAAATACCTCTTTTCAGCAGGGTTCGCGCTGCTTGTGGCGGCGACATCCGTGTCGATGACAGTGATGACGCCGCCGGCTTTCGCCAGCGAGATCAAATACGTCGTCAACGACATAGCAATCACCAGTGGTGATATCGCCCATCGTGCCGCCTTCCTGAAGCTGCAGCGCAAGAAGGGCGACGCTGCCCAGGAAATGATCGACCAGACACTGCGCGTCGCCGAGGCCAGACGGCTGGGCATTCGTATCAGCGATGCACAGGTCGCGGCCGCCTACCAGCGCTTTGCCACCAACAACAAGATGCAACTCGCTCAGCTTGATGGCGTCATGGAAAAATCCGGCGTCGGCAAGGATCATTTCAAGGAGTTCATTCGCGCCCAGATGGCATGGAACCAGGCCCTGAGCGCACGTTACCGTTCCGGCGAAGGTGGCAGCGTGACCGAACAGGACGCGGTGCGGCGCATGCTCGACAAGGGCGGAGCAAAGCCGAGCGCCATGGAATACATGCTGCAGCAGGTCATCTTCGTCGTGCCAGCGGCCGAACGCAGCGCGACACTGGCCAAACGCAAGCGCGAGGCCGACGCCATGCGTGCCCGCTTCAACGGCTGCAACACGACGCGCGAGTTCGCCAAGGGCCTGATCGACGTCACCGTTCGCGACCTCGGCCGGGTGCTGGCGCCGCAACTGCCGCCGGACTGGGCCGAGCAGATCAAAGCGACCAAGGTCGGTGGCGCCACCGTCACGCGCGAGACCGAACGCGGCGTCGAATTCATCGGCATCTGCTCGTCGCGCGAAGTGTCCGACGACAAGACGGCCCAGATGGTGTTCCAGAGCGAAGGCTCCAACGACAAGGCCGCCGACGATCTCAGCAAGAAATATGTCGACGAGCTGAAGGCGAAAGCCCGCATCGTCAAGCGCTGACGTGGGCAACGCGATGACCGCGCTGGCGTTGAGCGTCGGCGATCCGTCCGGTATCGGCCCTGAAATCGCCATCGCCGCCTTCCTTGCGCGCAACGCCGTCGGCTTGCCCCCCTTCTACCTGCTGGCCGACCCGGCCGTGGTCGCCTCTCGCGCACGCCACCTTGGCGTCCCGCTGCCTGTCGAGGAAGTGATGCCGGTGCAGGCAATCGAGGTCTTTGGCCGCGCCTTGCCGATCGTTCCCCTGACGGCGCGTTTCATCGACAGCCCCGGCCGACCCGACCCGGCCAATGCCGCGGGCACCATCGAAGCGATCGACCGCGCAGTCGGGGCCTGCCTTGCCGGCGAGGCCGCTGCCGTGGTGACCTGCCCGATAGCCAAGAAACCGCTCTACGATGCCGGCTTCCGTTTTCCCGGCCATACCGAATATCTGGCGCATCTTGCGGCTCGGCACAGCGGCCTCGAGGCGATGCCGGTGATGATGCTGGCAGGTCCCGACTTGCGCACGGTTCCCGTCACCATCCACATCGCTCTGGCCGAGGTGCCGAAGGCCCTGAGCACCGAATTGATCGTCGCGACCGCGCGCATCACCGCGGCCGACCTTGCCAACCGCTTCGGCATCGCCAAGCCGCGGCTCGCCATTGCCGGCCTCAATCCGCATGCCGGCGAAAGCGGCTCCATGGGCCTGGAAGACGAGCATGTCGTGCGCCCGGCGGTCGACATCCTGCGCGCGGAAGGCATCGATGCTTTCGGCCCCCTGCCTGCCGACACCTTGTTCCATGCCCGGGCGCGGGCAGGCTACGACGTCGCGCTGTGCATGTATCACGACCAGGCATTGATCCCGGCCAAGGCGCTGGCCTTCGACGAGGCGGTCAACGTCACGCTGGGCCTGCCCTTCATCCGCACCTCGCCCGACCACGGCACCGCCTTCGACATCGCTGGCAAGGGCGTGGCGCGACCCGACAGCCTGATCGCGGCGCTGAAGCTCGCCAGAAACCTCGCCGACATCGACGCAAAGGCCGTCGCCGCATGAGTGCTTCCGCTTCCGGTCTTCGCGCATGAGTATCGATGGGCTGCCGCCGTTGCGCGACGTCATCGAGCGCCATGGGCTGCAGGCGAAGAAGGCGCTCGGCCAGAACTTCCTGCTCGATCTCAATTTGACCGGCAAGATCGCACGCAGCGCCGGCGACCTGACAAATGCCACGGTGATCGAGGTCGGGCCTGGGCCTGGAGGGCTGACAAGGGCGCTGCTGTCGAACGGCGCCCGCCGGGTCGTCGCCATCGAGCGCGACGAACGCTGCCTGGCAGCGCTCGCCGAAGTCTCGGCTCATTACCCCGGTCGGCTGGAGGTGATTTCGGGCGACGCGCTGAAGACCGACTTCGCCGCCCTCGCCTCGGGGGCCGACCACGGTCCTGTCCGGATCGTAGCCAATCTGCCCTACAACATCGGCACCGAACTGCTGGTCCGATGGCTGACGGTTCCGGACTGGCCGCCCTTCTACGCCTCGATGACGCTGATGTTCCAGCGTGAGGTCGCCCAGCGCATCGTCGCGGCACCCGACAGCGATGCCTATGGCAGGCTGGGTGTGCTCGCCGGCTGGCGCACGCAGGCCAGAATCGCCTTCGACGTCCCGCCCCAGGCCTTCACGCCACCACCCAAGGTCACCTCTTCGGTGGTGCACCTGGAGCCGCGCACGACACCGCTGCCCGCCGATGTGAAGAAACTCGGCCGGGTCACGGAAGCCGCCTTCGGCCAACGCCGGAAGATGCTGCGGCAGAGCGTGAAAAGCCTCGGCGGCGAGGCCTTGCTCGAACGAGCGGGGATCGACCCGACGCGCAGGGCGGAAACACTCAGCGTCGAGGAGTTCGTGCGGCTGACGAATGCGGTCTAGCGCCGGCAAGTCTGGAATTGCCACGATCAAGACATAGGTAGTCTGGCGAACATGCCGGAGAACCAAGAATGCCCGCCTATGTCATTTCCGATGTCACGGTCCGCGACGAAGAGGCGTTGCGGACATACCGCTCCCGCGCCGCAGCCTCGATCGCCCGGTATGGCGGGCGCTATCTGGTGCGCGGCGGTCAGGTGCAGACGCTGGAAGGTGAGTGGCATCCGGAGCCGCTGATCGTTGTCGAATTTCCTGACATCGAGCAAGCACGGCGCTGGTACGCATCCGCCGAATATGCGGCGGCGCTGGAGGTGCGCGATGCCGCGCTCGACCGAGTCTGATCCTGGTCGACGGCATGGCGCCCTGACGCCAGTCAGACGGTTTTTTCGTCCAACAATCCCGACACGAAATCGAAGAGACCGGGCCGGCGGTCGCGCCGCAGCCGCTCGGCGACGACGATACCGCGCACCTCGGCGAAGGCGCGGTCGAGATCGTCATTGACGATGACGAAATCATATTCCTTCCAGTGCTCGATCTCATTGCGGGCGTTCTTCAGCCGCGTCTCGATCACCGCCTCCTGGTCCTCGGCGCGGCGCTTCAGCCGCGCCTTCAATTCCTTCATGGACGGAGGCAGGATGAAGATCGAGACGATGTCGGCGCGCATCTTCTCCTTGAGCTGCTGAGCGCCCTGCCAGTCGATGTCGAACAGCATGTCGCGCCCCTGGGCCAGCGCCAGTTCGGCCGGCTCGCGCGGTGTCGCATAGCAATTGCCATGCACCTCCGCCCATTCGAGCAGCGAGTCGGAATCGCGCAACCGCTCGAATTCGCGCATCGTGCGGAAATGGTAGTGAACGCCCTCGATTTCCGAGCCGCGGCGCGGCCTCGTGGTGACCGAGACCGACAGTTCGAGGCTTGAATCGCTCTCCAGCAGGTTGCGCGCGATCGTCGACTTGCCGGCACCCGATGGTGACGACAGGACGAGCATCAGCCCTCGGCGGCGGATGCGGGACCCCAAATCCCTGGGAACCATCGGTTCCTTGGCAACCATCGGCTACTCCAGATTCTGGACCTGTTCACGGAACTGGTCGACCACAGCCTTCAATTCCAGCCCAATCGCTGTGACCGCCGCGGCATTCGACTTGGAGCACAGCGTATTTGATTCGCGGTTAAATTCCTGTGCCAGAAAATCGAGTTTGCGGCCGACGGCGCCGCCACCCACGAGCAAGGTCCGGCCAGACGCGACATGCGTCTTCAGCCGGTCTATCTCTTCGCGAATATCGGCCTTGGTGGCAAGGAACGCCGCCTCCATGTGCAGCCGGCTTGCATCCAGATTGGCGGATGCGTCCATCAGCAGCCTGACCTGCTCGGCGATGCGTTCGCGGATCGCCGCCGTATCGCGTGACGGGTCGGCTTCCGCGCGCAGGGTCAGTGTCTCGATGGTGTCGATATGGCCGGACAAAAGCAGGGCCAGCGCGGCGCCCTCGCCTTGGCGGGCCTGTTCCAGACCGTTCAGCGCCGCATCGAGCGCGCCTATGATGGCGGTGTCGAGCACGGCCCGCACTTCTTCGGTTTCGATGGTTTCGGCAACGTCGAGCACACCACGCAGCGACAGCAATCCATCAGCCGTCGCAGGCGCAACGCCGAACTGTTCCTGCAGCCGCTTGGCCAGGCCGGCGAGATCTTTCAGAAACGCCTCGTTGACGATGGGTTGCGCCTGCGCGCCGGCGGCGCGGCCGATGGTCAGCGTCGCCTGGAAATTGCCGCGCGCGAAACGCTTCTGCAGCGTTTGCCTGACTACAGGCTCCAACCGCTCGAACCCCTGCGGCAGCCGCAGCCGCACCTCGACGCTCTTGCCATTGACGGATTTGACCTCCCAGGCAATCGAGGTGCCGTCATGCTCGGCGACGGCCCGCGCAAAACCGGTCATGCTCTGCAAATTCATGTCGCCTGCACATCCCTGAAGCCTCACCCCAAACCGGTTTTCCGGAGGGGCAAGCGCGGCTTAAAATGACCACGCCGCGAATGCGTCGAAATCGGACGCCTGGCGTTCTTTCAAATGTCAGGCTGTCGCCTTCCAGGCAACGCCTTTCTTCACCTTACTGGGCCGCGCCGGCATCACCGCCGGCATCGCCATTGTCGCCACCGGTACCATCGCTGCCGTCGACAGGCTTATCTGCTGCTGCTGCTGCAGGCTTGTCGGCACTGCCGCTGGTGCCGGCGGCAGCGGCTGCCTTGGCTGCTTCATCGGCCTGCTTCTTCTGCAGCGCGCGATAGCGGGCGACGTTTTCATTATGCTCGTTGAGGGTCGAGGCAAAGACGTGGCCGCCCGTGCCGTCGGCGACGAAATAGAGATCGTCGGTCTTCGACGGATTGGCCACGGCCTCGAGGGCCGCGCGGCCCGGATTGGCGATAGGCGTCGGCGGCAGGCCGCTGATGACATAGGTGTTGTAAGGCGTCTGCTTTTGGATGTCGGACTGGTAGATGGGGCGGTCCGCCGGCTTGCCCTTGCCGCCAAACAAACCATAGATGATAGTCGGATCGGACTGCAGGCGCATGCCCTTGGCCAACCGGTTCAGGAAGACGGCGGCCACGCGTGAGCGTTCATCGCCCTTGCCGGTTTCCTTCTCGACGATCGAGGCCAGGGTGACAAAGTCCTCGACGTTGGCCAGGGGCAGATCCGGCGCGCGCCGCTGCCAAACCTCATCGACCAGTTTCTTCTGATCGGCGAGCAGCTTGTCGACCATCTGCTGACGCGTCGCGCCACGCGTGAAGCGCAGCGTGTCGGTGGCAAGGCTGCCCTCGGGGGGCGTCTTCGCCGGCATGTCGCCGCTCAGGGCGGGTTCGTCGGCGATGCGCTGCAAGGCCTGCTCGACGGTCAGCCCTTCCGGAACCGTCAGCGAGTACATCACCGACTTGCCGCTCTTCAGGAGCTCCATGATGTCGCGCATGGATGCCCTGGGCTTGATCTCGTATTCGCCGGCCTTGAGCGCGGAATCGTTGCCGAAGGCACGCACGCCCAGGCGGAATACGCGGGCGTCGCTGATCAGTCCGCGGCGCTCAAGCTGGTCGGCGATGTCCTGGACGCCGGTGCTGGGCTTGACGAGGAAGGTGTCGCCATTGGCGGAAGGGCCGGGTTCGGTAAACTCCTGCTTGCCGAAATAGAGAGCCATGCCCGCCGCCAGAATCATCAGCACCACCAAGGAGATGACGAAGTTCATGAACACGACGATCTGGCTGCGCGAAGCGCGCGACCGTTTCGGCGGCGGCGTTCCGGCCTCCGGCCGCAGCGCCTCGCTGGCCGTCTTCGGCATGATCGGCCCGGTGTTCGCCGGCCTTTGCCCGAATTCTCCGTTGCCTGACGGATTTGTGTTCATTTCGCCCTACCGTTTGATCTCTCAACGAATCCCCTGCGGCAGAGTAGGGGCGAATATGGCAAAATTGACGACACGCCAAAGTATCGCCCGGCAGTTGGGTCAGCCATTATAACGCTGGAAGACGAGCGAAGCGTTGGTGCCGCCGAAACCGAAGGAATTGGACAGGGCCACGTCGATCTGGCGGGCGCGTGGCTTGTTCGGCACCAGGTCGATCGCGGTTTCGCGCTCGGGATTGTCCAGGTTGATGGTCGCCGGTGCAATATTGTCGCGGATGGCGAGGATCGAAAAGATCGCTTCGGCCGCGCCCGCCGCTCCCAGCAGATGGCCGATCGACGACTTGGTCGACGACATCGAAATCTTGGACGCCGCATTGCCGACCAGCCGCTCGACGGCGCCGAGTTCGATCGTGTCGGCCATGGTCGAGGTGCCGTGCGCATTGATGTAATCGACGTCGGCTGGCGTAAGCTTTGCCCGGTTCAGCGCCGCCGTCATGCAACGGAACGCCCCGTCGCCATCTTCGGCCGGTGCGGTGATGTGATAAGCGTCGCCGGTCAGACCGTAGCCGGTCACCTCGGCATAGATCTTGGCGCCGCGCGCCTTGGCGTGCTCGAGTTCCTCCAGCACGACGACACCGGCGCCCTCGCCCATGACGAAGCCGTCGCGGTCGCGGTCGTAGGGCCGCGAGGCGGTTTGCGGGGCATCGTTGCGTTCGGTCGAGAGTGCCCTGCAGGCGGCGAAGCCGGCGAGCGACAGCCGGGTCACCGGCGATTCGGCGCCGCCAGCCAGCATGATGTCGGCATCGCCGAAGATGATCAACCGGGCGGCGTCGCCAATGGCGTGCGCGCCGGTCGAGCAAGCGGTGACGACAGCGTGGTTGGGGCCTTTCAATCCATGCCGGATCGAAACCTGGCCCGATACGAGATTGATGATGTTTCCGGGAATGAAGAACGGGCTGATGCGGCGCGGGCCGCGTTCCTTGAGGATGATCGCGTTCTCGGCGATGCCCTCAAGGCCGCCGATGCCGGAGCCGATCAGCACACCGGTGGCGCAACGCTCCTCTTCGGTTGAAGGCTTCCAGCCGGAATCCTTCAACGCTTCATCGGCGGCCGCGATCCCGTACAGGATGAAGTCGCCGATCTTGCGAAGTTCCTTCGGCTCGAGAATGGCTTCGGGATTGAGCGTGCCGTTGGAGCCGTCGCCACGCGGAATGACGTGGGCGATCTTGCAGGCAAGATCGTCCACCTCGAACTCGGTGACGCGCTTGGCGGCGCTGCGGCCGGTCAGCAGTTCCTTCCAGCCGTGCTCGAAGCCCATACCGAACGGCGAAACCAGGCCAAGGCCCGTTACGACGACACGCCTCATCGCAGGTCCTCCCCGGTGATGACTGCAGAAAGCGTCAGGCCGAAGCCTTGTCGATGTACTTCACCGCATCGCCGACCGTCAGAATGGTCTCGGCTGCGTCGTCCGGGATCTCGACGCCGAATTCTTCTTCGAACGCCATGACGAGTTCAACCGTGTCGAGGCTGTCAGCGCCCAGATCATCGATGAAGCTCGCCTGCTCCGTCACTTTGTCGGCATCGACGCCAAGGTGTTCGATGACGATCTTCTTGACGCGCTCTGCGGTGTCACTCATTTGGGGCATCCTCGTCTTTTGTTTGTCTGTCTTCGTTAGCGGGCGGAATGCCGCTAATCAAGCTGAAAGATGGTCCTGCCGGTAACGCAACGGCCACGGACCGGTTTTGCCCGAACCGCCGGGTTGCGGGCCGCATTACACGAAAAATAGCCGAGGTCCAAGCCGAAATGGTGGGTTTTCACAGCACAGCGATGACGCTGCCGAACATCGCTCAGATCATCGCCATACCGCCATTCACGTGAATGGTCTGCCCGGTTACGTAGGCGGCCTCGTTCGAAGCCAGATAAGCAACGGCGGACGCCACTTCGGCACTGGTGCCCATGCGCTTCGTGGGGATCGCCGCCATGATCGCCTCTTTCTGCTTGTCGTTGAGCTTGTCGGTCATCGCCGATTCGATAAAGCCCGGCGCGACGCAGTTGACGGTGATGTTGCGGGTGGCGATCTCCTGCGCCAGCGATTTGGACAGGCCGATCATACCGGCTTTGGACGCGCAGTAGTTCGCCTGACCGGGATTGCCGGTCACCCCGACCACCGAAGTGATGTTGATGATGCGGCCATGGCGGCGGCGCATCATCGGGTGGGTCAGCTCACGGGTCAGCCGGAAAACGGCGGCGAGATTGACCTCCAGCACCGTGTCCCAGTCGGCGTCCGACATGCGCACGAACAGGCCGTCCTTGGTGATCCCGGCATTGTTGACCAAGATGTCGACACCCTCGAGATCGGCCTCCGCCTTCTGGCCGAGTGCCTTGACCTCGTCGCGGTTCGACAGGTTGGCCGGGAACAGCTTGACCCGGTCGCCCAGTTCGGAGGCCAGCGTCTCCAGTTTCTCGACGCGCGTGCCGTGCAGGCCGACGATCGCGCCCTGCGCATGCAGCACCCTGGCGATCGCCTCGCCGATGCCCCCCGATGCGCCGGTGACAAGCGCCTTGCGGCCGGTCAATTCGAACATTTTTGTCTCCAGGTTGAGAAGAGGGCACCCCATATAGGGATGGTATCAAATGGCGTTTTATGCAAGCGCCGCCAATGCCGCCTCGACCTCGGCCGCGGAATCTACAGAGGCGGTGGCGATGTCGCGGTTGATGCGACGAGCCAGTCCCGAAAGCACCTTGCCGGCGCCGATCTCGTAAAGCGTCGAGACACCGTTGGCGCCGAACCATTCCACAGTTTCGCGCCAACGCACGCGACCGGTCACCTGCTCGACCAGACGCCGGGCGATCTCGTCGGGATCGATCGATGGCTGCACCGATACGTTGGAAAGGACGGGAACGACTGGCGCAGTCTTTGCCACGCCGGCAAGAGCCTCGCGCATGACGTTGGCCGCAGGTGCCATCAGCGCAGAATGGAAGGGCGCCGACACCTGCAGCATCAGCGCCCGTTTGGCGCCCTTTTCGGTGCACAGTTTCGCTGCCAGCTCAACCGCGGCCTTCGCACCTGAGATGACCAGCTGGCCGCCGCCATTGTCGTTGGCGATCTGGCAAATCGAGCCCTTTGCGGCCTCGGCACAGGCAGCTTCGACATCGGCCTGCTCCAACCCGATGATCGCCGCCATGGCGCCTTCGCCGGCCGGCACCGCTGCCTGCATGGCGTTGCCGCGAATGCGCAGCAGACGGGCGGCATCGCCAACAGAAACGAAGCCGGCGGCGGCGAGTGCCGAATATTCGCCCAGCGAGTGGCCGGCGACATAGGCGACCTTGTCGTTCAGCGAGAAACCGCGCGCTTCCAGCGCCCTGATCGCCGCCAACGACACCGCCATCAGCGCCGGCTGCGCGTTGGCCGTCAGCGTCAAGGTCTCTTCGGGACCTTCCCAGATCAGCTTCGACAGGTTTTCGCCGAGCGCGTCGTCGACTTCCTGGAAAATCCTACGTGCCTCGGGAAAGGCATCGGCGAGATCCTTGCCCATGCCGACAGCCTGGCTGCCTTGTCCCGGAAAGGTGAATGCAACGGCCATGCGAGGGCTCCCCAGACTGGTTTTGCTTGCCTGATACTACGAATTTTCCCTGCCTGTGGCGCAAGGCAGCCTGCCAAGTCAAGCCACTTCAGCCCATGCCGAACGCCGTATCCGCGCGCGCGTGCCTGTTCCAAAAGGCTTTTTGGCGATCACACCTGATGAAAACCGCTCACGAATCGTTTGCTGGCTCTTCTTATTTCCGCCACAGGCGCTAGCCTTGCGTGACAATTATATGACAATCGAATGACGTGGGTCGTCTTTGGGTGGGAAGTTAAAGTGGCAAAGAGTTTCAAACGTACCGGCAACGCCGCGCCGCAATTCCTGGAAGACGATCCGTCCACGGGCTATCTGCCGGGCCGGAAATGGCCGGTCGTCCGCTACGGACTGATCAGCCTGGCGATCTCGGCTGTCCTGGTGTTCGCCATCGAACTGA
The DNA here is from genome assembly GCF_020164795.1 of Mesorhizobium sp. ES1-3. Classification (NCBI taxonomy): domain Bacteria; kingdom Pseudomonadati; phylum Pseudomonadota; class Alphaproteobacteria; order Hyphomicrobiales; family Phyllobacteriaceae; genus Mesorhizobium; species Mesorhizobium sp. ES1-3. Next base: position 217,629 of record NZ_JAIUGW010000003.1, read on the forward strand.
TCGTGCGGGGTGATGTCGCCGGCACCGTTTCCTTCTTCCTGCAGCCGCTCAAGCCCGGCTGGACCACCATCGTCGTGTTCGCGCTGATCCTGATCGGCCTCGACGCGGTGCTCGGCCGCAGTCATCAAAGCCTGATGATCGTGGCGCCGCTGACCCTGTCGCTGGCCTTTGTCGGCCACCAGAAATCGCATTATCTCGGCGATCCGCTCTACCCGACCGATTTTCTCTATGCCCGCCAGATCTTCGCCCTGCTGCCGCTCCTTGTGCGCGACCGGCCTATGACCGCGCTCGCCATGGTCGTGGGCATCGTCGCCGGCCTGTCCCTGCTGGTCTACGGCTGGCGGCTTTGGCGCCGCAAGGTTCCGGCCCTCAGCCACAAGGGCCGCCTTGCCCGGCTGACGCTGGCGGTGCCGCTGCTCGCCTTCTTCGTCTCGATCATGGACTATGCCACTTTCTCGTGGACGCGGGACCGGCTGCAGATCATCCCGATCATGTGGGACCAGAAGGAAAACTACGCCTCCAACGGCTTTGCGCTCGCCTTCGCGCTCAACGTGCCGATGGCGCACGTCTCGGCCCCGCCAGGCTATTCCGACAAGGCTATTGCGGCCATTGACCGAACCAATGTGACCGCCTCGGTGCCGGCCCAGAAGCCAGACATCATCGTCGTCATGAGCGAATCCTTCTGGGATCCGACCAAGCTGCCCGGCGTCACCATCACCCCCGATCCGATGCCCAATGTGCGGGCGCTTCGCTCGGGTTCGATGTTCTCGCCTGAATTCGGCGGCATGACCGCCAATATCGAATTCGAGGCGCTGACCGGGTTCTCGAACGCCTTCCTGCCGGCCGGCAGCATCCCCTACCAGCAATATGTGCGCACCCCGACACCGTCGATGGCGACCTTCCTGAAGAGCGAAGGCTATAAGGCGCGTGCCATCCATCCAGGCACCAACTGGTTCTGGAATCGCGGCGCGGTCTATGCCGATTTCGGTTTCAACGACTTCAAATCGGAAGAGACGCTGCCGCCCATGCAAAAGCGCGGACCGCTGGCATCCGACGCCGCGATGACCGACGAAATCATCCGCGAAGCCGATGCCAGCGACGACCCCGTGTTTTTCTTCGCGGTCAGCCTGCAGAACCACGGCCCCTATGAACCGAGACGTTATTCCAACCCGACCCACTCGGTGCAAGCCCCGATCAGCCAGTGGGCGCGTGAGTCGCTGCTCTCCTATGCCGAGGGTTCAGCCGACGCGGACCACGGCCTCGAACGGCTGGTCGAATGGGCCAAGACGCGCGAGCGGCCGACGATTGTCGTCTTTTTCGGCGACCATCTGCCGCCACTTGGACCGGTCTATGTCGAGACCGGCTTCCTGAAGGACAACGTCGCGCCCCGCAGGGAACCGACACCGGAGGCGGCTCTCGAACATCACGCGACACCGCTGATCATCTGGTCGAACCGCTCAGGCCCGGTCGAGAATCTGGGGACGGTGAGCCCTGCCTTCCTCCCCTATCATATCCTCACCGCGGCGGGCATCACCCACCCTTACTACACCGGCTTCCTGGGCGAGATGCGGGAGCGCTATCGCGTTGTCGACCGCAACCTGCTGCTCACGCCGACGGGTGAGGCCACGTCCGACTGGGCGCGACAGCAGGAGATCGACCCGGCGATCCGCGATTTCCGGCTGATCCAGTACGACATGATGTTCGGCAAGCGCCATGCGGCGCCCGACTTCTTCCCCGAGACGGTCGACAAGGTCGTCTCCCATACGAGTTGAGTGGCTCGATCCCCTCAGTAATGCGCGCTCTCGGTATCGGCGCTCAATTCGTCAGTTGCAGCTTCGAGAACTTGTTGGCGATCTGCTGAAAGACGTTCGGCAGCTTGGCCGGGTCGTTGACGGCGTAGTAATCGCTCGGGTCGGAAGCGCAGGCGCTGTAAAGCGTGCGGTTGGCGGCGGTGTCGGACTGCAGCACCATCGTGTAAATCTGCACTCCCTCGTTCTTCAACTGCGTGCAGACGCTCTTGGTCCAGCCGTCGACATTGCGGGCCGCCGTCGCCTGGTTATCCGACCCGAAGCGGCCACCCGCCAGATAGCCATAGGATGTGTAGTCGGACTTCGTCGGCTGTTCATCACTGGCGCCATAGACGACATTCTCACCGTCGGTGAGCAACAGCACGATCTTGCTGATGCCAGGCGTCTTGAACGGCGCACCGCCGGTATAGGGCGCGCCGGGCGAGAGCACCCGCATGCCCCAGGACAGCCCTTCCGACACATTGGTGCCCGAACCATTCCACTCGGTCATCTGGCTTGCCGCCTTGCGCAGCTTGTCGAAATCGTCGGTCAAGGGAACGACAGGGGTAGGGCAGGAACGGTTGGGACCAACGGTGATCGCGGAACCGGTCTCGGTTATGAGTTCCTTAACGGGCGCTACATATTTCGCGACCTCTTCCTTGGTGGATTTGTCGGGATCGCTGTCGAGGCCACTGAAGTCGATGCCGAGCCGGTTGTTGCCTTTCTGTTTGTCCAGCTTGACCGTGTCGCCGGTGTCGGCGAGATAAGAATTGTTGTAGTATTTTGCCTGATTGCCGTAGGAGCTGGACGGCATCTGCGCATCTCCCGGATCATCCGGCGCGAAATAGGGAACGAACAGCGTGTCGGGCTTGGCCGGGTCGGGCGGCGTGTCGGAAATGTTATAGGCGCCGGCCCGCGCCTCCACGCAGCCCTTCCATCCCGTGCCGTTCCATCCGGACTCGGCCCATCCGGTGTCCTTCAGCTGCTTGAACAGCGCCATGTGGTTCGGGCGCTTGCCGTCGATGACGGGGAAATTGATGCCGTTGGTCGAGGATTTGCCGTCCATGTCGATCCAGGACGGGTCGAACCCGTCGCCGTTGACGTTCACGGCCGTGACGAAGGGAACCAGCGAAGCACGGACCTGGCGCGTCGGCGATTTTGTCGATTCGAGAGTGTCGAGCAACGACTTCGTCGCCGTCCTCAGGGCCGTCATGCGGGCGCCGGCCATCGAGCCGGTATTATCCAGCACCAGCACGACTTCGAGCTGGTTATTGGACTCGACCGCCGACGCATCGACCACGATGTGCTTGCTCTGGCCGAACAGGAAAGCGAAGTTCAGATTGACGTCGGCCGAGGCGACCGCCTTGGTCTTGATGAAATTGACGCCCTTGTCGACGGTCAGCGTCGCCTGTGCGTTGACGAGTTCACCATGGCCAACGATGTTGGCCTGGAAATAACGGTCGAAAGCATCGGTGCGGGTAATGTCCAGATCGCCAAGATGCGACGAGGCAAGATTTGCCGCATCGAGCGCATTCTGCAGGTTGCTCTTCGCCCGCATCATGGTCGAGACGTCGGTCGCGAAGGCCACGGCCGACAGAATGGCTGGCAGCCCCAACCCCATCAGAAGCGCGAAATTGCCGCTCTTCGAGCGCCAGAATCTGTTGAGAAGCATCCTTACCCCCGGAAATGCCTGCCGCTTGATATGCGCGGTTGTCCGGTCTTTTGCCTGCTGCGTGATGAATCGACCGTTGACGGCCGGACTCAACACGGCGCAAGCTGATATTGTGGTTAAGCGCCGGTTGCCGGGAAAATCGCCAGGCCTTGCCGGCGCCGCTACTCGATTTTCCGGTGGCTGCGACATCGGGGACGCCGCTTGCCCTTGCTTTATCAGCGGATTGCTGTAAAGACGCGGCCAATCTGCCGGTCCCAGCTGGGGGCTGAACGGAGGGCCGGAGGTTTTTTCGAGAACCTTTCGTGTGAAGCCAGAAGCGCTTCCGCCTCCCGTGTCTCCGCTCTCGACCGTCTCGTCATGCTCCTTTCTTCCCCGCGCCTTTCGAGGCACATGCGGGTCAGAGAAGTTGCAGAGGCTTTTGCCGCCGGGAACCGGGAGAGAAACGAAGAAAGGCACTGATACATAATGGCTCTTTACGAACATGTGTTTCTTGCCCGGCAGGACCTCTCGCAGCAGCAGGTCGATGCGCTTGTCGAACAGTACAAGGGCGTCATCTCAGCAAATGGCGGGTCCGTCGGCCGGGTCGAGAACTGGGGACTGAAGTCCCTCACCTACCGGGTCAACAAGAACCGGAAGGCATACTACACGCTGATGGACCTTACCTGCCCGCCGGCAGCGCTCAACGAGATGGAGCGCCAGATGGGCCTGTCCGAGGACGTGCTGCGTTTCCTGACCATCAAGGTCGAGGCGCATGAGGAAGGCCCTTCGGCCATGATGCAGAAGCGCGAAGAGCGCTCCGAGCGCGGTGGCTTCGGCGATCGCGACCGTGGTGATCGTCCGGCGCGCAGCTTCGGGGACCGCGGCGATCGTGGCCCGCGTTCGTTCGGCGATCGCGAAGGCGGCGACCGTGGTCCGCGCCGTCCGCGCGAAGGTTTTGAAGGGGGTGCAGAATAATGGTCGACATCAACCAGATCCCCACCCGGCGCCCTTTCCATCGCCGCCGCAAGACCTGCCCGTTCTCCGGCGCCAACGCACCGAAGATCGACTACAAGGACGTGCGTCTGCTGCAGCGCTACATTTCCGAGCGCGGCAAGATCGTGCCGTCGCGCATCACCGCCGTCAGCCAGAAGAAGCAGCGCGAGCTCGCCAAGGCGATCAAGCGCGCCCGTTTCCTCGGCCTGCTGCCCTACGTGGTTCGCTAATTCTTCCGAACGGGCGGTTCGCCGCCCGTTCGTTATCACCGGCCATGACGGGCATGGCCGGTTAGGCATCAAATCCCGAGTTGAGGTCAAAAACCTCTAACTGCCGCGACAGGCAGGACAGCGACACCGGCGGCAACGCCCTTTGCTTCCTGACCTGTTCCAGAGAATTCGGCGTCGGCCTTGTGGACGGACGCCCAACCAAAAGGAACATAGCCATGGACGTCATTCTTCTCGAACGCGTTTCCCGCCTCGGCCAGATGGGCGATACCGTCAAGGTCAAGGACGGTTTTGCCCGCAACTTCCTGCTGCCGCAAGGCAAGGCGTTGCGCGCCAACGAAGCCAACAAGAAGAAGTTCGAAGGCCAGCGCGCCCAGCTCGAGGCCCGCAACCTCGAGCGCAAGTCGGAAGCGACCCAGGTCGCCGAAAAGCTCGACGGCAAAAGCTTCATCGCGGTGCGTTCGGCCGGTGAGACCGGCCAGCTCTACGGTTCGGTGTCGACCCGCGACATCGCCGACCTGCTGATCGCGGAAGGCTTCACGGTCAACCGCAACCAGATCCAGCTCAACCAGCCGATCAAGACCATCGGCCTCACCAATGTGGCGATCGCGCTGCATCCGGAAGTCGAAGTCACCATCACGCTCAACATCGCCCGCACGGCCGACGAGGCCGAACGCCAGGCCAAGGGCGAGACGCTGACCACTGCCGAAGCCATTTACGGCGAAGACATCAACGACAATGCGCGGCCGGAAAACTTCTTCGATCCGAACGCCGAGTTCGAAGGCGGCGAAGAAAACGCCTGATCGCACAGGTCCTCGGACCCGCTCTCCAGCCATTTCTGGACCAATGCCCGGGCCTCTCGCCCGGGCATTTTTGTGCCAAAAGGAACTTTTCGAAACCCTATATATTGATGCAGAGTAGGACAGTCTGTCTGACCGTGAGGGGACATCGGACCATGAATATTCTGTTGAAGCGCGTTCTCGACCGCCTGGTGCGCACGGGCAGTCTCAGTGTAACCGGGCCGAAAGGCTCGACATTCGTCTTCGGCGACGGCAGCGGCGAGCCGGTGCATATGCACATCAAGACCCGGCATGCCGAGCGCGCCATCGCCTTCGATCCGATGCTGGCGGTGCCAGAATCCTACATGGACGGCGAGCTCGACATTCTTGAAGGCGGCGTGCTCGGACTGATGCGCATTGCCTTCCAGAACATGGGCAGCGGCGGTATCGACGCCACCTGGTCGAAGGCGATCGAGGGCCTGCGCCATGCCTTCCGCCGCCTGCAGCAGATCAACACCGCCTCGCGCTCGCGCCGCAACGTGCAGCGTCACTACGATCTATCGGGCGAACTCTACCGGCTCTTCCTCGATGAGGACATGCAGTATTCCTGCGCCTATTTCGAGCAACCGGACATGACGCTGGACGAGGCTCAGGCAGCCAAGAAGCGCCATATCGCCGCCAAGCTCCGGCTGAAGGCCGGCCAGACGGTGCTCGACATCGGCTCCGGCTGGGGCGGGCTCGGCCTGTATCTCGCCAAGGCTTTCGACGTCGACGTGCAGGGCGTGACGCTGTCGACCGAACAGCATGGCGTCGCCACCGACCGGGCGCACGCGCAAGGGCTGGAAAACCACGTCCATTTCGAACTGAAGGATTATCGCGAACTCAACGAACGCTTCGACCGCATCGTCTCGGTCGGCATGTTCGAGCATGTCGGCGTCAACCATTACCGCACCTTCTTCGACAAGGCGGCGACATTGCTCAAACCTGACGGCGTCATGCTTCTGCACACGATCGGCCGTTCCGGCGTGCCGTGGGCGACCAGCGCCTTCATCCGCAAGTATATTTTCCCGGGCGGCTACATCCCGGCGATGTCAGAGGTGCTGCCGGCGATCGAGAAATCCGGCCTCGTTGTCACCGACGTCGAGATCCTGAGGCTCCACTATGCCGACACGCTGAAGCACTGGGGCCAGCGCTTCGCCGCCAACCGCGACAAGGCCAAGGCTATCTATGACGAACGCTTCTGCCGCATGTGGGAGTTCTATCTGGCCGCCTCGGAAGCCGCCTTCCGTTGGCAGGACCTGGTGATTTTCCAGTTTCAGATCGCCAAGAAGAACGACACGCTGCCGGTGGCGCGCGACTATATGGCCAAATGCGAAAAGGCGCTGGAAATGCGCGACATGGCGCACCGTGAAGATATGGGCCATCGCGAGGCGGCTCCGGTCGAGAAGCCCGCCAAGGCCGCCCGCCGACGCAAGGTGGCGGAATAGGAACGGCGCTGTCAGGACGCATTATTGGCGCTTGCCATTGCAGGCTCCTGCCCCGAAAAAGGCCTCGTGAATCGTCGCGAGGCTTTTTTCATGACCTATCTCCTCTACACAGCCGCGGCGCTGGCCGAGATCGCCGGCTGCTTTTCGGTGTGGGCGTGGTGGCGGCTGGAGAAGTCGCCGCTCTGGCTGCTGCCGGGCTTTGCCTCGCTGCTTGTGTTCGCCTGGCTTCTGGCATTGGTCGACATCAGTGCGGCCGGCCGCGCCTATGCCGCTTATGGCGGTATCTACATCGCTGCCTCGCTCGCCTGGTTGTGGCTGGTTGAGGGTGTGCGGCCCGATCGCTGGGACCTTGCCGGCGCGGCGCTCTGCATGGCCGGCGCCTCGATCATCCTGCTTGCGCCGAGAGGGGCATAGGCCGTGGAACTGCCGGCCACACTTCGACAGGCTGTCGATCGTATTTTGGAAAGGGTGCCGCTGCCGGACCTGAAGCAGGCCGCGAAAATCCTGTCCGACCGCTACCGCGCCGAACTGCGCGACGGCCGCCTGCACATGGCGCAGGACATGGCGGTCAAAGCCTATCTGACGACACGGATGCCTGCGACCTATGCGGCGGTCCGCGCCAGCCTCGATGCGCTCGCCGAAGCCCGGCCGGATTTCACGCCCGCGACCTTGCTCGACGTTGGCGCCGGCCCTGGTACGGTACTTTGGGCCACCAGCGGCCTCTGGCCCGAACTGGAATTGGCCACATTGCTGGAGGCGAGTGCCGCGGTGCGCAAGATCGGCGAGACGCTTGCCGCCAATGCAATCGCGGCCCGGACCGTCTGGCGGGCCGGCGATGTCACGACAGACCTTGGCGACCTGCAACCGGCCGATCTCGTCACATGTGCCTATGTGCTGGACGAGATCGTGCCGGCATCCCTGCCCAAAATGGTCGACCGGCTGTGGCAACTCACGACCGACACGTTGCTGGTCGTCGAGCCGGGCACGCCGGCGGGCTGGCTGCGAATTCTGGCGGTGCGCCAGCAGTTGATCGATGCCGGCGCGCATGTGCTGGCGCCTTGTCCGCACGAAGCACCCTGCCCGCTCAATCCGCCCGACTGGTGCCACTTTTCCCGCCGCGTCGCCCGCTCGCGCCTGCACCGGCTAGCCAAAGAGGCGGAGGTACCGTGGGAGGACGAGAAATTCATCTATGTCGCCGCTTCGCGCCAGCCGGCAGCCTCCCGCGCCGCACGGGTGATCGCGCCGCCGAAGTCAGGCTCCGGCAAGATTGCGCTGAAACTCTGCGAGGCAGACGGCAGCGCCGACGAAAAGCTCTTCACCAAACGCGACGGCGAGGCCTTCAAGGTGGCGCGGCGACTGGACTGGGGCGATACGCTGGCGTGAGATGAAACTAATACGCTCGCTCTGCAAACCGGTGTCCACCGTAGCTCCAGTTTCCTGTTTTGTTCTCTTTCGAGAAACGCTAAACTCGCAACCCTCGATTCGAGTCAATTGCGATTCTTTCCACGGAAAAATTTTGGCTGTGAATCGCGAGTATCAAAGTCGCTTCGACACGGGCTGTTGCAGATAAGTCAGCACCGACTTGTCCAGTTCTGATATCCAAAGGCCGGGATTTAAATCGGGGACATCATGGCAGAGGCAGCGCGAAAATTCGGCGTCGCGGAGCAACCGCTCTATCGCGAATCGCCCAACAACATCGAGGCCGAGCAGGCGCTGCTTGGCGCCATCCTCGTCAACAACGATGCCTTCTACCGAGTGTCCGACTTCCTGAAGTCCGGCCATTTCCACGAACCCCTGCACCGCAAGATCTTCGACGTCGCAGCCGAGTTGATCCGCATGGGCAAGGCGGCGACGCCGATCACGCTGAAGACCTTCCTGCCGGCCGACGAAAAGGTCGGCGACATGACGGTGGCGCAATATGTCGTGCGGCTGGCGGTGGAAGCCGTCACCGTCGTCAACGCCACCGATTACGGCCGCGCCATCTATGACCTGGCGACGCGCCGGGCGTTGATCACGGTCGGCGAGGACATGGTCAACATCGCCTATGACGCACCTGTCGACATGTCGCCTTCCGAACAGATCGAGGACGCCGAGCGCCGCCTGTTCGAACTGGCCGAAACCGGGCGCTATGACGGCGGCTTCGAGAGCTTCACCGACGCGGTCAAGACTGCGGTCGACATGGCCAATGCCGCCTATATGCGCGACGGCGGTCTGTCGGGCCTCGCCACCGGCATGCGCGATCTCGACCGCCGCATGGGCGGCCTGCAGCCCTCCGATCTGATCGTGCTTGCCGGCCGTCCGGGCATGGGCAAAACCTCGCTCGCCACCAACATCGCCTTCAACGTCGCCGAGGCCTATGTGCCGGCACAACAAGCCGACGGCTCGTTCAAGGCGGCCAATGGCGGCGTCGTCGGGTTTTTCTCGCTCGAAATGTCGTCCGAACAGCTCGCGACCCGTATCATTTCCGAACAGACGGAAATCTCCTCATCGAAGATCCGCCGCGGCGAAATCAGCGAAATGGATTTCGAAAAACTGGTCGCCTGTTCGCAGACCATGCAGAAGATCCCGCTGTTCATCGACCAGACCGGCGGTATTTCCATTGCTCAGTTGTCTGCCCGCGCGCGTCGCCTGAAGCGCCAGCGTGGCCTCGACCTGATCGTCATCGACTATATCCAGCTGATGCAGGGCTCATCTGCCAAGTCCTCGCAGAACCGCGTGCAGGAAATCACCGAGATCACCACGGGCCTGAAAGCACTGGCCAAGGAACTGACCGTGCCGATCATCGCGCTGTCGCAGCTCTCGCGTCAGGTCGAAAGCCGGGACGACAAGCGCCCGCAGCTCTCCGATCTGCGCGAATCTGGTTCGATCGAGCAGGACGCCGACGTCGTCATCTTCGTCTACCGCGAGGAATATTACCTCAAGAACCGCGAGCCGAAGCTCGGCACCGAGGAATACGTCAAGTGGGAAAACGAGATGAACGAGATGCGCGGCAAGGCCGAGGTGATCGTGGCCAAGCAACGCCACGGGCCGACGGGCACGGTCACGCTTGCCTTCCACGGCGAGTTCACCCGCTTCTCGGATCTTGCGGAAGAGCACCACATCGCGGAGAGGTTTGAGTAGCCTCTTGCCAGCGGTCGCAACAGAAATACGGAAGCAAGGCGCTCTACGGCGCCCGAAGGATCGCGGCGCCCGCAGGCGGACTGGAAGGTAGAAGCGTGGCCAAATCCCGCGTCCAGTTCATCTGCCAGAATTGCGGTTCGGTGCACCAGCGCTGGGCCGGCAAATGCGACGCCTGCGGCGAGTGGAACACGCTGGTCGAGGAAGGCACATCAGGAGGCATCGGTTCGGGGCCGGCCAACACGCGCAATGCCCGCAAGGGCCGGGCCGTGGTGCTGACCACGCTTTCGGGCGACATCGAGGACGCACCGCGCATCGTCTCGGGCATCGGCGAACTCGACCGCGCCACCGGTGGCGGTTTCGTGCGCGGCTCTGCACTTCTGGTCGGCGGCGATCCCGGCATCGGCAAGTCGACGCTGCTCACACAGGCGGCGGCCGCTCTTGCCTCCAAGGGCCATCGCATCGTCTATGTCTCGGGCGAAGAGGCGGTTGCCCAGATCAGGTTGCGTGCGCAGAGGCTCGGCGTCGCGTCGTCGCCCGTGGAACTGGCGGCCGAGACCAATGTCGAGGATATCCTCGCCACGATCGCCGACGGCAAGCGGCCGGATCTGGTCATCCTCGATTCGATCCAGACGCTGTGGACGGATCTTGCCGATTCGGCGCCGGGCACGGTGACCCAGGTACGCGCCGCCGCCCAGGCGATGATCCGCTATGCGAAATCCACGGGTGCCGCGATCGTGCTGGTCGGCCACGTCACCAAGGAAGGCCAGATCGCGGGTCCGCGCGTGGTCGAGCACATGGTCGACGGCGTGCTCTATTTCGAGGGCGAAGGCGGCCACCACTTCCGCATCCTGCGCACGGTGAAGAACCGCTTCGGACCGACGGACGAGATCGGCGTCTTCGAAATGTCGGACAAGGGTCTGCGCGAGGTCTCCAACCCGTCCGAACTTTTTCTTGGCGAACGGCACGCGAAATCGCCGGGAGCGGCGGTTTTCGCCGGCATGGAAGGCACAAGGCCCGTTCTGGTCGAGATCCAGGCATTGGTCGCACCCTCCTCGCTCGGCACGCCGCGCCGGGCGGTGGTCGGCTGGGACGGCGCGCGGCTGTCGATGGTGCTGGCGGTGCTGGAGGCGCATTGCGGTGTCCGTTTCGGGCAGCATGACGTCTATCTCAACGTCGCCGGTGGCTATCGCATCAGCGAGCCGGCGGCCGATCTCGCGGTCGCCGCCGCACTGGTTTCGTCGCTCACCGGCCTTGCCCTTCCCGCCGATTGCGTCTATTTCGGCGAAATCAGCCTTTCGGGCGCGGTGAGGCCGGTTGCGCATGCGCAGCAGCGCCTCAAGGAAGCCGAAAAGCTGGGTTTTGGTAGCGCGGTTCTGCCCTTGGGCAGCGAGGAACTTGCTGGGGGGATCGGGGCCGGCGCTTTCCAGCCCACCGAGCTTGCCGACCTCGTGGCGCGCATAGCCGGCTCACGGCGCAGCCGTGCCGACGATGAAGAATGACGCGGCTCGCCGAGCCGTGAAGATGAGATCGGAGTGGGGCCAAAGACATGCCGATTACGCTGCTTGACGGAATTCTCGTCGGCTTCACCCTGGTCTCGGCGATGCTCGCCATGGTTCGCGGCTTTTCACGCGAGGTGCTTTCGGTCGTTTCGTGGGCGGCGGCAGCGGCGGCGGCCTTCTTCTTCTACAAACCGGTCCTGCCCTACCTGAAGCCCTATATCGACAATGAGAAGATCGCCATGGCGGCTGCCGCCGGCGTGGTCTTCATCATCGCGCTGATCGTCGTCTCGGTCATCACCATGAAGCTCGCCGACTGGATCATCGATTCGCGCATCGGCGCGCTCGACCGCACGCTCGGCTTCCTCTACGGCGCCGCGCGCGGCATCCTGGTCGTCGCTGTGGCGCTGCTGTTCTTCAACTGGCTGGCCGGCGCCAAGGCCCCGGCCTGGGTGACGGAAGCCAAGTCGCGGCCGCTACTGGAACAGATCGGCGCCAAGATTGAGAGTCTGCTGCCCGCCGACACCGAGAACGCAATCCTCAAGAAGCTCAGCCCGAAAACAGGCGCCGAAACCCCGGCTGCCCCGGATGCGCCAGCGGCGGATACGCCGGCAACGGGTGACGATGCCAATGCGCCGGCGCCTGACGACAACGAAACGGCGCCGGCCGACAACGCCCCGGCTCCAGCCAATCCGGCGCCGGCGCCGGCGAACTGAGGCAGCAAACTGGGCGTCGGACGGTCGATCCATGTGAACGATCGCACGCAGTGCGTTGCTTTCGACGCGCGACAGCCTTATATGGCGATTTTAGCGGAGCTTAAAATGGCAGACGCAGACGACGTGCTTTCCGCTGAGGCTGACGATCATTTCCATGACGAATGCGGCGTCTTCGGCATCTTTGGCCGGCAGGATGCGGCAGCCATCGTCACACTCGGCCTGCATGCGCTGCAGCATCGCGGCCAGGAAGCGGCCGGCATCGTCTCCTACGACGGCACCCAGTTCCATGTCGAACGCCATGTCGGCCTGATCGGCGACACCTTCACCAAGCAACGCGTCATCGATAGCCTGCAAGGCAACCGCGCGATCGGCCACACGCGTTACGCCACCACTGGCGGCGCCGGCATGCGCAACATCCAGCCCTTCTTCGCCGAATTGGCCGATGGCGGCTTCGCCGTCGCCCACAACGGCAACCTCACCAACGCGATGACCGTGCAACGGGCCTTGCAGAAGCAGGGCGCGATCTTCTCCTCCACCTCCGACACCGAGACGCTTTTGCATCTGGTCGCGACCAGCAAGGAGCGCGACCTCAATTCGCGCTTCATCGATGCCGTGCGTCAGGTCGAGGGCGCCTTCTCGCTGGTGGCGATGACGGCCAAGAAGATGATCGGCTGCCGCGATCCGCTCGGCATCCGCCCGCTGGTGCTGGGCGATCTCGACGGCGCCTGGATCCTGGCCTCCGAGACCTGCGCGCTCGACATCATCGGCGCCCGTTTCGTGCGCGACCTGAAGCCCGGCGAGATGGTCGTCGTCACTTCCAAGGGCATCGAGAGCCTGTTCCCGTTCGAACCGCAGAAGACCCGCTTCTGCATCTTCGAATATGTCTATTTTGCCCGGCCCGACTCTTCGGTCGAGGGCCGCAATGTCTATGAGGTGCGCAAGCGCATCGGCGCCGAACTGGCGCAGGAGAATCCGGTCGAGGCCGACATCGTCGTGCCGGTGCCGGACTCGGGCACGCCGGCGGCAATCGGCTTCAGCCAGGCGGCGGGCATTCCCTTCGAACTCGGCATCATCCGCAACCACTATGTCGGCCGCACCTTCATCCAGCCCGGCGATTCGATCCGCCACATGGGCGTCAAGCTCAAGCACAACGCCAATCGCCGCATGATCGAGGGCAAGCGCGTGGTGCTGGTCGACGATTCCATCGTGCGCGGCACCACCAGCCAGAAGATCGTGCAGATGGTGCGCGACGCCGGCGCCAAGGAAGTGCACATGCGCATCGCCTCGCCGCCGACCAGCGCGTCGTGCTTCTACGGCGTCGACACGCCGGAGAAGTCGAAGCTGCTGGCATCGCGCATGTCGGTGGAAGAAATGGCCGAGTTCATCCGCGTCGATTCGCTCGGCTTCCTGTCGATCAACGGGCTCTACCGAGCCGTCGGCGAGGCCAGCCGCGACGACGAACAGCCGCAGTTCTGCGATGCGTGCTTCACCGGCCAGTACCCGACCCGCCTGCTCGACTTCGAAGGCCACGACAATGTGCGCACGCTGTCGCTGCTGGCGACGAGCGGGGCGTAGGATTGCCGGACCGTCACCAGCGCTAGTTAGATTTCCGGAAGCCATCGCATGACCCTCGATCTTACCGGCCGCGTTGCGGTCGTCACCGGCGCCTCGCGCGGCATCGGCTATTTCATCGCCAGGGAACTGGCGGCCGCCGGTGCGCACGTCATCGCGGTTGCCCGCACCGTCGGTGGACTGGAAGAGCTCGACGACCAGATCAAGGCGGCCGGCGGCCAGGCGACGCTGGTCCCGCTCGATCTCGCAGACATGGCCGGCATCGACCGGCTGGGCGGCGCCATCCATGAGCGCTGGGGCAAGCTCGACATCCTCGTCGCCAATGCCGGCGTGCTCGGCGTCATCTCGCCGATCGGCCATGTCGAGGCCAAGACCTTCGAAAAGGTGATGACCATCAACGTCACCTCGACCTGGCGGCTGATCCGCTCCGTCGACCCGCTGCTGCGGCTTTCGGATGCCGGCCGGGCGATTATTCTGTCTTCGAACGTCGCGCATTCGGCGCGCGCCTTCTGGGGGCCTTACGCTGCATCGAAGGCGGCAGTGGAGACCATGATGCGCTCCTGGGCGCATGAGACGCAAAACCTGCCGCTGCGCGTCAATGCCGCCGACCCCGGCGCCACCCGCACCGCGATGCGCGCGCAAGCCGTGCCCGGTGAAGATCCCGAGACGTTGCCGCACCCCTCCGAGATCGCCAAACGCATCGTGCCGCTGGCCAGCCCGGACCTTAAAGAGACCGGGCTGATCTTCCAGGCCAAGCACAACCGCTTCGTCGCCTACCGGCAACCGGAATAAAACTCGAGCCTTTGACGGTGCCGAAGAGGCGGCCATGATGTGTCATCACGACCGCACCGTTCTCGATGTTCCATTGCTTTGCGACCGATTGAATTGTGGCGGTTGCAACACGCCCGGCCCGAAAACCTGCCGAATCATGACGCGCCTGTGATCTAAGGCGGTGGTCATGCTTTCGTCATTTCCGAGGAGTTGTTAGCATTGGACGACTCCCACACCAAGCGCCCTGCTGGGCAGACAAGGAAAACTCCATGGCTACGACCGCAGCATTGGTCTGGTATCTGGTAATCGCCGGCCCGCAGGGCGGCATGGTCGTGCTGCCCAGCACCTTCGACAAGCGCGAACAATGCACCGCCGCCATCACCGAGTATCAGAAGCAGCCGACACCCGCCGGCTGGTCCGTGCAGTGCGTGCCGAGCGCCTCGCCCTTCACCGACGAAGGCGACGCCGAAGCACCGTCAGCTCAGTAAGCATCAGGAATCACAAGGCCCGCGGCCTCCGCCGCGGGCCTTGTGATTCATCACCGCGCGCTCACCGTCAGGTCAGGCTTCTGGTTGATGGTCTGGAACACCACGCAATAGCGCTCGGTCAGCTTCAGCAGCGAATCGATCCGCTCCTGCGGCTCATCCGTGTCGAGATCGAAATTGAGCCGGATGGCGCGAAAGCCTACCGGCGCGTCCCTGGCGACGCCGAGCGTGCCGCGAAAATCAAGGTCGCCTTCGGCCTCAACGGTCGCGGCGCCGAGCTTGAATTCGAGTGCCGTCGCCACCGCTTTCAACGTCACCCCGGCGCACGCCACCAACGCCTCGAGCAGCATGTCGCCGGAGCACAGTTCGAGCCCCGAACCGCCTGTTGCCGGATGCAGGCCGGCGAATGCCAACGCCCTGCCCGTCTCGACCTTGCAGGCCACCGACTGTTCGTCGATCGAGCCCTTCGCCCTCAGCGTGATCAGTGCTTGCGCGGCGTCGTCGCGGTAGGCCTGCTTCAGCGGCGCCTGGATGGCCTTGAGCTCGGTTGCGTCCATTTTCGTTCCTTTCGAACGGCTTTCTGCCTTGATAGCACGGTCGTGCAAGACGTGTGAGCCAATCCGAGCAGGGCGACCCGAGCTATCAGTAACTGGTGTCGGCGGGACAGCAGAGGGCTCGCCATCCCTATTCTTTTTTGACTTCATTCGCCTCGGCCATACCTATGCGGGAGTCGTTCCCGCGGAGGCCTCATGCATTCCAAGCTGAAACTCGTCCCCCTTGTCCTCTTCCTGCTTGCCAGCTTCGTGCAGCCACTCTTGGCCGAAACGCCAGAGCGGTCGGCGCCCGCGGGCGGCGTGCTGTCGCTGCTGCCCTCGCCCGGGATCACCGACCATTCGATCACCATTGCCGGGCGCAGTCTGCAGTACCAGGCAAAGGCCGGCACGCTTCCGCTGCTCTCCGGCAAGGGCGAGGTCACGGCGGAGATATTCTATGTTGCCTATACGCTGAAACCGCGGGAGAGCGTCGCGACGGAAGCGCCGCGGCCAATCACCTTCGTGTTCAACGGCGGCCCGGGTGCCGCTTCAGCCTATCTGCATCTCGGCGCGCTCGGACCGCGCATCGTGGCGACCGGAGCCGACGGGGAATTCCTCCCGTCGCCGCAAAAGCTCATCGACAATCCCGACAGCTGGCTCGACATGACCGATCTCGTCTTCGTTGACCCGGTGGGAACCGGCTACAGTCGCGAGGCGCCTGGCCAAGATACGCACGACTTCTGGGGCGTCAGCCAGGACGCCAGTTCGATCGGCGCCTTCATCCGGCTCTATCTCGCGCAAAACGGCCGCACGGGATCTCCGCTGTTCCTCGCCGGTGAGAGCTATGGGGGGTTCCGGGCGGCGCTGCTTGCCAGGACGCTGCAGGAAGATATCGGCATCAGCCCGAGCGGCATCGTGCTGATCTCGCCGGCGCTGGAATTCACCCTCGTCCAGCCCGACGAATTCGAGCCGCTTCATTGGGCTCTCGAACTCCCCTCGCTCGCGGCGGTCCGCCTGCACAGCGAGGGTGTCAGCGGCGATACACTGCGGGAAAAGCTCGCCGGGATCGAGCATTATGCACTTGGCGAGTACCTCACCGCGCTCAGCAGTGGGCTGGAGCAAGGGGGGCGGCTGGCGAGCGATCGCGTCGCCGAGATCACCGGTCTGCCGCCCGACCTCGTTCACCGCAACTTCGCCCGCGTCCCGACCTCGCTCTTCGCAAGGGAGTTTGCCCGTGCCACGGGCAAGGTGCTCAGCCCCTATGACGGCATGATCGCGACGGCGGACATCGCTCCCCAGAGCCCCCGCATCGCCGGTCCCGATCCGGTGCTGGACCGCAGTGTGCCGGCGCTGACCTCGGCCTTTGTCGGCTACGCGCGCGATGAGCTGAACTTTCGCACCGACATCAGCTACCGCTTGCTGAACGGCGATATCAGCCATAACTGGGACTATGGCACGAGCGCCTCGCGCCAAGGCTATGCCGGCGTGATGGACGATTTGCAACGGGCGCGGTCCTTGAATCCTTCCCTGGGCGTCGTCATCGTCAACGGCTACACCGATCTCGTCACTCCCTACCTGGCGTCGCGTTATCTGATCAGCCAGATCCCGTCGCTCGCCGGCGCCAGGCCGATCCGCCTCGACGTCGTTGAAGGTGGGCACATGATGTATCTGAGGCCGGACGGACGGCGCGCGCTGAAAGAGGCCGCTTCGGACCTTTATCAGGCGACGCAGTAAACGATAGCGCATCGAACTTGCGGGCAACCAAGGCCGGCGCCAATGGTGCTCGCCCCCAGCCGAACGCAGGTCCAGTGGCTGGCGCAGTGATCAAGCTATCCCAAATGGGACATTGACGGACAAGGCCCCAAAACCGTCTGATCCGGGAAAGTTTCGTCGTTCCATTTTTCCGGCAGTTCACAATGTCACACACGCTCTCGACCACACCGAGACAGGATGGGTTTCGCGCCCCTGGCGAATTCGAACCCAAATCAGGCTGTTGGCTGATCTGGCCGGAACGGCCGGACACCTGGCGTCTGGGCGCCAAGCCGGCGCAGAAGCTATTCGCCAACGTCGCCGCCGCGATCGCACAAAGCGAGCCGGTGACGGTGGCGGCATCCAGCCGCCAGTGGCAGAACGCAAGAGCGCGATTGCCCAGCCATGTGCGCGTCGTGGAGATGTCCACCAACGATTCCTGGCTCCGCGACAGTGGCCCCAATTTCGTCGTCAATGATCGAGGCGAAGTGCGCGGCGTCGATTGGATCTTCAACGCTTATGGCGGTTTCGACGGCGGCCTCTATTCGCCCTGGGATCTGGACGACCTCGCTGCACAAAAAGTACTCGAGGTCGAGAGAATGGATCGCTACCGCGCGCCGCTGATCGCCGAAGGTGGTGGTTTGCAATGCGATGGCCAAGGTACGCTCATCACGACCGAGCAGTGCCTACTCAATCGCAATCGTAATGCCCATCTCGGCAAGGCTGAGGTGGAAAGCCGGCTTGGCGACTATCTCGGCGTCGATCACGTCATCTGGCTGCCGCGTGGTTTTGCCTTCGACGAGACGGATGGCCATGTCGACGACCTCTGCTGCTTCGTGCGCCCTGGCGTGGTCGCGCTGAGCTGGACCGAAGACCGGGACGACCCGCAATATGAGATCGTGCGCGAAGCCGAAGAGGTGCTGCGTTCGGCCCGTGATGCGCGGGACCGCAGCCTGGAGGTGCATCGGCTGCATCATCCCCTGCCGATCGAGACGACGATGGAAGAGAGCGAGAGCGTGGACCGCGTCGATTCGACCTGGGCGCGGCCGGCCGGCAACAGGATCGCGGCGAGTTACATCAACTATTATCCAGGCAACAGCGTCGTGGTCGTGCCGGAGTTCGGCTGCGATCTCGACCGGCAGGCAAAGCAGCAGCTGGCCACGCTGTTCCCCGACCACAAGGTGGTCGGCATCGAGAACTCCCGCGAAATCCTGCTCGGCGGCGGCAACGTCGCCTGTATCACCTTACCCGTTTATGCGCCGCAACGGCGTTGAGCGGCAAGCGTGCCGAAGTTGAAATTGGAACGGTGCGCCGCACCTGCGAAAGGAGGATACCCATGCGCTCTCTGCCCTTCCCAATCCTGACTGTCGCGCTTGCCTGCGACATCTGCTTCGGCGTCGCTCGGGCGGACGATGAGAAGGTGGTCAACGTCTACAACTGGTCCGACTATATCGCGCCGGACACGGCCGAGAAATTCGAGAAGGAGACAGGTATCAAGGTCCGCTACGATGTCTATGACGGCAACGAGGTCCTTGAGACGAAGCTGCTCACCGGCGGCTCGGGATATGACGTGGTCTATCCCTCGGCCTTCCCGTTCCTGAAGAACCAGGTGAAGGCGGGCGTTTTCCTGCAGCTCGACGGATCGAAGCTTTCAAACCACTCGAAAATCGATCCGCAAGCCTTGTCGCTGATCGCGGGCGCGGATCCGCAGAACCTGCACGCCGTGCCTTACATGGCCGTCACGGACGGCATCGGCTACAATGTCGCTGCCGTCAAGCAACGGATGCCGGACGCGCCGACAGATTCCTTCGCCATGGTCTTCGACGTCGACGTCGTCAAAAAATTCTCCGATTGCGGCGTCGCCATGATCGATGCTCCGGCGGAGATCATTCCAATGGCTATGAACTATCTCCACATCGATCCCAGGTCGACCAGTCCGGGCGACCTCGCCAAGGTCGAGGACTTGATGGGCAAGGTGCGGCCCTATATCCGTTACTTCCACTCGTCGAAATACATCAACGACCTGGCGAATGGCGACATCTGTGTCGTGCTGGGGTGGTCGGGCGACATATTGCAGGCCAAGACCCGTGCGGCGGAATCCGCGAAGAAGCTGGAAATTGCCTATTCCATTCCCAGGGAAGGCACGCTGATAAACTTCGACACGATGGCGGTGCCGAAGGATGCGCCGCATCCGGAGAATGCCCAGGCCTGGATCGATTTCAACTTGCGGCCCGATATCGCAGCGGCCAATTCCAGTTATGTTTCCTATGCCAATGCGATCCCGGAATCCCTGCCGCTGATGGATCAGGCCGTCGCCAAGGATCCCGGCGTTTTCCCGCCCGATGACGTGAAGGCCAGGCTGTTCGTGGTCGAGAACAACGACGCAAAGTTGCTGCGACTGCAAAACCGCATGTGGACACGCGTGGTGACGGGACAGTGAAGCTGGCGAAACGTCAGTCGCGCGGAGCCTCCCAGCCGGCGGCCAGCAACTCGACCTGGGAGTGCACGCCGAGCTTGCGGTAGACCTGCTTGATGTGGTTGCGCACGGTGCCGGGTGAAATCGACAGGTTTCGCGAAATCGTCTTGGCGCTGCCGCCCTCGACCAAGAGCCGTGCGATCTGCCTTTCCCGGCCGCTGAGTTGCGACCCTGCGGCTTCGATTGCGGGCCCCTTGTCTCGAAGACGGCACAAATGAAGCAGCCTTTGCAGAATGAGCTTTGTCGCGCTGCTCGCCGCGCCGGCCACCGCCAGATCATGCTCGCCAAAACGCGGCGCGCCGTCGCGGCGCAGAAAGGTCACATAGCCGGCGGTCAGTCCGTCGAGGTTGAACACGCCGGTTATTTCATCGAAGCTGCCGGAAGGCCCATAGAATTCGCGATAATACGGAGTGCCCTGGAAATCGGCGTGGCTGAGAGCCGACAACGGCAGCAGGAAATCCTGTCTGGTGCTGGCGAACCTCTGAAAGAAGGGATCCTGGCGATAGATGCGTGCATCATAGTCGCGGTTCCAGCGATCGGGTCCGGCATCGTCGATGGTCACGGACGTTATATCGCGACGATAGAATCCAACATAGACACGATCCGAGCCAAGCAGCATGCTTGCCGCCGCGCTGAAGCGGGCCGACAAGTCTTCGGGCGTTGCCGCCAGGGCCGCGGCGGCCACGCCACCGCTCCAACGTTCAAGCCGGTCGAGAGAAAAATTCGACTGCATCCGCGCCCAGACTAACGCAAGCCCCGCCAACTTCAAGCTGGCGGGGAACCGCGACGCCACCGGTGAAATCAGTCCTGCGGCCGCCTCCGCGGCTCATGGCCCATCGATGGTTGGAATCACGCCTTGGCCTGCGACCTCACATGGGCGATGTAACCGCGCACGTCGCCGGCAGGGCCGGCATAGGCCTTGCCGAGCTTCTTCTCCATTGCCGCCATGTATTCGCTCGCCCATTTGGGCAACGCATAGTCGATGACGGCGAGGAACTCGAGGGTCGCTGCCAGGCGGATGTCAGCGATCGACGGGGTCTTGCCGCCGATGAACGGCTTGCCGTCGCGGAAGAAGGAATGGAAGACCTCGAGCGGTTCGGCAATGGCGGCGACCGCCGCCTTCTGCGCCTCCGATTTCCTGTCCGGGTGGGCGTCACTGTGACCAACCTCGCCGGCATATTGCGGGAAGCCGAGCGCCGGATAGGTGGCGCGCGCCACATAGGGATAGAGCGTGCCGATCAGATAGAACATGGCGCTGTCTATCATCGCCCGCTTGGCTGGCGCCTTGGGGTAGAATTTCTCCAACCCATGTTTGTTGGAAAGATATTGCATGATGGCGCAGCTCTCCCAAAGCACGCCGCGCGGCAGGCCCTTGTCCTCGATCATCGGCGTCAGATGGGCCGGATTGCGCGCCATGTATTCCGGCGAGCGCGTGTGTCCCCACGCATCGGTCTCGGCATGGTCGAGCCCGGCGGCGCGGGCAAAGACGCGAACGGTCATGTTGTTGACGCTCGGCTTCAGCATGCTGATGGTCAGTGCCGGTTTCTTTGCCGGTCTCGCCTTGGCCTTGGCCGCGGTCTTGCCGGCGGCTGCCTTCGACGCCGTCTTGGCCGCTGGTTTGGCCGCTGCTTTCGCTGCCGGCTTCGCGGCGGCTTTTGACGCTGGTTTGGCCGCCGGTTTCCTTGCGCTCTTCATCACTGCCTTTGCCACGTATTCCTCCCCTTGCCTGTTCAGTCTTCAGTATGGATTTTTGGGTGCCCGGTCGGCCGACAATGTCGCCCGCGCGCGTTCCACCAGCGCCTGGATGGCGTCAGCCAGATGCACTTCGGCGATGTTATAGTCGCCACGCGACACGCGAAGCTTATGCGCCTCCGTCAGGACGTCGGCATGGGTGAAGCCGGCAGGCGGCTCGAAACGGTAGGAGGCAAGCTCGATCAGCAGGCCGAGCGGATCCTCGAAATAGATCGAATCCATGAAGCCGCGATCCTTGACGCCGCTGTGCTTGATGGCGCGCTCGTCGAGCCGGGCGACCGCCTGCAGGAAGGTGACGCGCGACACCGCAAAGGCGATGTGATGAACGCAGCCCGGCTCGGTCGGGGTGCGACGCTTCTCGGCCGTGCGGGTCTCGTCGGTGAAGATGGTGATCAGGCGGCCGTCGCCCGGATCGAAATACAGATGGCTTTCGGTCGGCTTGTCGAGGTTGGGCTGCTCGAAGATGAAAGGCATGCCCAGCACACCTTCCCAGAAATCGATCGAGGTCTGGCGGCCGGCACCGACCAGCGTGATGTGATGGACGCCTTGCGACTGCAGTTTCTGCATCGGCCTTCTCCCCCGAAATATCCGCTCTGGCAGAGGCGGCCGGTCAGGCCGCGCCTGCGCATGCTACATCTGGCATGAGCTGAGCGCCAACTCCCTGTCCGTTCCCCGGCGTCTGCGCGCCTGCCCTTCGGTTTCCGCTTTATGAGACGATGCTAAACCAATCAGCCGTGCCGCGCCAGAAGCCGCATCCGGGACAGGCTGTATTTCGCGCCGCCGTTCCCTGTCCCAAACGCAAGCACGGCGCTGGAGCAGCGCCGTGCGGGATTTCGCCCGTATAG
This sequence comes from Mesorhizobium sp. ES1-3, assembly GCF_020164795.1. Lineage (NCBI taxonomy): Bacteria > Pseudomonadati > Pseudomonadota > Alphaproteobacteria > Hyphomicrobiales > Phyllobacteriaceae > Mesorhizobium > Mesorhizobium sp. ES1-3. The sequence goes on from NZ_JAIUGW010000003.1 coordinate 240,068, forward strand.
CTGGCAGGAGCGGAGCCGACTGGGGCTGGAGCCGCCTTCACTCAAGCAGGCGCACGCCTTATGGCCGATATCGCCATTCTCGACACACGCGAAAGGGTTCTCGCCGGCATCTTTTTGACCGGCGCCGCCTACTTGTTGTTTTCGACGCAGGATGCCTCGATCAAGCTGCTGGTCACCGGCATGACCGTCTGGCAGATCATGTTTTTCCGCAGCATCACCATTCTTGGTGCCTGCGCGGCCATCGGTGGGCGGGCGCTGTTCGCCGACACGGTGTGCTCGCCGATCGTGCGGCCGATGCTGGTGCGCAGTGCCTTCACGCTTGCCGCATGGCTTTGCTATTACAATGCCGCCCGCAGCCTGCAGCTCGCCGAACTGACCACCGTCTATTACGCGGCCCCGATCATCGTCACCGTACTTTCGGTGGCCCTGCTCGGCGAAAAGGTGCCTGTTCTGCGCTGGCTGGCCGTTCTGATCGGCTTTGCCGGCGTCTTCGTCGCCTGCGACCCCGCCCATCTCGGCCTGTCGGTACCCGTGTTGTTGGTGCTGACGGCGGCCTTCCTGTGGGGCATCGCCATCGTGCTCCTGCGCAAGACCGCGCTTGCCGAGCGCTCGATGATCCAGCTGCTCCTCAACAATTTCTATTTCCTGATGTTTTCGGCGGTGCCGGCCCTGTTGTGGTGGCATACGCCGGACCCGACGCAATTGCTGCTTCTTGCCGGCGTCGGTGCACTCGGCGGCTTGGCGCAATATCTTCTCTTCGAAGGCATGAAGCGCACGCCGGCATCGATCCTGGCGCCACTCGAATACACCTCACTGTTGTGGGCGTTCGCGCTCGGCTTCGCGATCTGGGGCGACGTGCCGCGCCGCGAGGTCTTTCTGGGTGCTGCCCTTATCGTCGCCGCCGGCCTGCTGATCGTCGGCGGAGAGCATTTCCGCAAGCGGCTTTGATGTTCGTTATTGCTGACGCTACGATGTCAGGATGGAGTGGCGTAGTCTTGCGGCATGACTGATCTGACAGCCACCACCGACACTGTCGCCGAGCGCACGCTGGGTATCATTCTCGTGTCATCCTCGGCGGCTGTATTCGGCCTGACCGGCGTGCTGACCAAGTCGATCCATGCCGATCCGCTGACGATCACCTGCTGGCGCGGCTTTGTCGGCGCGATCCTGATCAGCCTCTACGTGCTGTGGCGCCGCCGCCGTGCCGGCAACCGCGAACCGCTGCGGCTTGGCTGGCGCGGCTGGCTGCTGGCGGTAGAAGGCGCGCTGGCCAGCATCGCCTTCATTTCGGCATTCAAGTTTACTTTCGTCGCCAATGTCGCGGTGATCTACGCGACCTCGCCCTTCATTGCCGCCGTACTCGCCTGGATGCTGGTGCGCGAGGCTTTCCGCCTGCAAACGATGGTGGCCGCGGCCGTGTCGCTGTGCGGGGTCGCCATCATGGTGTGGTCGGGTTTCGGCACCGGCAACCTGTTCGGCGACGGGCTGGCGCTGCTGATGACGGCCGGCAGTGCGCTCTACATGATCATGGTGCGCGCCTTCCGCGACACGCCCGTGGTGTGGGCCGGCGCGGTTTCGGCCTTCCTGTTGTTCATACTCGGCTGGTTCGTCACCGATCCCTTGGCGGTCTCAGCAAGGGACTCGGTTCTGCTTGCCACGTTCGGCGCGTCCTTCGCGCTGGCTTCCATCCTGTGGACGGAAGGCTCGCGGCTTATCCCGGCGCCTGAATCCGGCCTGCTCGGCTCGGCGGAAGTTCCGTTCGCGATCTTGTTTGCATTTCTGTTCCTGGCCGAAATACCGCCGATGGCCAGCATGGTCGGCGGTGCGATCGTGCTCTGCGCGGTCTTTGCCCACGCCGGCCGCGACTGGCTGATGGCACGCTCTCGGCAAGCGTCGTCAGATATTTCTTAAAAAATTTCGGAAGTCACGGAACCATCACCTTGCCCGGACATTGTTGGTGCGACGGGCCACCCCCCAAGTCCCCCCAAACCCCTCGGCCCGTCCTACCTCCAAGCCGACCGCAAGGTCGGCTTTTTCTTTGCGAAGACCGGCCCGACCGAAAGGTCGGCTTTTTCTTTGCGAAGACCGGCTCGACCGCAGGTCGGCTTTTCCTTGCCAACAGGCTGATAGCGGAATGCGGCCTCGCTGAAATCAACCAGGCGATCCGGAGAGAGCCAGGTTGGCAGCCAGCAACGCCGCCAGATCGTTCGCGGACGCATCGGCGCCGACGCGCAGCCGGATGGCGAACTCAGCCATCGGAACAGGCGGCAGGCCAAGTTCGCGGGGCGCCTCGACAATGCCGGAATGGGCAAAGCGGGGGGTTCGCAAGGTCAGCGCCACGCCGGCATTCACCGCGGTGCGCAGGCCGGCCAGGCTGGCACTGCCGGCGGCGATGCGATAGCGGCGGCCCGCGGCATCGAGCGCGGCGAGTGCCGCCTCGCGAAACCCGCAATAGGGATCGAGCAGCGCCAGCGGCAATTCTTCCTGCCGCGAGGCCAGCCCCTTGCTCGAACACAGCCATATCATCGGCTCGCGCAGCACGCCGACCTCGTCCGGCGCCGCCGTCCGCCGCATGACGATCGCCAGATCGAGGCTACCGGCCTGCAGCGCCTGCGCCAGTTCGGCGGAGCGGCCGACACGCAGTTCGAGCCTGACGCGCGGATGGCTGGTGGCGAATGCACGCAACAGGTCCGGCAGGCCGCTATCGGCGAAATCCTGTGTCGTGCCGATGGCGACGCGCCCGGCAGCGCGTGCGCCTTTCAGCGCGAGCCAAGCGTCGCGATGTACCGCAAGAATGCGCCTGGCGTGGCCTATGAGGTCCTCGCCTGCGGGCGTCAGGCCGCGACCCCTGCCCTGCGGCGCCAGCAGCGGCTCGCCGACAATCTCCTCCAGACGCTGCATCTGGGCCGTTACCGCCGACGGTGAGCGGCCGACATTGGCCGCCGCCTGCGCCAGCGAACCGCTGTCGACGAACGCAAGGAAGGTTCTGAGCAGGTCGGGATCGAGTGTTTCCATAATTCGATATTATCGAATCTTAAGTTGAAAACAATTCGATTTTTTTGATTCTGGAATGATGGCACGGTCTCTCCAACGGCGACCGACGCCGGTCAAACAAAGGAGAAGAAAAATGCCCATCATCAATGTCAGCGTCACCGGCAAGCCGGACGCCACCCTGTCCGCCGAGATCGCCAGAGAAATAACCGAGATCACCGCCGCGCATCTGCGCAAGGACCCGACGCTCACCGCGGTTGCCGTTTCCTATCTCGACCCACAGCACTGGTTCGCCGGCGGCAAGTCGCTCGCCGAGCACGGCACCAACACATTCTGGCTCGACATCAAGGTGGTCGACGGCACCAACACCAAGCTCGAACTGGAAGCCTATCTCAAGGCGATCTTCGACGCCTTTGGCCGCCTGCTGGGCGGCGCGCACCAGGAAAGCTATGCTTTCGTGCACGAGGTCCCGGCAGCCGCCTATGGCTATGGCGGCAAGACGCAGGAGTTCCGTTTCATCAGCGGGCGGCTGAAGGCCGTGTGAGGGCGCCCCTTCCGCATTGACCTTGCCCCGACTTCCGCTAGGCTCTGCCCCGGAAGCGGCCGTACAAGAGCCGCAATGAAAATCGTTGGGAGAGACGCGGCATGATCCTGACACTGGCGCTGCTTGCGGGTCTGGTTGCGGCCTTGCTGCTGATCGGGGCGGTGGAGAAATTCCGCCTCGGCCTGCGCTTCACCCAGGCGCTGCTCTACGTGCCGTTCAAGCTCGCCTACCGGATCAGCGACAGTCGCATCAGGATCGCCCGCAAGGCGCAGGTGCCGGTCATCTATGTCATCTCACACCAGTCGCGCTTCGAGCCGGCGCTGATGCTGTCGCTGCTGCCCGACGACACGCTGCACATACTCGACGAGGTGTCGGCGCGCTCGCCATGGCTCGAACCCTGGCGCGAACTTGGCCGCACCATTGCCTTCAACGCCGAACATGTCTTCGTCAGCCGCCGGCTGGTGCGCGTGCTGAAGGGCAAGGGCCGGCTGGCCGTCTACCTGCCGGACGCGGTCGAGCCCGACGTCAAGACGTTTCGGCTGTTTCGCGCCGTCACCCGCATAGCCATGCAGGCCGATGCCCGCATCGTGCCGATTTTCGTCGCCGGCGCACGCAGCCTGCCGGTCTCGCTGACACCTAGGGACAAGGCACCGCGTCGCTGGTTTCCACGGCTGTCGATCAGTGTTCTGGAGCCGATGACGATCGCCGAACTGGTGGCGCGCAACCCGGACCAGGCCTCGAATACCAATGCGCTGTTCGACCGCGTCGCCGAGGCCCGGCTTTTCGGCACCTACCTCGATCGCGGCCTGTTCCTGGCCATGCGCGATGCCGCTGACCGTGTCGGCGCCTCGCACACCATCATCGAAGATGTTATCTCGGGGGCCTTGAGCTACCGCAAGATGTTCATCGGCGCTCGCGTGCTTGGCAGGCGCTTCGAGGCGGTGACGGCGCCGGGCGAAGCGGTGGGAGTGATGCTGCCCAACGCCAACGGCGTCGTATTGTCGTTCGTCGGCCTTCTGTCGGCGGGCCGAGTGGCCGCGATGATCAACTACACGGCCGGGCCGGCGAGCGTCACCGCGGCGGTCCGCACGGCCGTCATCCGCACCGTCGTCTCTTCACGCGCCTTCGTCGAGAAGGCCGATCTCGCCGATGTCGTCGCGGCGGTCGAAAAGGGCGGCGCCAGGCTGCTGTGGCTGGAGGATCTGCGGACCAGCGTCACCACGCTGGACAAGCTTGCGGCCGCCTTGCTGTGGCGCCTGCCGCTGCAGCGGCAGGATGCGGCCAAGCCGGGCGTGATCCTGTTCACCTCGGGCTCCGAGGGCACGCCGAAGGCGGTCGTCCTGTCGCAAAAGAACCTTCTCGCCAATGCCATGCAGGCCGAGGCGCGCATCACCATCTCGCCGGCGGACACCCTGCTCAACGTGCTGCCGGTGTTCCATTCGTTCGGCCTGACGGGCGGCACCATCCTGCCGCTGGTCACCGGGGTAAAACTGTTCCTCTATCCCTCGCCTCTCCATTACAAGATCATCCCCGAGATCGCGCGCAAGGTGAAACCGACCATCATGTTCGGCACCGACACGTTCCTCGCCAACTATGCGCGCACCGCCAAGGACGGGGATTTCTCCAGCCTGCGCTTCGTCGTCGCCGGCGCCGAGGCGGTGAAGCCGGATACCCGCCGCGTCTATCGCGAACGCTTCCAGGCCGAGATCATCGAAGGCTTCGGACTGACCGAGGCCGCACCCGTGGTTGCCGTCAACACCGCGATCCATGGGCGCGACGGCACGGTCGGGCGGTTGCTGCCGGCCATCCGCATGAAGCTGGAGCCGGTCGAAGGCATCAATGATGCCGGCCAGTTGTGGCTCGAAGGACCGAACATGATGATGGGCTACATGACCGCGGATCGCCCCGGCGAGCTACAGCCCCTGACCGGCTGGCACGACACGGGCGACATCGTCGCCGTCGACCGCGAAGGCTTCATCAGCATTCGCGGACGCGCTAAGCGCTTCGCCAAGATCGCCGGCGAGATGGTGTCGCTGGGCGCGGTCGAGATGCTGGTGCAGTCGCTTTGGCCGGAAGAACGCCACGCGGCGGTGGCGGTGCCGGACAAGAGGCGCGGCGAGCGCATCGTGCTGGTCACCACCGCTGACGATGCGAGCGCAGAGGAGTTGCGACAGTTCGGCAAAAAGGCCGGAGCGGCCGAACTGATGGTGCCAAACGACATCGTCAAGGTCGAAGAAATCCCGGTGCTCGGTTCGGGCAAGACCGATTATGTGTCGACCAGGAAGCTTGCGATCGACCGGCTGGGGTTTGGCGTGGCAGCTTAGTGATCACCCACGCCAGACTCGTATAAACGCCCCCTTTCGGGATCGCCTGACCGAGACTGCGCCGTCGTGACGCAGCGATTCAGATGGACAAATCACCGGTGAGGGATTACTCACTCACCGAGCCAAGAGACGCTGGGCATGCCTGTTTCAGCCAGCGCGACATGACACCTCCTTTGCACGGCAAGGAGATCCCGAATGGCAAAAGTCCTCGTCACCGGCGGCACCGGACATCTCGGACACGATCTCATGCCGGCACTGACTGCGTCCGGGCACGCCGTCAGGTTGCTGGCCAGGAAAGCCGGGCCGGACCGCTCCGTGGAATGGGCGCTCGGCGATCTCGCAACGGGCGAAGGCGTCGAAGAGGCCCTTGGTGGCATCGATACGGTCATCCATGCAGCGACGCTGTCGCCGATCGCAAGGCGCGGTATGCGGCCGATCGATTTCTTATCCAGTCCGTCGGATGTCGACGTCGAGGGCACGCGGCGGCTGCTTGCCGCATCGCAGCGCGCCGATGTCTCGCATTTCATCTTCGTGTCGATCGTCGGCCTCGACTTCAGCACCCTGCCCTATAGCCGCGTGAAGCTGGCGGGCGAGCAGCTTGTGCGGACGTCGCCGCTTTCGTGGTCGGTCATCCGCGCGACCCCATTCTTTTACCTTCTGGCGCAGATGCTGGCCGGGCTGAGATGGCTGCCGGTCTGGCCGCTGCCGACCTCGCCCTCAAATCCCGTCGATACGCGCGACGTCGCCAGCTATCTGGCCCAGGCTGTCAGCGATGGGGAACGCGGCGTCCGCCCGCAGATTGGCGGACCCGAAGTGATGCCGTTTTCGACATTCGCTCGACAATACCGCGATGTGCTCGGGCTGCGGCGTCTCATTCTGCCGTTTCCGGTCAGTCGAAAGATAAGCCTTGCCCTGGGCCTTGTCGAAACCAGCGAGCGGCTGGGAGAAAGAACATGGAAGGCATGGCTTTCCGAGCAGGGCGGAAGCGCGCCGTGAGCGATCCTTGATTTCGCACGGGGATGTTATTGTCAGACGCCGAATCCCCGCCACCAGGATCGGAGTGAACAGGAACAGCCATGAAGCCGCCATCCGCAGGACGCGAGCGCATTCTACGCGAAGCCATCCGCCTGTTCGCCGAGCGCGGTTATGACCGGACCAGCGTTCCCGAAATTCAGGAGGCCGCCGGCCTGTCGCGTGGCTCGGGTGCGCTCTACAAGCACTTTCCCTCGAAGGAAGCATTGCTTGCCGCGGCTATCGACCGGTTTGTCGGAACGGCACGGGAGGGACGGGCCGAGCTTGGCGAACAGGCGCTTCCTGTCGATCAGGGGGCGCGCCGGGTCGTGGAGAGCATGCTGGAAAAACTCGGCGCGAATCGCGACATGCTCCGAATCCTGTGGCGCGATCTCGAGCACTTCCCGGAATTGAAGGCCTCGGCGCGTGGCGAGATCATGCAGAGCACCTACCACGCAGTCGCCGAATGGCTGCGGGAGCGTCAGCGACAGGGCGAACTGCGCCCCCATGACAGCGACGCGGTCGCCGCCGTCATCGTCGGCAGCGTCGCCATGTTCCGCGTCTTCGAAGCGATCTGGACCGAGCGCTCGATCGAGGTCAGCGACGAACGCTTCGCGTCCGCCTGGACCGATTTGCTGATCCGGGGCCTGCGGCCCTAACCTATATCCGAAGGCGGCACCTTCTCGCCCTCCAGCCTGGCGCGCTTGGAATAGGCGCGCACGGAAAACGGCAGGAAGATCAGGTAGCCCGCCACCGATGCCGTCAGCGTGTACCAGGGGTAGGTCATCAGCAGTAAGATGTAGAGCACGACGGCGAGGATGACCGGCAGCACCCTGTCGCCCGGGATCTTGATGCTCTTGCCGGAATAGACCGGCAACCGGCTGACCAGCAGGAAAGCGACCAGGATTGTGAAGCCGGTGGCAACGAAGGCGGCCGGCCGGCTGGGCTCCACCCCAAGGCGCAGGAAATAGAGGTAGAGCGGCAGCATCACCAGCACGGCGCCCGCCGGCGCCGGCACACCGACGAAATATTCGGACTGCCATATCGGGCGTTCGGTCTTCTCGTCGTCGAGCACGTTGAAGCGCGCGAGCCTAAGCCCGCAGGCGATCGCAAACAGCAGTGCCGCGATCCAGCCCGGCGAGCCGGCACGGTCGAGCAAGAAGGCATAGAGCACCAGGGCCGGCGCGACACCGAAATTGACGATGTCGGCCAGCGAATCCATCTGCGCGCCGAATTTGGAGGTCGCCTTCAGCATGCGAGCCAGGCGCCCATCGATGCCGTCGAGAAAAGCGGCCAGCAGCACCATCACCACCGCAGTTTCAAAGCGATTTTCGAAAGCGAAACGGATACCCGACAAGCCGGCGCAGATGGCAAGCACGGTGACGAGATTAGGCAGCACCATGCGCATCGGGATCTCGCGGATGCGCGGACCGCCGCTGGCATGGGCTTCGAATTTTTTATACTGCGTGCCCACCGTCAGGAAATCCGCACGAGGGGCGTGCCGGCGATCCCGCCGAATTCGGCCAGCACCGTTTCGCCGCCGACCGCGGTCTGGCCAACGGCAACGCGCGGCGTGGCGGTCAAAGGCAGGAATACGTCGACGCGCGAGCCGAAACGGATCAGGCCGAAACGCTCGCCTGTGCCGATCGAAGCGCCGGCCTCGGTCCAGCAGACAATGCGGCGCGCCACCAGCCCGGCGATCTGGACTGCCGCCACCGTGCCGTTGGGGCTCTCGATGACAAGGCCGTTGCGCTCATTTTCGGTGCTCGCCTTGTCCAGCTCGGCATTGAGGAACTTTCCGGGGCGATGCTCGATCTTGGCAATGCGGCCGCGCACCGGAGAGCGGTTCACGTGGCAGGAAAAGACGTTCATGAACACGGAGATGCGGGTCATCTCGACATTGCCGAGGCCAAGCTCGCGCGGTGGCACGGCAGGTCCCACCGCCGAGATGATGCCATCGGCGGGGCTCACCACGAGACGGTCATCGACGGGCGTGACGCGCTCGGGATCGCGGAAGAAATAGACGCACCAAGCGGTCAGGATCAGGCCGATCCAGAAGAGGATCGAGGAGAAATAGCCGAGGAACAGCGTCGCCGCGCCAAAGACGGCGATGAAGGGATAACCTTCGCGATGGATCGGTACGAACGCGTTCTTGACCGTGTCGACAAGGCTCATGGGCCGGTCCCTGTTTCAGGTCCGGCCTCAATAGCCGAAACACCCCCTGCCCGCAACGCGACAATGGGCGGCGCGGGTTTGTCTTCAGCTTCCGCCGCGATGGCGAGGCGCTTGTCATCAAGGATGGTAATTGAGACCCGCCATCATGCGGCGCCAACGGTCACGCCGATGGAGTGTTTCTTCATGAGCGAAAAACATTAAGCCCGCTGTCGGCAAATCGTCTTCTCGCCCGTCCTTGGTGAGAAGCGCCTCATCACAGGGCTGATGACGCGCGCAACGGAGGTTCCTGATCATGCGAATATCATCCGGCAACAGAGCGCATATCGTCATGGAAGGTCTCGCCTTCGGCGAATCGCCGCGTTGGCATGATGGACGCCTGTGGGTCTGCAACTGGGGCACCGGCGAGATCATTGCCTTCGATGCGCACGGCAACAGCGAGATCATGCTCAGGGTTCCGGCTGTGCTGCCCTACTCCATCGACTGGCTGCCGGATGGTCGTCTGCTGGTTGTCTCAGGCCGCGAGGGCCTGCTGTTGCGGCGGGAAGCCGATGGCTCGCTCGTCACCCACGCCGATCTGCGCGGCCTGTCGAAGAGTCCATGGAACGAGATCGTCGTCGATGGGCGGGGCAACATCTATGTCAATGGCGGCGGGCCGGCTCCTGCGGCCGGCCAGCATTTCGGCCCCGGCACCATCGTCTTGGTCACACCAGATGGAAAGGTCAGGCAAGTGGCGGACACCATCGCCTTCGCCAACGGCATGGCTGTGACCCCTGACAACAAGACGCTGATCATCGCCGAATCCCACGCCAACAGGCTGACCGCTTTCGACATCGCCGCCGACGGCTCCTTGTCCAACCGACGCATCTGGGCTGAACTCGACGGATATCCCGACGGCATCTGCCTCGATGCCGAAGGGACTGTCTGGTACGCGGATGTTCCCAACAAGCACTGCGTGCGGGTGCGCGAAGGCGGTGACGTCTTGCAGACCGTCATCGCCGATCGCGGCTGCTTTGCCTGCATGCTGGGCGGTGCGGGCAGGAAAACGCTGTTCATCACCGTCGCCGAGTGGCGCGGCTTCGAGCATATGACAAGCGACGCCCGCACCGGCCAGGTGCTCGCCATTGAAGCGCCGGCACTGGGCGTGGGCTGGCCTGGCTAGGGCAATTCCAGGAAAAGTGCGCAGCGGTTTTCCCGGGAAAAGCGCGTAGCGCTTTCCCTAGGGAATTGCGTGAAAACAAAGAGCTAGAGCGGTTCGGCGACTCTATCAGACACTGAACCGCTCTAGAGTCCAGGCACGCGCTGATAGTTGGCGATATCAGCCCGCACTCCGAGCCGGGCGATCGTCTCCTGCGGGTTGAAGGCTATGCGCTCGTGCGCCGCCTTGACGATCGGCACCACATTGTCGACGGCGGCCTGGCTTTCCCATTCGACGATGGTGACGAGGTTGAATTCCCCCGGTCCGGAGAATTGCTCGAGCAGGAAATCCTGGACGAAGCCTTGCTGCAGACGCAGCAACTCATGCGTCATCTTCACCTTTGCGAGGATCTCATCGCGAGCATTGGCGGGTACGACGAACTTGTCGACCCTAAACACGCTTCCGCCATTAACACTTTGATCCGTAACGCTGATATCCATTTGATTCCGTCCTCGAGGATGCTGTTTTTCGGCTCTCGGGCACGGTCTACAATCTCAACTTAAGTTGAGGTCAAGAGGTTTTTTTCGAGCTACGACATCTCCGACGTGCGCCGGCGCACTACGACACCCAGTTCGTCGCTTTCCCGGGCAATGCGCAGCCGCTCCTCGGCTTCGGTCGCCTCGCGCTGGCGGTCCCACATCGAGGCGTAGAGGCCGTGCTTTCGCATCAGCTCGACATGGGTGCCGCGCTCGGCGATCTGACCATCCTTGAGCACGATGATCTCGTCGGCCGAAATCACCGTCGACAGGCGGTGGGCGATGACGATGGTGGTGCGGCCCTTGCTGACCAGGTCGAGCGCGGCCTGGATCTCCTGCTCGGTGTGGCTGTCGAGCGCCGAAGTGGCTTCGTCGAGCATCAGGATCGGCGGCGCCTTCAGGATGGTGCGGGCGATCGCCACGCGTTGCTTCTCGCCACCGGAGAGCTTCAGCCCGCGCTCGCCGACCATCGACTTGTAGCCGTCGGGCAGCTTCTCGATGAACGGTCCGATCTGGGCGAGTTCGGCGGCCTTGCGCACCTCTTCCTCGCCGGCGCTGACACGGCCGTAGCGGATGTTGTAGGCGATGGTATCGTTGAACAGCACTGTGTCCTGCGGCACCATGCCGAGTACCGCGCGCAGGCTGTCCTGCGTCACATCCCTGATATCCTGGCCGTCGATCAGCACCTGACCACCCTGTACGTCGTAGAAGCGGAACAGCAGCCGCGAGATGGTCGACTTGCCCGCGCCCGACGGCCCGACAATGGCAACCGTCTTGCCGGCCGGCACTTCGAAGGAGACGCCCTTCAGGATCTTGCGGTTCGGATCATAGGAAAAGTGGACGTCTCGGAACTCGACCTTGCCGGCACCGACGGACAGCGGCTTGGCGCTGGGCTTGTCGATGATCTCCTGCGGCACGTCGAGCAGGTCGAACATGTGCTCGATGTCGGTCAACCCTTGCCGGATTTCGCGATAGATGAAGCCGATGAAGTTGAGCGGCACGGAAAGCTGCACCAGCATGGCATTGATGAAAACGAAATCGCCGACGCTCTGGGTGCCGGCCTGCACCTCCAGCGCCGACATGCACATGACGACGACCGTGCCGACACCGAAGATGAAGCCCTGGCCAAAGTTCAGCCAGCCGAGCGAGGTCCAGGTCTTGGTGGCGGCGATCTCGTAACGCGCCATAGAGCGGTCGAAGCGCTCGGCCTCCATGCGCTCATTGGTGAAATATTTGACCGTCTCGAAATTGAGCAGCGAGTCGATCGCCTTGGTGTTGGCGTCGGTGTCGCTGTCGTTCATGTCGCGGCGGATCGAGATGCGCCAGTCGCTCGCCTTGACGGTGAACCAGACGTAGACGCAGACGGTGATCGCCACCACGGCCACATATTTCCAGCCATAGGTGAAGCCGAATATGCCGGCGGTCAGCGCGAATTCGAGGATCGTCGGCGCCGTGTTGAGCATGATGAAGCGCACGATCGTCTCGATGCCCTTGGTGCCGCGCTCAATGATGCGCGACAGGCCGCCGGTGCGGCGCTCCAGGTGGAAGCGCAACGACAGCTGATGCATGTGCACGAACGTGCGGAAGGCAAGCTGACGCACCGCATGCTGGCCGACGCGGGCAAACAGCGCGTCGCGCAGCTGGTTGAAGCCGAGCTGGACGAGCCTCAGTACATTATAGGCAATGACCAGCATCACCGGGGCAAGCATGAACGACGGCAGCGGCGGGGGCGTTTTGAAACCTCCCGCCAGCGCATCGGTTGCCCATTTGAAGAAATAGGGACCGGCGACCAGCGTCACCTTGGCCACGACCAGCAGCAGCGTCGCCCAGGTCACCCGTGCCCTCAGGTCGGCGCGGTCGGCCGGCCACATATAGGGCCAGAGATTGCGCAATGTCGTGAGTGTCGAGGTGTCGGCGGATACGGTTTTTTCGGCCACTTTTCTTGCCTTTTGGATGAGAGGGTCAGCGGCCGGAGCAGCAGGAATTGATGAGTGCGCTCAGTGATGCCGATACATCGGCAAGTGCCGCGCGATCGACAGCATAGCGCGATCGTTGACGATCGGGCTCGAACCGAACCAGGCCGGCCTCGACCAATATCTTCAGATGCTGGGAGATGGTCGACTGCGCCAGATCGAAATGGTCGACGACCTCACGGCAGCAGCAGGAATTGCTGGCGGACAGATGCTTCAGTATCTCGATCCGCGCCGGATGCGAAAGTGCTGCGAACCGCGCCGCGACAGCGCGGCTGTCCGGCATGCAGACGGACAGTGCCGAGACGGCGTGGTCTGGTATGGGGATGCACTCTGTCATCGTTCATCGGCGATAGACGATGACCGATGACAGGGCAAGCTAGGCCGATGGGTAGATCGCCGGAATTGCCGGTCTCTCTCTATTCCGTCTTCGTGGTCGCGTGTTCACCCATCGCCTTGAAGTCGGCGGCTTCGCCTTCCTTCGACTTTTCCGGGACTTTGAACACCTGCCCCGGCCAGATGCGGTTCGGATTCCTGATCTGGTCCTGGTTGGCGAGGTATATGGTGGAGTAGCGCGTGCCGTGACCATAGACGCGCCGTGAAATCCGCCACAACGTATCATTGCGACGAATAATGACCGCGCCGTCGGCATGTTCGAGCTTGGGCGACACGATTTCAGGCACGTCGCTTGGCGGCGTGGCTGCCGCGACGACGGCCGAGGCATCGGCGGCCGGTGCGGTCCCCGCCGGAGCAGCGGCGGCCGCAGGCTTGGTCTCGGCCGGCTTGGTCCCGGCGGGTGCAACGGCGGCGACCGCCTCGCCCGCCTCGCGCTCGAAGGGCACTGCGGCGCGAGCCACCACCTTCACGCCGTCGGCATCGAGGCCGTCGACGTGGATGGTGTAGCTGCCGACCGGAATGTCGCGCGTCGCCTCGACCAGGAAATGGCCGTCCGACGACGTCTGTGCGTCGCCGAGCGGAATGTCGTTGGCATAGGCGCGCACCTTGCGGCCCGGATCGGCGAGGCCGGCGACAAAGATCTTGTTGCCTTCGATCTCGACCGCCTCGACGACGATCTTGGGTTCGGTCACAGCGGGCGCGGCCGGTGCCGCCGGAGCTGGCTTTGCTTCAACCACGCCTGGCGCGGTCGCCGCCGGCACGGCGGGCGCTGGAGCGGCAGCCTGGTCGCCGGTTGCCGGCGCAGGCTTTGTCTCGGGCGCCGGGACCGTCAGCAGTTCGGCCGGTTTGCCTGGCTCCTCGACCATGGCCAGCACCTGGCCAGCCGCATTCGCCGGCACCGAGACCACGGCGGTCTGCGCCGAGGCGGTCACGACCGTGCCGACCGTCGAACGCAAGGCGATTGTATAGTCGCCGGGCTTCAGCGGATCGTCGAGCACGATGACAAAGGCGCCATCGGGACCAGCCACCGTGGAGCCGATCACCGTCGTGCCGTTGAGGATTTCGACCTTCGAGTTGGGCGCCGCGTTGCCGGCAATGACGATCGAGCCGTTGCCCTCGACGCGCACGACGTCGAAAGTCGGGGCGATCGGACCCGCCGTCGCGGGCGCCGCAGGCGCCGCCGCATCGGTTGCGGGCGCTGCCGGGGCTGTTGCCTGGGGTGCCGTGGCCGGAGCGGCCGGCACCGCCGGAGCCGGCAGGCGCCCTTCCGTGCCCGGATCGGCCGGCTTCGGCGTCGCGGGCGGCGTCAACGCCGCGACTTCCGCCGGCGGCGTGCGATGAAGATACGGGTCGAGTGCGCCCGATACATAGGCGGTTCCCGCGGCCGCGACGATCCCACCCGCCGCGAACAAGAACGCCTTCAATGGATTGATCGCCATGTACTTCCCTGCCCCTTAGCCACCTAACGCCGGTCTAGCGTGTTTTGCCATGACCGACAAGAAAAAGCCCGGCCTTCTCAGCCCTTGGGGCTTGACCGCGCTTTCAGACCCAATCACCAATCATCGGTATGAACACGATTCGATCCGTCTGCGTCTATTGCGGCTCGTCTCCGGGCCGCGATGAAATCTATGTCAAGGCCGGTCACCTGCTTGGACGCTCAATTGCCAAGTCAGGACTGCGGCTGGTCTATGGCGGCGGCACCAAAGGCATCATGGGCGCCGTCGCCGAAGGCGCGCTCAAGGCCGGCGGCAAGGTGACGGGCATCATCCCGCGCTTCCTCATCAACAAGGAAGCAACCGAAACCGCGCTTGACCGGCTCGACGAGTTGCTGATCACCGACAACATGCACGAGCGCAAACACAAGATGTTCGAGAAATCCGACGCCTTTGTGGCGCTGCCCGGTGGCATCGGCACAGTCGAGGAGATCGTCGAGATCATGACCTGGGCGCAACTCGGCCATCACCGCAAGCCGATCGTCTTCGGCAATATCAACGGATTCTGGGACCCGATGACGGCGATGCTTGACCACATGGCGGCGGAGGGCTTCATTCACACGGCGCAACGGGTCAAGCCGCTGGTCGTCAACGATCCGGAGGCAATCGTCGCCGCCATCATGGTGGCCGGGTCCTCGGTCGACGCGCCGACGGAAGGCGTCCAGTCGGTGATCGACAAGATGTAGAGTTACGGGAGTATGGTAGTAGGTTTGCAGTCTCCGGCGTGTACACTTTTCCCCTACTCCCCTACTCCCTCCCTCCGGGCAGCCTCCCGCAGGTCGGCGATCACCGCGCGCCGGTCCTGTCGCCGCCAGGCGAGGTGGATGGAAACCATGCGCCCAAACCATGGCATGTCGCGGAACAGGATCGAAGGCGGCGCGGCAGTGCGCAGGCTTGCCTGCACGGTGGCGAGACCAAGGCCGGCGCTGACAAGCCCGAGCGAGGTCAGCGGGTCCGCCGTCTCGTAAGCGATATCGGGCGTAAAGCCAGCCTCTGCGCAGGCTGCTAGGAACTGGCCACGATTGGTATCGTCGGGCTGGCGCACCACGGTGATCCAGACGCGGCCGTCGAGATGACGTGGCTGGATATCGGCCACATCGGCGAGCGGATCGCCTTCGGGAATGGCCAGCACCAGCGGCTCGTGGCGTAGCGGCGTGCTGGCGATATCAGGATCGTCGGCCGCCGCGGGGGCGTACACCAAACCGAGATCCAGCGACCGCTGCCGAAGCCCCTCCATCTGCACCGCCGAGCGCATGCTTCTCAACTGCAGATGAAAATCCGGCCGGTCGCGGCGGAACTGACGCAGCATGCCGGCGACAAGCCCGGCATGGACCGCACCCTCGACATAGCCGATGGCAAGACGCCCCGTGGCACCGCTGGCCAGATTGCGGCCAAGTTCCTCCAGCCGGCGCGCATTCGACAGCAAGGCACGGGCTTCGGTCAGGAAGGCGCGACCCTCGGCATTGAGATGAACACGCTGCTTTGCCCGCTCGAACAGAGGGACACCAAGCTGTTGCTCCAGTTGCATGATCTGCCGGCTGAGCGGCGATTGCGAGATATGCAGCAGTTCGGCGGCTCGACCGACATTGCCGGTTTCGGCGACAGTGACGAAATATCTGATCTGGCGTAGGTCGAACATTTTTAGCTCCTCGACACCCAAGTCCTCTCAGGTCTCAACTTTAGCCTAATCAGTCTTGGACAGTCTTACCAGTCGGCGCGATACCTCCTGTCATCCCCCCCACGACAGGAGACCGAAATGCAGTTCCTTGCCCTTCTCACCCGCAACACCGAAAAGTTCACCGACGCCGACTTCACACCCCTCCTGCCTGGCGAGGCCGAGCAGCGTCGCACCCTCTATGCCGAAGGCGCCGTGCGCCAAATCTGGAATCGCGGCGACATTCCCGGCAGCGGCATGATGTTCGAGGCCGGCAGCGATGCCGATGTGCGCGGCCATCTAGCCACCTTGCCCCTGGTCAAGGCCGGCATGATGGACATTGCCGCGATCGTGCCGCTCAATCCCTATCCGGGGTTTGGGCCGAAGCGCTGAGGCCGACGGCCGCGAGCATCGAGGCCATCAGCCCGGCGCCAAGGCGACAAAGCGCCTTGCATGTCATCAAGCCACGCGGCACGCTGGTGGTGCCGCGTGCCAAGGATCAGACGAGCCTTCGCGCTGGCGGCAACAAATCGCAAGCGATGAAGGTGCAAATTGCATTCGACTTACTATCTCGGCCGCCTGTTCGGCCTCGAGGGCAAGCATGCCTTCATCACCGGCGCCAGCCGCGGCCTGGGTCTGGCCTTCGCGGAGGCGCTTGCGAGCGCCGGCGCGCGCGTCACGATCGGCGGCCGCAAGGCCGACGATCTGAAAGCGGCCGCAGACAGGCTGCGCGCCGCGGGCCATTCGATCGCTGAAGCGGTGATCGACGTGACCGACACGCAGTCGGTCGACAGCGCGATCGCGGCGGCGGAAACCGGCACCGCACCGATCGACATCCTGGTCAACAATGCCGGCGTCCAGCGACGAGCACCGCTGGAGACCTTCAGCGACGCCGACTGGGACACGCTTATGGCCACCAACCTGGACGGCGTGTTCAAGGTGAGCCGGGCCGTCGTGAAGGGTATGATCGCTCGCCAAAGGGGGGCGATCATCAATGTCTCCTCGGTGCAGAGCGTGCTCGCGCGGCCCTCGATCGCGCCTTACGCGGCGAGCAAGGGCGCCATCACCATGCTGACCAAGTCGATGGCCGGCGAATGGGGCCAGCACGGCGTGCGCGTCAACGCCATCGCGCCGGGCTATTTCAAGACCGAACTCAACTCTGCGCTGGTCGCCGACGAGACATTCTCCGCCTGGCTGACCGGCCGCACGCCGATGCGGCGCTGGGGCGAGGTGCGGGAGCTCGCGGGCGCCGCCGTGTTCCTGGCGTCCGACGCCGCCAGTTTCGTGAGCGGACAGACACTGCTGGTGGATGGCGGGATCACCAGCGTCCTTTAGGAAGGCGTGCCGTCACGAAACAGTCACACTAAATCGGGGATGCCATGCTAGAAATCGCGCTTGGCCGCTCCCGCGACCCCTACTGCATCAGTGACCGGCGAAGCCACCATGAACATCGCCCTCCCGTTCGAAGGCACTGACCTGTCGCCTTACCTGCCCGATGAGCACGGGCTGTTCTTCACCTACCACTTTACCACTGAGGGCGCGCGCACCAGGGATGCCGCCGCCGCGCACTGGACATGGCGCAGCTACCAGCTTTCCGACATGCGCGCCCGCCACGAGATCGGCGCCGATCAGGCCTTGCCGGCGCCGGTGCGCGAAGCTTTCCTGAGCGCCAGCCATGGCTGCCACATCGACCTCGAGGATGACTGGCTCTATGGCGATCTGCCGGACCTGCGCCACGACTATTCGGCGGAAGCCGGCGGGCTTGGTCATTTCCGCTTCGCCCTCAACGATACGATGCTGGTCGGCGCCCGCAAGCAACCGCTGCAATCGGTCGACAACATCCGCAAGGCGATCGAGAACGGATCGCGCAAATTCCGCTCTCCGGCCGAACTGATCGAGGCTGTCGTCGGCCAGTCGTTCGACGGAATGGCGGCGGAACTCGCGACACTCAGCGACAGTCTCGACGGCATCGAGGACCGTATCGTCTGCGACGCATGGCACAATGAGCGGCAGGCGCTGGTCGATGCACGCCGGCACCTGGTGGTCATCCATCGGCAGATGGCGACGCTGACCAATCTGTTTCGCCATCTCGACCATTCACACCGCAACGACTTGCCGGATTCGATCAACGACATGGCGGCGCGGCTGTCACACCGCGCCCAGACGCTGCACTATGATGGCGAGCAGTTGCAGGCGCGCACGCGGCTGCTGCAGGACGAGCTGATGGCCAAGCTGACGACGCAGTCGAACCGGCTGCTTTACGTGCTGTCGGTGATGACGGCGGTGCTGTTGCCGATGACCATCATCTCCGGCCTATTCGGCATGAATGTCGGCGGATTGCCGCTGGTCAACACCCCTTTGGGCTTCTGGGTGGTCACAGCCGTATCGTTGCTGATCGCGGGCGTGACCTATCTTTTCGTCAGGCGGCTCGGACAGATGTAGCCCGGCGCGCCGTCGCCAGCATGGACCAGGAATAGACCGCAAGCGCCGCCCAGATCAGGGCAAAGGCGATGGCCTGCGTGGTGCCGAACGGCTCG
Organism: Mesorhizobium sp. ES1-3; assembly: GCF_020164795.1. NCBI lineage: Bacteria > Pseudomonadati > Pseudomonadota > Alphaproteobacteria > Hyphomicrobiales > Phyllobacteriaceae > Mesorhizobium > Mesorhizobium sp. ES1-3. Next base: position 258,834 of record NZ_JAIUGW010000003.1, read on the forward strand.
TCGAAGATCAGCACGGCAATCAGGAACACCATGGTCGGCGCTATGTACTGCATGATGCCGATGGTCGAGAGGCGCAGCAGCTTGGCGCCGAAGGCGAACAGCAGCAGCGGCACGGCGGTCACCGGCCCGCAGCCGATGAGCAGCGCGGTGTCGCTGCCGTTGCTGGAGACGAAATGGTCCTGTCCGGTGGCGATCAGGAAGGTGATGTAGCCCAGCGCCGGCACCGACAGCAAAAGCACTTCGAGCAGGAAACCCTGGCTGGGACCGATCGGCAGCGTCTTGCGGAAGAAGCCGTAGGCGGCGAAGGAAAACGCCAACGCCAGCGACACCCAGGGCAGCTTGCCGCCCTCGATCGTCAGCACGGCGACGGCGACTGCCGCAAGCGCCACCGCCGCGATCTGCAGCCGGTCGAGCCGCTCGCCGAGCAACAGCGCGCCGACGACGACGCTGACCAGCGGGTTGATGTAATAGCCCAGCGCGGTCTCGACCGTGCGATCGACGGCGATCGCCCAGACATAGATGCCCCAGTTGACCGAGATCAGCGCCGCCGTCAGCGCCGCCATGGCGATGGTGCGGGGCGAACGGATTGCCGCCTTGAAGTCCGCCGTGCGGCCGGCCCAGATCAGGACCGCCGCGGCAATCGGCACCGACCAGACGATGCGATGTGCGATGACCTCGGCGAGCGGCAGATGCGCCACCGCCTTCATGTAGAAGGGCAGCAACCCCCACAAGAGATAGGCACCCAGCGCCAGCAGGAAGCCGCGGCGGGCTTTGGAATCTGCATCGGAGATAATTGCTTCAGCGGCCATGGCCCAACGCTATGGCCCAGTAACCTTGGCAAGACCATCGCAAAGTTCTGATGGATCAATGGACTTTCGCTGATGGTTCAAGCTTACTCCGCCGCCACCAGCCCCGCCATCTCGCGATTCTTCATCAGCTTGTAGATGATCGAATCCATCAGCGCCTGAAACGAGGCGTCGATGATGTTTTCGGAGACGCCGACCGTCCACCAGCGGGCGCCGGTACCGTCATGCGATTCGATGAGAACGCGGGTGATCGCCTCGGTACCGCCATTGAGAATACGCACCTTGAAGTCGGCGAGTTCGAGATCGGAGATCTCGTTCTGGTATCTGCCGAGATCCTTGCGCAGCGCGATGTCGAGCGCGTTGACGGGGCCATGGCCCTCGGCCACCGACATCTTCTCCTCGCCCTCGACCAGCACCTTGACCACCGCTTCCGACACCGTCTTCAACTGGCCATTGGCATCGAAGCGGCGCTCGATCATGCAGCGGAACGAGGTGACGTGGAAGAACTCGGGCAAGCCATGCAACATCTTGCGCGCCAGGAGTTCGAAGGAGGCGTCGGCGCCCTCATAGGCATAGCCCGACGCCTCGCGCTCCTTGACCACGGATATCAGGGCATCGAGCCGGTGATCGTCTTTCGGCACATCGATGCCGCGCCGCTTCAACTCGGCGAGGAAATTGGCCTTGCCGCCCTGGTCGGAGACCATGACGCGGCGGCGATTGCCGACCGATTCCGGCGGCACGTGCTCATAGGTCGCCGGCTCCTTGGCCAGCGCCGAAGCATGGATGCCGGCCTTGGTGGCAAAGGCGGAAGAACCGACATAGGGCGCCTGCGCTTCCGGGGCGCGGTTCAGCAATTCGTCGAAGGCGCGGGACAGCCTGGAGATGCCGGTTAGCACTTCGGCTGAAATTCCAGTCTCGAAGCGGTCGGCGAAAGCCGGCTTCAGCGCCAGTGTCGGCACGATCGAGATCAGATTGGCGTTGCCGCAACGTTCGCCGATGCCGTTCAGCGTGCCCTGGATCTGGCGTACGCCAGCCTCGACGGCGGCAAGGGAATTGGCCACCGCCTGGCCGGTGTCATCATGGGCGTGGATGCCGAGATGCCCGCCCGGAATGCCCGCGGCGATGACCTTTTCAACAACTGCCCGCACTTCCGAGGGCTGCGTGCCGCCATTCGTGTCGCAAAGCACAACCCAGCGCGCGCCCGCATCATAGGCGGTCTTGGCGCAGGCCACCGCATAGTCCGGGTTGGCCTTGAAGCCGTCGAAGAAATGCTCGCAGTCGACCATTGCTTCCTTGCCCGAAGCGACGGATTCCTCGACGGAAGCCTTTATAGACTCGAGGTTCTCCTCGTTGGTACAGCCGAGCGCCACACGGACATGATAGTCCCAGCTCTTGGCGACAAAGCAGATGGCGTCCGACTTCGACTGGACGAGTGCCGCCAGCCCCGGATCGTTGGAGGCAGAAACCCCAGCCCGCTTGGTCATGCCGAAGGCGACGAATTTCGCGCGTGCCGTGCGTTTCTGCTGGAAGAAGGCGGTATCGGTCGGATTGGCGCCGGGATAACCGCCTTCGACATAGTCGAAGCCGAACTCGTCGAGCAGTTTGGCAATCGCGATCTTGTCCTCGACCGAAAAGTCGATGCCCGGCGTCTGCTGGCCATCGCGGAGCGTGGTGTCGAAGAGGAACAGGCGCTCACGGGTCATCGTCATTTTCCCGCAAACTTGTCCGTAGCCCGGATCAGTTGGTCGAGGATGCCGGGCTCGGAATAGGCGTGGCCAGCGCCTTCGATCAGATGAAAGTCCGCCTTCGGCCACGCCTTGTGCAGCGCCCAGGCGTAGCGCGCCGGGCACGGCATGTCGTAACGGCCGTGGACGATGGTGCCGGGGATGTCCTTGAGCTTCCCCGCATCGCGCAGCAACTGCCCCTCCTCCAGCCAGCCGGCATGGACGAAATAGTGGTTTTCGATGCGGGCGAAGGCGACGGCGTAGTCGTCCTCGCCAAACGGACCGCTGGTTTCAGGCTCCGGCAGCAGGGTGATCGTCTCGCCTTCCCACAGGCTCCAGGCGCGGGCGGCCTCTATCTGAGCCTTGCGATCGGACCCGACCAGCCGCTTGCGGTAGGCGGCCATCATGTCGCCGCGCTCGGCCTCGGGAATCGGTGCCAGGAAACGCTCCCATTTGTCGGGAAACATCTCGGAGACGCCGAACTGATAGTACCATTCGAGCTCCGCACGGGTCAGTGTGTAGATGCCGCGCACCATCAGTTCGCTGACGCGATCAGGGTGTGTCTCGGCATAGGCGAGCGCCAGCGTCGAGCCCCAGGAGCCGCCGAACACCAGCCATTTATCGAAGCCGGCCATTTCGCGCAGGCGTTCGATGTCGGCAACGAGATGCCAGGTCGTGTTGGCCTCCAGCGAGGCGTTCGGCGTCGACTTTCCGCAACCGCGCTGATCGAACAGGATGACGTCGTAACGCTTGGGGTCGAACAGCCGCCGGTGTTTTGGCGAGATGGTGCCGCCCGGCCCGCCATGCAGGAACACGGCCGGCTTGGCGCCCTTGGTGCCGGACCGCTCCCAATAGACCCTATGGCCGTCACCGACATCAAGCATGCCCGAGTCGAACGGTTCGATTTCCGGGTAGAGGGTGCGCAAGCTCATAGTTTCAGGCCCTGTTGCGGCCAGTTGGCCGTTTCGTGATCGGGATGCTGGAAGGAGATGATCTGCTCCTGCCGCGCGTAATAGTCGGGATCCTGGTGGACGGGCTGGTCAAAGATCGTCTCCACCCAAGGTAGCCGTGCCGCATAGTTGACCTGGATCCGCGGCGCCAGATCGGAGCGGTCGTCGAAGGCGCCGATGGCGATCTCGAGCCCGCCGGGCTGGCGGTAGGTCAGCGGCGTGCCGCACCGGGCGCAGAAGCCGCGATCGATGTTGACCGACGACTGGAAATAGCTCGGCTCCTCATGGGTCCATTCGACACCATCCTTGGGCACCGTCACCAGCGCGCCAAAGAAGGAGCCGAACTGTTTCTGACACATGCGGCAATGGCAGATGGACGGGCGTCCCAGCGCCCCCTTTATGCGGAAGCGCACGGCGCCGCATTGGCAGCCGCCGGTTCGGACGGTCTCGGTCATGGTCTTTCCTCCGGCGGCCATTGGTCGGTGTCGTGGTCAGGGTGCTGATAGGAGACGAGTTCGGCGAGATAGGGGGCCGAGCCCATATCCGCCATCGTGTCCTCGCCCGGCAATCGCGGAATGGAATCCACATAGGGCAGTTTTGCTTCCGTGCCCCATTGGATGGTCGGCGCGATACCAGCAGGGTCGTCGAAGGCGGCGATCGCCAGCGCCATGCCGTCGGGCGCCTCGAAGGTCAGCGGCGTGCCGCAGTCGGCGCAGAAGCCGCGCCGGGCGGCATTGGAGGACCGGAACCGCTTGGGCTCGCCGCGCGTCCAGTCGAGCTTGGCGCCGCGCACCGAGACCAGCGGCAGGTAGAAATTGCCGCTGGCCTTCTGGCACATGCGGCAGTGGCAGACCGAGGCGTCGCCAAGCGCGCCTTCGACGCGGAAGCGCACAGCGCCGCACTGGCAGCCGCCGGTGTAGACCGGCCGGTTGTCGAGGCTCATCGGTTTTCACTCCGGATCATGGCAGACCGCCTCGACATTGTTGCCATCGGGATCGAAGACGAAGGCGCCGTAGTAGTTGGGGTGATAGTGCGGACGCAGGCCCGGCCCACCATTGTCCATGCCGCCGGCTGCAAGGGCGGCGGCATGGAAGGCGTCGACCTCGGCGCGGCTGCGCGCGGTGAAGGCGACGTGCTGGTGATCCCGGGGCTTTTCCCTGGCCGCGCTCAGCCAGAACACCGGCCGGTCGCGGCCATAGCCACCGACCTTGGCGCCACCGGTGTATTCCTGCGGGACCATGTAAAGCAGCGAGGCGCCCAGCGGCGCCATCGCCTTGTCGTAGAAGGCCTTGGACGCATCGAAATCGGAAACGGCGATGCCAAGATGGTCGATCATGGAACGAGCTCCTCCGTTGCTGGTTCGCCCGGCGACATTTCGGCATTGGTCAGGCCAACCGAGATGACAATGTGCTGGCAGACATTGTCGATATCGCGAATGATGTCGTCGTTCCAGAAGCGCAGGATGGTCCAGCCCAGCGCCTTAAGCTTCGCGGTACGCGCCGCATCCATTTCCGAGGCTTTGGCCGTTGCGTGTTGGGAGCCGTCAATCTCGACGATCAGTTTTTTGGTCGGGCAAGCAAAGTCGACGATGTAGCCACCGATCGGCATCTGGCGCCTGAAAGCCAAGCCCATAAGGCGATGCGCTCTGATCTCATTCCAAAGTTTGAGTTCGGCATCGGTCATTGCCTTGCGCATCTTGCGCGCATTGCCGCGATTGATGGCGGACACTGGATAATGCGTCACGGCAGTTCGCCCCCCTCTGCCCTGCCGGGCACCTCCCCCTCAAGGGGGGAGATCGGCAGCTTCATCGATAGCGCCGAACCTTCAACGTCGACGATTGGCGAAAGCTGAAGCGGCATCCAATCTCCCCCCTTGAGGGGGAGATGTCCGGCAGGACAGAGGGGGGCGCCTCGCGAAGACCTCTCCATTCCCGCCATCATCCTCACCGCTTGATCTCCCACGTCGTTACGCGCTCGCCGGTGACCGGGTCCTTGCCGTCCTTCAACTGTACACCTTGCGCCAGAAGTTCATCGCGGATGCGGTCGGCCTCGGCCCAGTTCCTGGCGGCGATGAACTGTAAGCGCCTGGCGATGGCTGCAGCAATCGCGGCCTCGTCGACCTTGGCCGCGCCCACGTCGAAACCGAGGAATGCGAGCGAGGTTTTCAAGGAAGCCGCAGCGCCATTCTCGCCAGCGCCGCTGCCATCAAAGTCGGTCGCCTCGCCGGCAAGCTGGGTGAGCTGCTGGAAGGCCGCGTAGGTCGCGAGATCATCCGACAGCGCCTCCACGACCTCCACCGGCAACTGACTTCCCGCCGCCGGCGCCAGGTCCGCCGCGCGTTTCCATTTGCGCAGCGTGTTTTCCGCCTCCTCCAGCTTGCGCACGGAAAAGTCGATCGGCTCGCGATAATGCGTCATCAGCATCGCCAGCCGCAGCACATCGCCGGGCCATTTGCGACCACCAAAAGTGTCGGTCTCCAGCAACTCGTGGATCGAATAGAAATTGCCGAGGCTCTTCGACATCTTCTGGCCCTCGACCTGCAGGAAGCCATTGTGCATCCACACATTGGCCATGACCGACGTGCCGTGGGCGCAGCGCGACTGGGCGATCTCGTTCTCATGGTGCGGGAAGATCAGATCGAGGCCGCCGCCATGGATGTCGAAGACCTCGCCGAGATAGGCAGCCGACATGGCCGAGCATTCGATATGCCAGCCGGGCCGGCCCCTGCCCCATGGACTTTGCCAGCCAGGCTCCTCCGGCGATGACAGTTTCCACAGCACGAAATCGCCGGGGTTCCTCTTGTGCGCGTCGACGGCGATACGGGCGCCAGCCTGCTGCTCGTCGAGATTGCGTTTCGACAATTGCCCATAGTCCGGCATCGACGCCGTATCGAACAGAACTTCGCCTGCCGCGACATAGGCATGGCCGCGTCCGATCAGGCTTTGAATCAAGGTGATCATGTCGGCCTTGCCGTCGGCGCGTGGCTCGACGAATTCGGTCGCGCGCGGCTCGACCGTCGGCTCCAGGCAGCCAAGCGTGGCGACATCCCTGTGGAACTGATCGGCCGTTTTTTCGGTCACCCGCCGGATCGCTTCGTTGAGCGACAGTGTGCCGGCTGATATCTCGCCGCCGAAATCACGCAGCGCGCGCGCGTTGATCTTGTCGTCGACATCGGTGATGTTGCGCACATAGGTGACGTGCGTCTCGCCATAGAGATGGCGCAGCAGACGGAACAGCACGTCGAAGACGATCACCGGCCTGGCGTTGCCGATATGGGCGAAGTCGTAGACGGTGGGGCCGCAGACATACATGCGCACATTTCTCGGATCGATCGGCACGAAGTCCTCTTTCGTGCGCGTCAGCGTGTTGTAGAGGCGCAGGCCCTGTGATGCGTCAGACATTCCATGCTTCCCGTTCAGAACTTCTTGTCTGGATGGAGCCGGTCCAGCGCCGAGGCGCAAATCAGGCTCCAGCCTGCTGGCCGGGGCGTTTGTCCAATCTGGGGAAGATGAGGCGAAAACGTCCGGACCAGCGCGAGGCTAGCCAATAATGCAAATGCCACAAATGGCGAAAGACGTTTTCATGCGCGGCTTTATCGCCTTGACCAGTGTTGCCGTCAAGTCGCTGATCCCGGGAAAAACATCGCGAGTGCCGGCAAACGTATCGCCCGATCACACGGAATCAGCCAATGAAACATTTTATTAAACATGTCGGCACAGTCATGAAACATTCGCCGGCTAGATCACCAAGCGTCACGATTTGGTCTGATTCAGCAACCAGATCGCATACACGAAAACGTTACCTGGGAAGAGAAACATGCCTCGAAGCAAGCAGGAAGCCAACCGCGCCAAGCAACCGGCGCTGGCCAACCACTATCGTGCCATCGGACCGGCAGCCATTGTCGCCGCCCTTCTTCACACAGCGAAGAAGAAGAAGCCGGCGCAGAAGATCGTATCGCCCCGCGCCGCCTGAAGCGGCGCTCCAGCCGACGCAATCGCCGGCACTGAGGGCGCGAACAGGCGCCCTGGACATGAAGACCACGGGCTTCGCTAGAACAGCGTCAGTTGACTATTGTCCGCGCTGGGCTTCTGGCGCCTGACTTTCTCGGGTTCCGGCCCGATCTCGCCCCTCTCCTGAATTTCGGGTCCGGTGTTGGCGACCTTGTTGACGAGGTCGGAGACAGGAATCGCCTCGAAGAAATCGCGCTGTGCCGGCCGCAGTAGGTCGGCGACATCGCGCGGTTCGCGCGTGCGGCAATCCAGCCAGCGGGCAAAGTCGGAGATATCGATCACCACCGGCATCCGGTCATGGATATGGGCGATATCGGCGTTGGCGTTGACGGTCAGGATGGCGCCGGTATCCATCTCCGATCCGCCCGGCTCGGCATAGGTTTCGATCAGGCCGGCAAAGGCGACCAGCCCGCCATGCCTGGGGCGGATCCAATAGGGCTGCCCCTTCTTGCCTCCGGTCTGCCGCCACTCGTAAAAGCCGGATGCCGGCACCAGCGCGCGGCGGTGGCGCATGGCGGCCTTGAACGAGGCCTTTTCGATCGCACCTTCGGAGCGCGCGTTGAACAGCAGTGGAAACTCCCTGGTGTCCTTGACCCAGGCGGGAAGTAGGCCCCAGCGCACCAGCATCGGCTGCCGGTCCGGCAGGTTGGAGCCGGGCGCGCGGGGGGCGCCGGCGATCGCCATCAACACAGGCTGCGTCGGCGCGATATTGTAACGCGCCGGAAATTCCTCCAACTCGGCAAGGCCCAGAAAGGCAGCGGTCTGGCCCGGCGTGGCGGTCAAGGCAAAGCGTCCGCACATGATGGAGCCTTTCGAATGGTTCGGCTTTGAAAGTGGCTATGGAATGGGGGGCGCGCAACCGGTAATGCTTCCTTCTACCGGGCGATCCACAACAGACCGGTCCTCGAATGAGCCTGATCATGAACGAAGCGCGCAAGACACTCCCCGCCGTCTCGGTCGCCGTCGTGCGGGGGGACAGCGTGCTCCTCGTGAAACGGGCAAAGCCGCCTTCGCAAGGGCTCTACGCCTTTCCCGGCGGCAAGGTCGAAGGCGACGAGACACTGGAGGACGCGGCACGGCGTGAACTGATGGAAGAGACCGGCTTGCGCGCCACCGGCTTTCGCCCGCTTCGGGAAATCCACATCGACGGCAGGGACGACAGCCACCCGGTCGATTATCTCCTCACGGTCTTCGGCGCCGCCTATGCCGGTGGCGAGGCCGTGGCCAGCGACGACGCCGAGACAGCGGCCTTCTATACACTCAAAGAGATGACCCTGTTGCCGCTTGCCGGCTCGGTGTTGGCGGTCGCCGAGGAACTCCTCGGTCACATTCAAACACGCTGACGCCGCACTCAAAAATCGCCTTGCAGGCGACAAATTGTTTCGCCACAAGGCTCATGTTGTCTCGCCAGCCACGACTTGGGCCGTTCGGCAGGCCAAAACGGCTTTGGGCTTATGAACCGTCCGTCGATACTCCTCGCCATTTGCCTTGCCGTCAGCGCGGCCGTCCCGGTACGGCCCGCGTTCAGTGCCGAGTCGCCGTTCGAGCCGGGGCTGATGCGGTTGGCGGAGGTTCTGGGATCGCTGCATTTCCTGCGCAATTTGTGCGGGGAGAAGGGCGACCGGTGGCGGGGCGAGATGGAAAAACTGCTCGATTCGGAAAATCCCGATCCAGAACGCCGCGCCCGCTTCATCGCCAGCTTCAATCGCGGCTACCGCTCCTTCGGCGGCACCTACAGCCGGTGTACCGCTTCGGCCACCGAAGCCATCAGCCGTTATATGAAGGAAGGTGAGACGCTGTCGCGCGACATCGCTTCGCGCTATGGCAACTGAGCATCCATCAAGAGATATAGGCCAGTAGCCAGGGGATCATCCATATATCCGGCTTGTGCCTGTCTATATCTTGGTGCAATCCTGATGTTGCACTTCTGCAACAGCATTAATCAAACGTTACCACGCGAATGCGGAATTAACTCAAACTGAAGGTTTTCGCCCCGCAGGCCGGCCTAATCGGCTAAGTTTGATCCGGGTTGAAACGCAGCTTCGCCGAACACAGTTGGCCCCTGTAAAAGACGATCAAAAAAATGTCGTATTTACAGATACTTACTTGAAGTTGCCTATGAATGGAACAGATCAAGCCTGATCCACACTGATGGGTTGCCGCTTGAAAGGGTGGACATCGCTTATGGAACATGCTGCCAACGATATCGACGCGCTGGTCAGGGAAGAGAAGCGCCTGACGGCGGTTGAGAGCCACAGCGAAGCCTGGGCGGAAGGCCTTTCGGCCGGCATCGAGCCCGAGATCATTGCCGAGGCGGCGCTCGAAACGGCATTCGGCGAAATGCTGCGCGCCAATGGCGAGACCTCGGCCCTTGCCCTGCTGGACCGTATGCGTGAAAAGGTGATTGGTGGCGCCTTCGAACCCGATCGGCTGCGGCACTGAACCAATATCAGGTTCTTTGACGATTGGATGCCGACCGGGCACCATGCCCGGAGCAGGGAGATACGGGCAGTGAATTTTCCGATGTCGGGCAGGTCGAAGGGCCTCGTCCTCTACATCCGCCTCGCCGCTTGCTGCGGTGCGATTGCCTTGGTGACGTGCCTGGCCAGCAGCCCTGCCCATGCGCTGAGCGAGATCAAAAATGAAGAACTCCCCTCCCCGGTCACACCGGCAACGGATGGCGATAGTTCGACGCCCGGAAGCACGGTTCCCATGCCTGCCCCGGTGGGAACGGCGCCTTCGAGCAGCCAGCCGGCCGCCCCGGACGCCGCGGAGCCGGACAGCCCATCGGATGGCGGCAGCAACAGGCCGCGTGTCGATCCCGAGGCGCCCCTGCCGGAAGTCGTCTACGACCTCGGCAAGCTACCCGAGCCCGTGCGGCGCATGCATGACCTGATCATCGAAGGCTGCAAGAGCGGCGACATCGAGAAGCTCAGGCCCTTGATCGGCAAGGGCGACAGTATGACCCAGTTGTCGTTGGCCGACATCGATGGCGACGCCATCGCCTTTCTCAAGGGGCTGTCGGGCGACCCTGACGGCCAGGAGATCCTGGCCATTCTGGAGGAGGTGCTCAGCGCCGGCTACGTCCATGTCGATGCGGGCACGCCACAGGAACTCTATGTCTGGCCGTATTTCTTCGCGCTGCCGCTCGACAAGCTCGACGCCAAGCAGCGGGTCGAGCTGTTCAAGATCGTCACCGCCGGCGATTTCGATGACATGAAGCAGTTCGGCGCCTACATCTTCTACCGCGTCGGCATCACGCCCGCCGGGCAATGGACCTTCTTCGTCGCCGGCGATTGAAGGTGCAGCCTGCTTGCGGCAGGATGCGAGCAGCATCGTAGACAATGTTGCTATTTGAGCGGGCTGGCGGATTCTGCACCGATGCCAGCATCCGGCCAAATGCGAATGCTCTCGTTTCGAAGAACCGAAATGGCACCGCTAGCCTTGTCAGCCTCCATCTGCAGTATCTCGGCTGCGTAACTCAGCTCTACCGTATCCCGAAGCTTGTTGACCACCCACGCAACCTTGTGCCGGACATCCTGTCCATATGCACCCTGGGCCTTCGCTACGGCGTCGCTCGGGATCTCCTGATAGGCGCTGACCAACATTCCAAGGTCAATAGCATCGCGATAGCCGACAGCACGGTCTTGGCATCGGTCGGCATTCGCCAATAACTTCTCGGCGAACATGTCCGAGGGGATCAAAGAAGGAACGTTTAGATCGTCATCGAAACGACCTTGCAATGGGATGCGGGCTTCACGAACGATTTCAAACTTGATCAATTGTCCCTTCAACCGCACCACGGTCCTCAGGCCATACTGATCAATCCGAAAATCTCGAGCAGCTTCGACTGGTTCGGGAAAGAATGCCCTTACCCCGCGTTCGACCGCCGACGTTCGCAATTGGCGATAGCCGTCGGCATCCGCGCACAGAAAATCGACATCCAACGACCGCCGATACTCGCCCAATTTCAACACAATCGCCGTCCCGCCACCGAACCAGCATTGGGTTGCCGTCAGGAAGTCACGGTCCATAAGCGCGAGGGCTTCCGAGATAATCATGTGCTCGGGCTTCCTGAATTTCTTCATGACTTTCGCTCGCACTGTGTCCGGTTGATGTTGCAGATGCGACACGAAGATAGGAAGAGATTTAGCCGGTGGTCAGAAGGATGCCGTGACCGAATTCGCTGGCAAGATTCTGGATAAGCAGCTTTTCGCGCGCCGTAAGCCGTGTTTGATCGACAAAGCGCCAATTGCGCTCGTACAACGCAAATGCTTCGTTGGCCGGGATCAGTCGTGCGACATCGCGATTCCACAAGAGCGCTTGCAGCTCTGGAAACTCGGCGGGGTCAATCATAGGCTCGAGTTGTGCCTTCATGGTGCTCTGAACATAGTGCAGAGCGCTTAAAAATCAAAGACGTGACGCGTCGGCAATGGCCGTCTAACCGGGCAGCGCCTCGGAGAACTCCACCGCCCTGCCCTGGCTAGGTGTAGCGATCTCGCCCTCCCACATGACGCGCGTGCCGCGAATGACGGCGCCGATCGGCCACCCGGTCACCTGCTTGCCGTCATAAGGGCTCCAGCCGGCTTTCGAGCCGGCCTGCGCGTTGGTGATGGTTTCGCGCCGCTTCATGTCGACAATGGTGAAGTCGGCATCATACCCGGCGGCGATGCGGCCTTTCCTCGCCATGCCGAAGATGCGCTGCGGGCCATGGCTGGAGAGATCGACGAAACGCTGCAGGGTCAGCCGGCCGGCATTGACGTGGTCGAGCATGATCGGCACCAGCGTCTGCACGCCGGTCATGCCCGAGGGCGAAGCCGGATAGGACTTTGCCTTCTCGGCCAATGTGTGCGGTGCGTGGTCGGAGCCGAGCACGTCGACAACGCCCTGCGCAATGCCGTGCCAGACGCCGTCGCGATGGCGCTTGTCCCGCACCGGCGGGTTCATCTGGATCAGCGTACCGAGCCGCGCATAGTCGTCGGCGCTCAGCGTCAGATGGTGCGGCGTAGCCTCGCAAGTCGCGACGTCCTTATGATGCTCGAGGAACAGGATCTCCTCGGCGGTCGAGATGTGCAGGACATGGATGCGGGCGCGAACGTCGCGCGCGATGCGGACCAGCCGTTCGGTGCAGCGCAAGGCGGCGATCTCGTCACGCCAGACCGGATGCGATGACGGGTCGCCCTCGATGCGCTCGCCCAGGCGCTCGCGCAGCCGGAACTCGTCCTCCGAATGAAAAGCGGCGCGGCGGCGCGTGTTTCGCAGGATCGAGGCGACACCTTCATCGTCCTCGACCAGCAGGTCGCCGGTGGACGATCCCATGAAGACCTTTATTCCCGCAGCCCCCGGTAAGCGCTCGAGGTCGCCGACGTCCCTGGCGTTGTCACGGGTGCCGCCAACCCAGAAAGCGAAATCGCAATGCATGCGGCCGCTGCCGCGCCGGACCTTGTCGGCAAGCGCTGCCTCGCTGGTGGTCAGCGGGTTGGTGTTGGGCATCTCGAAGACGGCGGTGACACCGCCGAGCACGGCAGCCCGCGATCCCGTTTCCAGATCTTCCTTGTGCTCCAGTCCCGGCTCGCGGAAATGCACCTGGCTGTCGACCACACCGGGCAGGATATGCAGGCCCCGGCAGTCGATCGTCTCGCCAGCCGAGGCCTGGCGTAGATCGCCGATCAAGGCGATGCGCCCGCCCTTCACGCCGATGTCGCGCAGCCCCTCGCCGTCATGATTGACCACTGTGCCGCCTGTCAGGATGAGGTCGTAGGTCATGGTGATGCTCTCTTGCGGGGGGAGTGTCAGCGGCTTACGTAATGGCCAACCGTTTTGCAAGATCAGGCTTTTATCCGCCCCATGTCCTTTGCCCCGCTGAAAGACCGCGCGCTCATCTCCGTCTCCGGCCCGGATGCCGAACACTTTCTGCAAAACATCCTGACCACCGATCTCGATATGCTTGGCAATGGTGAGGCAAAGCCGGGCGCGCTGTTGACGCCGCAAGGCAAGATCCTGTTCGACTTCCTGATCTCACGGGCAGGAGAAAGCGCCTTCAGCATCGAATGCCGTGCCGACGTTTTAGATGATTTCATTCGCCGGCTGATGCTCTACAAGCTTCGCGCCAAGGTCGAGATTGCCAAGTCGGAACAAACGCTTGTCACTGTCGCGTGGGGAAAGGAATCAATCGCCTCAGAAAGTGATTCAACCGCGGTCGCCGACAGGCGCTTTGGCGACGGAGGCGTCACGCGCGTCTATGCCGGTACCGGGGATACCGGCGACATCGCCGCGTGGCAGGCCTTTCGCATCGCCCGCGGCATTGCCGAGAGCGGTGCCGATTATGCACTCGGCGATGCGTTTCCTCATGACGTGCTGCTCGACGAGATGGGCGGTGTCGGCTTCAAGAAGGGCTGCTATGTCGGCCAGGAGGTCGTGTCGCGCATGCAGCATCGGGGCACGGCCCGGCGGCGCGTGCTGATTGTCGAGGCCAGGCTTCCCTTGCCCGCCGTCGGCACCGAACTGACTGTCGAGGGGCGGTCGGTCGGCACGCTCGGCTCGAGTGCCGGCACATCAGGGCTTGCCGTTGCCCGCATCGACAGGGTCAAGGCGGCGTTGGACTTCGGCCAACCGATCCTGGCGGGCGATGTGCCAGTAACGCTCACCATCCCCGCCTGGGCCAAATTCAGTTTCCCGCAGGAAACCGCCGGCGCGGAGGAAGCCTGATGGCGGCGGACCGCGCCGGTGCGCCGCCACGCGCCTGGCAGCGCATGCTGTCCGGCCGCCGGCTCGACCTGCTCGATCCCTCGCCGCTCGACATCGAGATTTCGGACATCGCGCATGGGCTCGCCCGCGTCGCGCGCTGGAACGGCCAGACCAGCGGTGAGCACGCTTTTTCGGTGGCCCAGCATTCACTGCTGGTCGAGGCGCTGTTCAACGAACTGGTGCCGCAGGCTTCGGCCGACGACCAATTGGCGGCGCTGCTGCACGATGCGCCCGAATATGTCATCGGCGACATGATCTCGCCATTCAAGTCGGTGATGGGCGGCAGCTACAAGGACTGCGAATTGCGCCTGCAACGCGCCATCCATCTGCGTTTCTCGCTGCCTCCCGAACCGGCCGCCTTACTGCGCAAGGAGATCAAACGCGCCGACCAGATCGCCGCCTATTTCGAGGCAACGCTGCTCGCCGGGTTTTCGACCGCCGAGGCGACCGAATTCTTCGGCCGCCCGCGCGGTTTTTCCGCTGAGCGCTTCGACTTCGCGCCACGCTCGGTAACCTGGGCACAGACCGCGTTCCTGAAGCGGTTTTCGGCGATTGAGACATCAAGACATCACGTTGCGACATCCGCGCTAGGCCAGAAAACGCTAAATTAACCGAAAGTGTCAACAGTGTGGTGTTCGATCAAGCACCGCAGGGGCACCTCATGCCCGTCGTAAAGGATGGTTCGATCGTCCCGGAACGGGTGGCCGGAGACATGGAGGGGTCGCGCCGCATGCAAGATGAGCTGCGCGAGCAGAACGAACGCTTTTCAGCCGCTGTCGAAAACATGTCGCATGGCCTGTGCATGTTCGACGCCGATGAACGCATGATCATCTGCAACAGCAACTACGTCGACATCTTCCACCTCGACGCCAAGGTGGTGCTGCCAGGCATCCGCTTCATCGACATCCTGCGGCACAGCGTCGAGCTCGGCGTCGCCTCGCAAAGCGCCGACGAGCTCTATGCGATCCGCAAGCCCTATATCGACCAGGCGAAGCCTTCGACCTACGAAGAAATCCTGTCGGACGGCCGTATCATCCTTATCTCGCACCGGCCGCTGGCTTCGGGCGGCTGGGTCTCGATCTACGAGGATATCACCGAACAGCGGCGCGCCGAGCAGGACCTCAAGGAGCAGCATCGCCGCTTCGACGCAGCGCTCGCCAACATGTCGCAAGGCCTGCTGATGTACGACGCCGACGGCAAGATGATCGTGCGCAACGGGCGCTTTCTGGAATTGTACAACGTCACGGCGGCCGACTTCCCGCTTGGAACAACGCATCGCGACGCGCTCGAGCGACTGCTGGAACTCGGTATCTACACGAAGATCGACGTCGACAGCGAAGTCGCCAAGACCGAAGCCTGCCGGCGGGTGGGAAAAATGCATTCGACGTATCGCCATCTTGCCGACGGCAGGACGTTTCTGGTGGTGCGCCAGCCGATGAGTGGCGGCGGTTGGGTGGCGACGTTCGACGACGTCACGGAACGCCGTCTGGCCGAAGAGCGCATGACCCATCTTGCGCATCACGACATGCTGACCGGACTGCCCAACCGATCGATGTTCCGCGAGCGGCTCGATTTTGCGCTGGAGGATGCAGCCGCTACGCCGCTCGCGATCTTCTCGCTCGACCTCGACCGTTTCAAGGCGGTCAACGACACCTGGGGGCATCCCGCCGGTGACTGGCTGTTGAAGAGTGTGGCCGAAAGACTGCAGCGTTGCCTGCGCAATGATGCAGATATGGTCGCCCGCTTCGGCGGTGATGAGTTCGTCGTCATCCAATCCAACTCGGTGGGCATTGCCGATGCCGAGAAACTGGCGAAACGCATCGTCGAGGCAATCGCAAAACCGTTTCGCGACAAGGGCCGGGACATGCATGTCGGCGTCAGCCTGGGCATCGCCGTTTTCCCCGCCGATGGCCGCGACGCCGACACGCTGCTGAAGAACGCCGATACGGCGCTCTATCGGGCAAAGAACGATGGGCGAAACCTCTATCGCTTCTTCGAACCTGGAATGGACGCCGTGGTGCAGGCCCGCCGGGGGCTTGAAGTAGACCTGGAGGCGGCGCTGTCGCGCCAGGAATTCGATCTCGATTTCCAGCCCATCATGAACATCGCCTCCGGCGAGATCATCGGCGCGGAAGCCTTGATGCGCTGGCATTCACCAGCGCGCGGCGGGGTGGAGCCGGATCAATTCATCCCGGTCGCCGAAGAGACCGGACTGATCGTGCCGCTTGGCGAGTGGGCGCTGAGGAAAGCCTGCGCGGTGGCGGCTGGCTGGCCGCCGGGTTTGCGCATTGCGGTCAATGTCTCGGCGGTGCAGCTCAAAAGCAGCGGGTTTGCCCGCATCGTCATCTCGGCTCTGGCCTTTTCCGGCGTGCCGGCCGGACAGCTCGAACTGGAAATCACCGAAACCGTGCTGATGGACGAGAGCAAAGCCGTGCTGAAAACGCTGCGCCAGCTGCGTGAGCTCGGCATCCGCATCGCGCTGGACGATTTCGGCACCGGCTATTCCTCGCTGGGCTACCTCAGGCGTTTTCCGGTCGACAAGATCAAGATCGACCGATCATTCATTCACGACATGGGCAATCGCGACACGGCGGCGATCGTTCGCACCATCATCGGTCTCGGCACCGAGCTTGGCATCGTCGTCACGGCCGAGGGCGTCGAAACCGGGAGGCAACTCGACATGCTGCGCGACAATGGTTGTGTCGAGGCGCAAGGCTATCTGATCGGCGTGCCGTCGAAGGCGGCCGACATCCAGCGTCTGTTGCAATCACGCGCGCGGCGCAGCCAGACCGGCTGACGGCATCGGGACAAGCTCAGCTCAGTGTTTCCAGGTATTTCTCGTGGAAGCTGACGTAGCCGGGCTCGACCACGTTCAGATGCCGCTCGATCAGCGCGTGAAACCGCGGCAATTGGTGAAACGGCACGCCGGGATAGGCATGATGCTCGGCATGGAACGGCATGTTCCAGGCCAGCCTGCGCACCGCCCAGTTGGTCAGCGTCGTCCTGGTGTTTTCCAGCATGTTGGCGACGAATGGACAGCGGCCGTGCTCGGCCAGCAGATAGAGGCGCAGGAACGGCTGCCCGAGCAGAGCGGGAATGATCCAGACATAGAGCAGCACCGTCGCCTTGAACCAGACGGCAAGCGCGAGGACCACGATATAGAACCCGATCATCGCACGTGCCTCGGCACGCACTTTGGGCAGGCCCTTTGGCGGCACATAACCGTCGCGGCAGCTCCCACGCGCATTGGTGTACAGCGTCTTGAAATGCCCCAACCACACCGGCAGGCCCGAGACGTGGACAATGTATTGCCGCAAGGTCTCCGGTTTCTGGAAGGCGAGCTCGGGATCGTTTTCCGGATCCTGCGTGTATCGGTGGTGAGCGAAATGGAAGTAGCGGAACCAGTCGGCCGGCAGCGCGATCGCCAGGCTGCACAGCCGCGCCACGCCATCGTTCAGCCGCTGTGTTTCGAAAGCCGTGCGGTGAACCGTCTCGTGCAACAGCGTGAACAGGAACACGATCAGGATGCCTTGCGGCAGCATCAGCAATGGCCAGAACGGCGCCCTGGCCGCGATCAACGATCCAATGATGACAATCGCACCCAAGTGAGCGCCGAGCTGGAACAGGCCCGCGACATCGGATTTGGCCGTCAGCCGATTGCGCTCTTCCGGTGTCAGTGACGCGATGATGTCGCGATGGTCCATTAGGCTTCGATCCAGGCTGGAGATTGACGAAGACCATTCTAGTTGGCGAAAAAGCTTTCCAAAAACGACGATTCCTGCGATTTGGATAAGGCAAGCTTATCTATCGGGCGGCCATGGTCACATCTCCATCCCTGAAAGGGCTTCAAGCTTTCGAGGCCGCGGCACGTGCCGGCAGCTTTGCCGCAGCGGCGGAAGAGCTCTCGGTCTCGGCCGCCGCCGTCAGCCAGCTTATCCGCACCTTGGAGGAGCAGATGGGCCGCAAGCTGTTTCAGCGGGTCAACCGGCGCGTTGTCCTCACCGAGGCCGGTGCGGAAATGCTGCCGCGACTGACAGTGGCCTTCCAGGAGATCGGCAGCGTCTCGCGCGAGCTGGGCGGCGATGCATTCCGCCCGCGCCTGGTCGTCTCGGTGCCGCCATCCATGGCCATGGGCTGGCTTTCGCAGCGTCTGGCCGGCTTCGTCGCAAGCCATGGCGCCGCAGACATATCGCTGCGAGGCGAGGACGATCCGGTGCCGTTCCGCGAACTGATCGACATCAGGCTCTCCTACGGCCCGCACTATCGCGAGCATCCGACCGAGGACATTGCCAGGGACGCAGTCTACCCCGTCTGCGCGCCAAAGCTTGCCGGCCTGATCAAGGCGGGCGGCGAGCCGCTCGCCGGGCTGCCGCTCATCCACACGGATTGGGGACCGACCGGCGCATCATTTCCGTCCTGGCGCAACTGGTTCGAGGCGACGGGTGCCCAACCTGGCCGAGCGGTGCGGCGCGGCCTGTCGGCCAATTCGTCGCGCGCGGCCCTCGACCTCGCCATTTCGGGGCTGGGCGTGGCGCTGGCGCAAGGGATCTACTGTGCCGAGGCGGTGGAGGATGGCCGGCTGGTCCGGCCCGCCGCGAGCGCGATAGCATTGCGCCAGCCCTATTGCCTGGCCATCCCGGAGCGGAGCGCAAGGCGCGATGTCGTGGCCGCGTTCCGCGATTGGCTGATCGACGAATGCCAGCGCGCCGTCGGCTCGCGGGCGCTGCGCTGAACTGGAGGGGCGATGATCAGAGGTGCCCGCTCAAGGTCGCCGCCATGTCCTTGTTGGGCGCCACGGGCACGATCTCGAACTCGACCAGGTCAGACCATTCGATGACCCAGCGCTGCAGCAGCGTGACGTCATCAGTCTCCCCCAGCAGGAAACAGCGGCTCATATCGGCCGCGATCCAGCTATGATGCACGACAGCTCTTCCGGCTTCAGGCGGCCACGGTCACGGTCACGGAACCGGCGATAGATTTCCTTGCGGTCGCAGCCGGTGAAATCCTCGATGACGATGAACAGCATCTTTTGCCTCGGTTGAGTTACCGTCCCGGCCTGTCCAGCCGCTCCAGGAACCACTGCGTTAGCCGCACCCAGACCTCGTCCTTCTCGCCGGAATCCTCCCAGCCATGATCGAGGTTGGGGTTGTCGTTGACCTCGATGACGAAGACGCCGTCCTTCGTCTCCTTGAGGTCGACGCCATAGAGGCCGTCGCCGATACAGCGCGCCGCCTTCACCGCCGTTTCGACGACATGAGGCGGTGTCTCCTTCAGCGTGAAGGTCTTGATGCCGCCCTGGTCGGGCTTGCCATTGGCCTTGTGGTTGACGATCTGCCAGTGCTTCTTGGCCATCAGATAGTGCACGGCAAACAGCGGCTGGCCACCGAGCACGCCGACACGCCAGTCATATTCGGTCGGGATGAATTTCTGCGCAATCAGAAGATCGGAATCCTCTAGCCATTCGGTGGCAAGCGTCTTCAACTCCTCGAAATTGGCGCATTTCTTGACACCGCGCGAGAACGACGAATCCGGGATCTTCAACACCAGGGGAAAGCCCAGCGTCTGCGCCGCGAGTTCGAGATCAGAGGCGCCGGCGATCATCACCGTAGGCGGCACCGGCACCTTGTTGTAGGCCATCAGTTCGTTGAGATAGACCTTGTTGGTGCAGCGGATCATCGACAGCGGGTCGTCGATGACAGGCATGCCTTCCTGCTGGGCGCGGCGGGCGAAACGATAGGTGTGATTGGAAATCGAGGTGGTCTCGCGGATGAACAGCGCATCGTAATTCGCGAGCTTGGCGAGATCTTTCCTGGTGATGGGCTCGATTTCGACCCCCATCTTCTCGGCGATCTTGGCCCAGTAGCGCAGCGACGATATCTCCGACGGCGGCAATTCCTCATGCGGATCGACCAGCGTGGCGAAGGTGTAGCGCGCCGGGGTGCGGCCCTTGGTGTCGCGCCACTCGCGATTGGTGTAAGTCTCCAGGCACTGGATGAAGCTTTTTTCCTCGTCCTCGGTCATGCGCGCCAGCGGGTGGAGGCCGATCTTGCGGATCGAAGCCCATTCGGCGCTGTCCTTGAGGTGGACCTCAAGCGCCGGCGCGCGGAACCAGTCGAACAACAGCTTTGCGAAACGGTCCCAGACCTTGGATGGGCCGATGCCGAAGAAGATGCAGACCTTCGCCGGGAATACGCCGCCGAGATCCTTGCGGCATTTGTTGAGCGCCAGTTCCAGTTCCGGCAACGCATGCTCGTAGAGCTTGCGTTCCGACAGGTCGATCATCGTCTCGACGGTCGGGATGACCTTGTGGCCGCGCGAACCTGCCAGCAGCGACGCATAATAGCCGCGGCTCTGGTAGCCGTAATTGTTCGACAGGTTGATGACCTTCGGCCGCTGGCCGCGAAACAGCGAGGGATGCGCGAGATAGTCACGATTGGTGATGATCTTGTGCGGTGTCGCCACCTGGTCGAGATCGCTCTGCCTGCCGGTAAGAATGACCCAGGTCATTATCTCTTTCCCAAAGTGATGGCGGCACGCAGTCCGTCGCGGCCGAACTGCGCCATGTTCATGAAGATGCCGTAAGGCACGGGAATGTTGGCGGCATCAAGGATGGTTTCCTGCCTTTCATCCTCGACCCACGGATCGTGGATCAGAATATGATCGCCATCATCGCCGATGGCCAGCACCCAGTGCGGCACCTTCTTGCCAAACATCAGGAAGCCGCTGATCAGCACCAGCACCAGTTTGCCCGCGGCGAGAGCCGCCCTGATATCGTCGATGGTGAACGAACGGTAATTCACCGGGATGCCGTAAAGTTCCGCGCGGCGGCGAAAGTCGACCTGTGCCAATTCCATGATCCGGCGCTTGTCCTCGCTACGCACCGATTGCAGGAACAATGCGCCGTAGAAGGAAACGTAGATCTCCGCCGCAAGCCCGCTTTCGTACCCCGAAACGGCCAGACCGAATGGTTCGCAGCCGCCTGGCCCAGACATCATGAAGACGGTCGTCGCCTCGCGCCAGAGTCGGATTTCCATCACCGGATCGGGCACGAAGCCGCCATCGAAATTGGCCATGGCCATCATCAGGCAGCACGGACCGCAGGTGAACTCGCAGGTCTGCTGATAGAATGGCACCCTGGTGGCGACCGGTAGGTCGCCGCGCAAGGTTTTTTCGTAACGCAGCGCCGTCGCGCCGTCCTCGTAGTACCCCGGCTCGCGGCCGATCTTGCGGTAGCCGGCCTGCTCGTAGATACCGATGGCACGGCCATTGTCCTCGCGCACTTCGAGACGCAGCATCATGCGGTCGTGTTCGAAGGCCGCCTCTTCGGCCGCGGACAGTAATTGGCGTCCCATGCCGAGCCCGCCGAAAAACGGGCCGACGGCTATGGAATAGAGCCGTGCCACCCCACTGCCCTTGCGAAACAGCACGATCGCATAACCCCCGACGCGGCCATCGATTTCGGCGACCAGCGTCTCGGCGGTCTCGCGCTCGATGAACAGTCGGAAGGAACGACGGGAAATGCGGTCGCTCGAGAACACAGCTTTCTCGATGGCGGCGAGATCATCGACGTCGGACGCGCGGGCCTTGCGGATCTCGGCAGGCATGCGGCTTGAGAAAACCTCGATTGCGTTGCGGAAACGGCCCCGGTCAAAAGCGTCGCGAACACCGGCCGAAGCGCCGGTATTCATCAAGCGCTATCGCTCCTTGATTAGGG
The DNA here is from genome assembly GCF_020164795.1 of Mesorhizobium sp. ES1-3. Taxonomy (NCBI): domain Bacteria; kingdom Pseudomonadati; phylum Pseudomonadota; class Alphaproteobacteria; order Hyphomicrobiales; family Phyllobacteriaceae; genus Mesorhizobium; species Mesorhizobium sp. ES1-3. Next base: position 280,784 of record NZ_JAIUGW010000003.1, read on the forward strand.
CCGAATTGTGACAGTTTCCGCCTCGGCAGGGAAGCTGGCAAGCTTTGAACGGAATCGCTGTTTTCAAGCCAGCCGGCCGCGCAAGATCGCAACCGGCTCAGCTGGCGAGACCGGCCAGAAGCTGGCCATACGCACTCTTGGCCACGACCGCCAATTGCTCGCGCGGCAGCGAACCGACGACGGCACAGCCATAGCCCTTGTCCAGCCAGTAGACGGCCTGCGGACCATTCTGCGCCGAAGCGTAGGTGCCCTTGGCATTCTCGGTCGATTCCGCCGTCACGAAGAGGGATATGCGCTCGCCCTTGTCATCTTCGTAGAGCAGCATTGCCGCCTTGCTTTCACCGGCCGGCAGCAGCCGGCCACCGACCAGTTGAAAGCCGTTCGCACTCAAGTCCGGCGCCACCAGCTTCAAGCCGATCTGGTTGGACAGCCAGGTCTGCAGATGATCCTTGTCGCTGGCCGGCACTTCCACCGCATGCCGCTTCTCGGCGGCATAGATGACATGGGCGGCGATCGCCTGTTCAGCGAGTTGATCCTTCGCCTGATCCTCCTGCCCGAGGCCGTCGATGCCGGCAAAGTAGCCGCCAAATCCGCCCGTAGCCAAAAGCACGGCCGCGGCGGCGGCAAGCCACCAGCGCGAGCGTGGCACCGCAACCTTAACAGGCGCTTCGCCGAGCACCACCTTGCGCAAACGCGCAGGAACCGGCTCATCCAGCACGCCGGCAAAGGCTGAGCGCAATGCCTCCCGGTCGGCCGTGAAGCGGGCGCTCCTGGCCTTCATCTCGGGATTGGAGTCGAGCCAGGCATCGTAGGCGGCACGTTCATCTGCCGGCAGTTCGCCGTCCAGCGCCATGTGGATGTCCCGTTCGGAAAAATCTCGGCGGATCATTTCTCGACGATCCTTATGGCACGGCGGCGCGCTGTGTCGTCCAGCAACCCACGCAGTTCCTCACGTCCTCGCGCGATTCGCGACATCAGCGTGCCCGCGGGCACACCCAGAATGTTGGCGGCCTCGGCATAGGAAAAGCCCTCGATGGCAACCATGACCAGCGCTGCGCGGCGATCGGGGCTGATCGCCTGCAATGCGTCGATGATCTCGCGCGAAGCGATGCCCTCCAGCTGTTCGGGCGGCTGGGCAACCGCCTCGCCCGCCTCCAGCGGCAGAATCGCCGCTTCGCCGCGGCGGTTCACCTTGCGCATCTGGTCGATGAACAAATGATGCATGATCGTAAACAGCCACCTCCGAGGGCTTTCTCCTGTCTGCCAGTTGTCGAGCCGCAACAGCGCACGCTCGAGGCAGTCCTGAACGAGATCGTCGGCAGCATCGCGGTCGCGCAAAAGCGAGCGTGCGTAGCGGCGCAGGCGCGGTATCTCGCCAAGGATTGCTGCCTTCTTTTCGTTCATGACCGCTAGTTCTGAGGTCGCCCTTGTTGATCTCGATTGAACGCGCCTTCCCGGCACGGCGCAAGCGGCCAGCGCGAAGCGGTCCACCGCTCCGGTCACCCAAGCAAGGAGATAACGCCGGCGGGTGCCGGTTTATTCCCGACCCGACAAAGAAAACCAATGATTCGCAGGCGACTATCCCTTTTCCTTCGCCGCCCGCGTCAAGAGCCGCTGGTAAAACAGACCAATGCCGATCAGCACCGCGCCCAGACCGATGAAGGACAGCGCCCTGAGCACACCCTCCAGTTCCGACATGTCGAAGAGGAAGACTTTCAGGACGGCAACCGCGATCAGCCCGGCCGAAGCAATGCGCAGCACCTGCGATTTCAGCCAGACGCCAGCCGTGAGCAGTACCACGCCGATCACCAGCCAGAGTGCCGAATAGGTGTAGGTCTCCAACTGGCCAAGGCCGCTCCACAAGCCGATGAACTCGCCCTTGAACAGACGCCTCACCGAGAGCGTGGCATAGCCGAAGGCAAGCAGCGCCGCCACCAGCGCCAGCATGGCCGAATACCATTTCGGCCGCTTGCCCCTGCTATAGAGCGCCAGGCCGCCGGCGGCGGCGGCCGGCAGGAGATAGGCCAGGAACAAAAGATTGAAGACCGGAATCCGACCGGTCGATTCGTCGGTGAACAACGGATTGAGCACCAGGAAATGCTGGACGGCGACGAAGGCGACCGAGACCACGCCCACCGCCATCGAACCATAGCGCAGCACCGAGCTTGGCGAGCGCCTGTCGATGGCGATCAGGATGGCGCCGGCACCGATGGCGATCAGCGTGTAGATCGCCTGCTCGGCGAGCGTTGGCGCATCGCTGTTGATGACGCCGCCGTGCATGGCGTGGCGCACCAGCATGGCGAGCGTCAGCAGCGCAAACAGTGCCGCCGCGGCTTCCATGGCGAGGCGCGGTCGGCCATCGGTGGTGCGGGCGAGTTGCCAGGCCGCGAAGCCGAAGCCGAGCGCCGGCACACCATAGCCCGGCAGCAACCAGTTGAAGACCGGTGTTGTCGACAGGAACCCGGCCCCCACGATCGTCGGGTCGAAGGCGACGCGGCCAAGCACCGCGATGACGGCGGCGACTGAAATCCAGCCGAGCACAGGATAAGAGCGCCAGCGCGTGGCGAGCGCCGGCACGATTGCCGCTGCACCGAGCAGGATGGTGGTCCAGCCGGAATCAAAAGCCATATGCAGCATCAGGAGACCCGCGACTGCCGCGCCGGCCAAAACAAACGACACTGCCACGCCGCCCTTGAGCGGCGGTTCCTCAGCCCGCGCGATCCACTCGCCACCGGCGGCGAAAACCACGACCAGCAGGGCCGCGACGGCGGCGTATGCAAAGTCACGGTCGAGATTGCCGAAGGTGAGCCAGAGCGCCAGCAGGATGACCAGAGGCACGATGACGCCCCATGCGGCCCACGAGGCTGCTCGGATCTGCGCCGAGGCGGCGAACGTTCGCGCGGCCCAGAGACCGGCGGCAATGAAGACAAGGCCGAGGCCAATGCCGAGGCGCAAGCTCAGCGCGTTAGCAGTGACCAAAGGCACCCCATCAACACCCAAAGCGCCGCTCGAAAAATCGGAACCGATAGAGGTCGGCGGGATGATGCCGAGATAGATCACCACCGTCGCCAGTCCGGCGGCATAAAGCAGTGGCAGCGCCAGCGGGCGGTAGAGCGCCACTGCTACCATCGCCATCAGCAGCACCGCGCCCGGCAAGGCGTCATCGGCAGCTGCGAAGACCGGGTCAACCGAGAGGCCCAGCGCCGAGAAGGCGACGAACAGTCCAGGCACGATGGACGGCCAGTCAAAGATTCTTGCTGGTCCGGTCTCGCCGCCACGACTGCTCAGCCAGACAAAAGCCAGCACGGCCAGCGTCACAGTGTCGATGAACAGGATGGTGGACAGGTTCGCGCCCGGTGCGTCGGTCATGTAAAGGATGGTCCAGATGCCGGTGCCGAAAAAGGCGGCCGCCATCAGCGCTTTCCAGTCGCGCATGCGGGCGATGACGCCGGTGGCGGCGAGCACGATGGCGAGATAGCCGAACAACGCCCAGGGATTGGGCGCTTGCGAAGCGATCAGCACCGGCGTCACCATGGCGCCGACGAGACCGATGCCAGCCAGCGCCTGGCCGTGGACGAGAGCGGCGGCGATGGTCGCAATGCCGATCGCACCGAGCAGCGTGAAGGCAAGCGCCGGGCCGATGAAGCCGTAAACGCCATGGGCGGCATAGACGGTGCCGAACAGGATGAAGGCGCCGGCCGCGGTCAGGATCGCCGGAATATAGGCGCCGGCAACACCTTGCACCGGCACCTTGAAGCCGGTGCGGCGGATGAACTCGCCGCCGGCGACCAGCACCAACCCGAGCACGGCCGCCATGGTGAGCCGCACGCCGGGGCCGAAAATGCCGGCCTCGATGGTGTAGCGGATCAGGAACAAGCCGCCCAGAGCCAGCGCAATGCCGCCGACCCAGACCGCCCAACGCGTGCCGAGCGCGGTTTCGACGTCGGACTGGCCAGCGGCTTTGGCGGCCGCGGCCGGTGCGGCCTCTGGCGTCTTCGGTGTTGCCTCGGGTGTGCTCCAAGGACCGGGCACTCTCTCCGTAGCCGGGATTTCCGCCTCCGTGGCCTGTACCAGCGCGGGCTCGCTGATTGCTGCTGGGGCGATATCGGCCGCGGGCACGGCTGCCGGAGCCGTGTCGGCCTTGCCCTCGGCTGCCGGAGCCGTGTCGGCCTTGCCCTCGGCCGCTTCCTGTTCCGATGGCCTGGCCGCGGGCGGCACCGCGCCCGAAAGCACGAGACTGCGCAGCGCGCCAAGTTCGCGCTCGATCAGGCCGATGCGGCTCTGCTGGCGCGAAATGATGACGAACAAGGCGATGATGGCGACAAGGCCGATCAGGCTTTCAAACATGGCGGTTCCCCCAAACCAGGCCAGTTTTCACTGACGTTTCGTCTCACTGACACTCAAATACGGCGGCCAGACGGCTGAAAACTCAACGTGCCGCCAGATTGGCGGCTGGAAATATCGAACATGTCTCGGTGCCGAAAGCCAGCAGTTTGCCGCCGGCGTCCTTCAGCGTTGCTTCCGAAACGGCAAGCGTGCGGCCCTTGTGGACCACCTTGCCTTCGCAGACGACCTCGCCGGTCCTGGGCGTGATCGGCCGCGTGAGGTTCACCTTGAACTCCGCCGTCGTGTAGCCCTCGCCCTTGTCGAGCAACGTCTGCACGGCGCAAGCCAAGGCCGAATCGAGCAGCGTCGCCGCCCAGCCGCCATGAACGCCACCCAGCGGGTTGAGGTGGCGTTCGTTCGGTACGCCGCGAAATACGGCGCGACCTTCCGATACTTCGGTCAACGCGAAGCTGAGATGGAAGGAGATCGGCGGTGCCGGATATTTGCCGTCGATGATTCGCTGAAGCAATTCGAGGCCGGTGTATTTCAGGATGTCGGCATGAGGAATGGTGCCAAGGCCGAGCGGCGAGACCCGGCCCGGATAGAGTTCGACTTCGCTCATCTGATGATTTCTCTGGCCGCGTTCTCTCCGGCGATGGGCTTGTGCGCTGCGTGGTGCTTGCGCAGCGCTGCAAGAAAGCCGGCGCGCGCGTCGGGCTGATCGATGCCGCGCGGCTCGTAGACATGGCGAGCGAAGAAGAAACCGGTCAAGCGGAAGGCGTCCGCGATCGCCGCCTGATTCGCACGCATGCCGGAGCCGCGCTCCAGAAATGCGGGCAATACCAGCATCTTGTCGTGCCATGGCGCCCCGGCTTCACGCGACACCGCGCGTCCCGATTTCGGCGAGACATAGGCAAGATCCTGTTTGGTGCCGGTGGCGGCGCATTGACTGAGATCGAGGCCAAAGCCGAGTTCATCGAGGATCAGAAGCTCGAAACGCGCCACCAACTCGCCGGCGGCGTCGGCATCGTCCAGGTGGACGATCATCACCGAAAGCGCCTCGTAGAGGCCGCCATGGGCATCACGCTCGGGCAGCAGGCGCAGGTGCGCCGCCATCGTCTGAAGACCGTAGACGGCGATGGCACTGTCCATCAGCCGGGCGGCATTCATTTCGATCGCTTCGGCCTGGAAGGTACCCAGATGCTCGTCGAGGCGCGCACGCCACAAGAGATCGACGCGATTGCCGGGCTGGAGAACGGGCTGCTGCTTGCGGGAGCGGCCGCCGCGCACGAGGCCAAGATGCCGGCCATGGGCACGTGTCATCACCTCGAGAATGGCGCTGGTTTCGCCATGCTTGCGGGTGCCGAGAATGATTCCCTCGTCGCGCCATTCCATATCAGGAGCTTTTCACCGATCGGGTGGCGAAATCAAGATGAGGCCTAGGTGCCTGGCAAAACAGCACCTTACCGGCAAACAAAAAACCGCCCGCAGCAATACGCTGCGGGCGGCTGGTGAGGTCGGTCTATGCCTTAGAACGAGCGCTGGAAGCGGAGAATGCCGCCGACGCTGCTCTTCTTGTTGGCCTTGGTCCAGTTGTTGAAGTCGACGTCGTCGAATTTGCCTGCATTGAGGTAATCGACTTCCGCCGTGACCACAAAGCCGGGCACAACGGTATAGGCGATGTTGGCGGCGATGCCGAGGTTCTTCCAATCGTCATAGGAGACCTGGGCGTTGAACGAAGTCTTGGCGTTGAACTTGTAGGTACCGCCGCCCCAGACTGCCCAGTTGCCGCCCCACTGCTTGTAGAAGCCGCGGCCTTTGGCGTTGACGAAGTTGGTTGTGTCCGTGAGGTTGTTATCCGAACCGTAACCGCCCATGACGAACAGCGACAGTTCCTTGGTGACGTTGACGTCCAGACGAACCTTGCCAGCGACTTCTTCATAGTTGCTGTCATAAGCAACGACGCCGGTGAGCGCACCCCAGTCGGCCTTGTACTTCAAGCCGCCGACGACATGGGGGACGTAGCTGTCGATGGTGCCGGTTTTGCCAGCGCCTTCTTCGAGCGAGACCAGCCCGGAGAAGCCGTTGCCCGCGTCGAAGTAGTATTGAACGACGTTGCTCTCCTGCCCACCATACGGAACCAGCGTATCCTGGATGACGTTGCCGGCGTAGCCGATGAACGTATCGAAAGCCGTGTCGTCCTTGCCGACGCGCAGACCGCCGAGTTGGATATACGCGAAGCGCAGCGAAAGCGACTTGTTACGGCCCTGCCAGTCGTCCCTGCTCGTATTAGAGTCTCGTTGATCAAGGTAGTCCCCGCTGCTGTTGCCGTAGTTGAAGCGGGTCTCGGTGTAGGTCTTCAAGGTACCGAGTTCGGTTTCCTGACCGGTCCAGGTCTTCAGCGTGAAGCGGGTGTTCTTGTAGTATGTCGAATGAGCGCTGCCGTCCTGACGATCCGGGACGTGGTTGACACCATCGAGCGAGCCGGCATCGCCGACGCCGATATCATAGCGGACATAGCCGCCGATGCGCAGGCAGGTCTCGGTGCCTGGGATATAGAAGTAGCCGGCGCCGTAGACGTCGCAGATCTTGACGTATTCGGCCGGTTCCGGTTCGGCGACGACAACCGCGTCCGCGGCGCGCGCGCCGGATACCGCGATCAGGGCCGCGGCTGAGCCGAGAAGGAGGCTCTTGATGTTCATTTTCTGACCTCTCCAGTCAAGTTAATAAGATGGCTTCTGAATTGTGGCTGGCGGATATGTTTTCCCGCCTCACCCCCACAATGAAAAAGGCTCGCACCGCGTCCCCTTTTCGCGGCGAACATACCCACCAATCTTCCGCCTTCAATGACAATTCCGCAAATATGCCGGATTCACGCCACAGATTAAATCAGTGTTGCACAAATAACACTAAACCTGTCGGGCTGATTTCCAAATTGGCACAAACGGCACGTCGTCATCATTGTGTAATAATTTCATATACCTTTTATGATAAGATTTACTCTACCATATTATTCTATTGCTTTTCAAATCAGTCGCGTGCATCGTCTAACAAATATCAATAAGATACTTTTTAAAACATCGTATTCTCAAGTCAAAGCTGGTCAACTTCTCGTGCACTCAGCCGACGATAGAGGGCCATGCGAAAGGCTGCCGGCGACAGCGGCTTTTTTCATCCATCATCGCCGTCCGATGACCGGGCCAGGTATTTCGCCTCACGCCTGACGTTCGCGATCGATCAGCACCGCATCTATCACTCGCCACGATTCTTCGATCTCGGCCGGGGCGACGTCTATATGGCCGGCGGCTGTGATGAGTGCCTTCCACAGCACCCAGCCACGCCCGCGCGCCCAGGTCGCTTCATCTGCCGCGATGCAGGCGCGAAACGTGTCCCGGCTTTCGCCTTCGAACAGCGTCCAGGCAATTGCCAGATCGCAGGATGGATCACCGACACCGGAGGTGCCGAAATCGATCACGGCGCGCAACCTGCCGTTTTCGACCAGGAGGTTCCCCCGGCTGACATCGCCATGGAACCAGACGGGCGGACTTTCCCAGGCCGCGGCAAGGGCTGCCTCCCAGACGGCGGTGGCGGCGCCGGCATCGATGCGGTTGCCGAGTGCCGAGATCGCTTGCCTTGTCTCGCCGTCATAGACCGTCAGCGGTCCGCCGCGAAAGAAATTGTGCTGCCCAGGCGCTGGCCCATCGGTCGCGTCCACGTGTTTCAACGCAACCAGGAACCGAGCCAGCTCCGTCGCGAATTCCGACAGATCCGCGATACGTTCCCGTTTCGCGGTCTCGCCCTCGATCCAGCCATAGACGGACCAATGCCAGGGATAGGCTTCGGCCGGGACGCCCATCGCCAGCGGCACGGGGATGGGCAGCGGCAATAGCGGCGCCAACCTCGGCAGCCAGCGGTGTTCCTTTTCCACTTGCAGGGCGTAGGCGGCGGCGCTCGGCAACCGCACGGTCATCTCGTCGCCGAGATGAAAGGTCCTGTTGTCCCAGCCGCCAAAATCGACCGGCCTGACAGGAAGATGCCGCCAATGCGAGAATTGCAAGGCAATCAGCCGGCGCACCAAGGCGGCATCGATCGCTACCTCGAGCATGATCCTTCCCGAAAACGGCGCTCACTTCTCGGGATCATACCTAATGCGGAAACTCCAGCCCCATCTCGCGGTAGCGCTCGGGGTCATCGCCCCAGTTCTCGCGTACTTTCACGAACAGGAACAGGTGCACCTTCTGCTCCAATATGCCTGAAATTTCCATCCGCGCGGCCTGCCCGATGGCGCGGATGGTCTCGCCCTTGTGGCCGAGCACGATCTTTTTCTGGCTGTCGCGCTCGACAAAGATGGTCTGGTCGATGTGCACCGAGCCATCCGGTTTCTCTTCCCATTTCTCGGTCTCGATATGCGAGGAATAGGGAAGCTCCTGATGCAACCGGAGATAAAGCTTCTCGCGGGTGATCTCGGCCGCCAGCTGGCGCATCGGCAAGTCCGAGATCTGGTCTTCCGGATAGTACCACGGGCCGACCGGCAGCGCTTGAGCCAGATAATCGAGCAGGTCCTTGCAGCCGGAGCCGGTCAACGCCGAGACCATGAAGGTGCGTTGGAACGGCACTTTCTCGTTCGCCGCCGCGGACAGAGCCAGCAACGCTTCCGGCTTGACGCGGTCGACCTTGTTGAGGATCAGAGCCATCGGCTGGCGCACATCCTTCAGCCGTTCGAGGATGGCATCGGCGTCGCCCCTGATGCCGCGTTCGGCGTCGATCAGCAGCAAAACGATATCGGCGTCCTTGGCCCCACCCCAGGCGGTGGTCACCATTGCCGTGTCCAGCCGCCGCTTGGGCTTGAAGATGCCCGGTGTGTCGACAAAGACGATCTGCGCGTTGTCATGGGTGGCGATGCCGCGCACGATGGCGCGCGTCGTCTGCACCTTATGGGTGACGATCGAGACCTTGGCGCCGACCAGTTGGTTGACCAGCGTCGACTTGCCGGCATTGGGCGCGCCGATCAGCGCGACGAAGCCGGAATGCGTGACAGGAGCCGCTGCGGTGTCTTCGGCGGTCATGCCGCATTCCCTTCATGAACCCAGACGCCCTCGCGAAGCAGAAGGGCAGCAGCGGCGGCCTGTTCGGCCTCGCGCTTGGAGCGGCCGCTGCCGGTCGCCGGCTGAAACGCGCCGACCTTGACGGTGACGGTAAACAGCGGATCGTGATCGGGGCCTTCCCGGCCGTCGATCTGATAGGCTGGAACAGCACTCGCCGCCTGATGCGCCCATTCCTGCAATTCGGTCTTGGCGTCGCGGCGCGCGGCACCCGATGCCAGCGAACGCGGCTGCCAGTATTTGTGGATGAACGCGCGGGCTGCTTCCAAGCCACCGTCGAGATAAAGCACTGCGATCAGCGATTCCAATGCGTCGGCGCGCAGGTTGACGCGCTTGCGTCCATCGAGCCCGCGCACGTCCGACCCGGCACGGATCAGGTCCGGCAGCCCGATATGCTCGGCGATATCAGACAGCGCCTCGGCATTGACCAACGCATTGAGCCGCAGCGACAACTCCCCTTCCGCGGCATTGGGAAAGGCAGCCAGCAGCATATCGGCGACCACAAGGCCAAGAACCCGGTCGCCGAGAAACTCGAACCGCTCATAATCGGCGCCGGCATTGGCGCCCCGCGCACTGGCATGGGTAAGCGCTCGCTGCAGCCGCTGGCGGTCGGCAAAGGCATGACCCGTGCGTTGCGCAAGCGCTTCGGCGAGCGCATCGGCGGTCAACCTTTTTGGTGCCGCCATGACCCTAGTTGACGAAATGGAACAGGCGCGAAGCGCGCATCAGCGACGGCCATTTCCAGATTTCGAGCGGGCTTGCCTTGCCGGCGATCGAGAAGAAGACAAGGTTGGCGCGACCGACAAGGTTCTCGGCCGGAACATAGCCGACGGTGAAGCGGCTGTCGGCGGAATTGTCCCTGTTGTCGCCCATCATGAAATAGTGGCCGGGGGGCACGTCGAATTCGCGCGTGTTGTCGCCGATCGAGTTCGGCGACAGGTCGAGCGTATCATAGCTGACGCCATCGGGCAGCGTCTCGCGATAGACATCGATCGGATAATCCTTTTCCGTGATGTCGGGATTGTCGATCTGGCCGGTCTTGACGCGGGGCACGCCGACGCCATTGATGAAGACTTGGCCATCCTTCATCTGGATCTTGTCGCCGGGCAGGCCAATGACGCGCTTGATGTAGTCGACGGACGGATCCGGCGGGAACTTGAACACCACCACGTCGCCACGCTTGGGCTCGGAGCCCCAGATGCGGCCCGAGAAAATGTCCGGTCCAAAAGGCAGCGAATAGCGTGAATAGCCGTAGGACCATTTGGTGACGAACAGATAGTCGCCTTCCAAAAGCGTCGGCCGCATCGAGCCCGACGGGATCGAGAACGGCTGGAACAGCAGCGTGCGAATGACCAGGGCGAGCAAAAGCGCCTGCACGATGACGCTGACGGTTTCGCCAAGCCCGCCGGATTTCTTCTGGGATTTTTCAGCCACGCTCATGTCGTCCTCGATTGTGCGTTGGATGGTATAGAGTCTCGGCGCGCGCTGGGCAACGTCAATGCCGGTCGTCAGATGCAATCAATGTGGCGCTTCTTCGACCGGTAACGCTTCTATGATCACAAAGGCTTGAGCGAGCGGGAAATCATCCGTGATGGTGAGGTGAATCGCTGCCCGATGACCTCGAGGCAGGATCTTCTCCAGCCGCGCCAGCGCTCCGCCGGTCAGCGCCATCGTCGGCGCACCGCTGGGCAGGTTGACGACACCCATGTCGCGCCAGAAGACCCCCTGCGCCAGACCGGTGCCCAATGCCTTGGCGCAAGCCTCCTTGGCGGCAAAGCGCTTGGCGTAGGAAGCCGCGCGGGCGCGCCGGTTCTCCGAACGCGCCTGCTCCACCTCGGTGTAGATCCTCTGGATGAAGCGCTGGCCGTGACGCTCAAGCGATTTCTCGATGCGTGTGATGTCGATCAGGTCGCTGCCGATGCCGATGATCATTGGGTGGCTGAACCGACGCTTCCGCCGGGATGAGGCGAATGCTCATGGCGTCTCGCGCGCTCGGCCAGCCGCTTGCGCCTCTGTTCGCGGAAGACATTCATGCCCCAGCGCGTGACGCCGTAGAACACCAGGCCGAACCCCAGCCCGAGCGGCACGGCGCCGATCAACATCGGCTCCAGGACTGGATGCCATAGTTTGGCGAAGGAAAGCGTGTGCATCATCTCGCCCAGATGCGCCGGCGGGCCGTGCGACGGAAAGCGATCGTGCAGGATGAGCTTGCCGGTTTCCCAGGATGCGCCCCACAAGAGCGGAAAGGTCAGCGGATTGCCGAAAAACACGGCCCCTAGAGCCGCGGCCACCAGATTGCCGGCGATCACCCAACACAGAACGGCGGCAATGATGAAGTGGAAACCGACGGGGAAGAACGAAGCAAAAACACCTGCCGCGACGCCCGCCGCCACCGCATGCGGGGTGGCCTTCAGCCGCAGAATGCGCTTGGAGAAATATTGAAGCGAGCGCGAAAACGAACGGCGCGGCCACAGATAGGTGCGCACCCGCTCGAAAAGACCATCAGGTTTGCGGCGACGAAAAAGCACTCTCTTCCTATTCCCGACAATTCACAGCTTACACGCCCGCTGTTTCCAGCCGGGCTTCGACCACCATATCTTGCGCTTTACGGTCGCCAGAAGGCAATCGCGACTTTGATATAGCCATCCGCAACCTCCACAACAACCGAGGTCCACCTGCACAGCGGCCATAATTTTTGGTAAGGTTCGTTTCTCCACACCGGACAATCGCGGCGAATTTGAGAAGTGGTTTCGGCTAATTGTCGCAGCCAAATAATCGATATCTACCGCAGGTACTGGCTGACTTCGACAAGGTTGCCATCCGGGTCTCGGAAATAGACCGACATCATCGGCCCCTGCGCGCCGATGCGGTCGACCGGCCCGAGTTCCAGCGTCACGTGATTGGCTTCGAGGCCGGCAAGGAATTCATCGAGCGGCCGGTCGGTGATCAGGCAGAAGTCACTGGATCCTGGCGTCGGCGACTTCGCCTTCGGCTCGAAGGTGCGGCTGATCTCGTGGACATTGATCTTCTGATTGCCGAAGGCGAGTGCCGTCGGCCGGCCCGGCGTATCGACGCGTTCAAAACCCAGCACGCGTTGATAAAAGGCGCAGGTCGCCTCGAGCGACGCCACCGTCAGCACGAAATGATCGATGCCGACGATCAATGCGACCTCCTCGTCAGATGTTACGGCTGCCGGGCTTGACGGCCGGAATGGCGGCAAGCTCCGGCGGCAACCTGTCCGGCGGGTAGGCTGGAACCTCATATTCGGCAAGCGCGATCAGCGGCACGCCGACATGGGTCTTGCCGGCCGAACGGTCGATGATGCAGGCGGCTGCGACCACCTCCGCGCCAAGGTCGCGCAGGCAATCGATGGTTTCGCGGATCGACAATCCGGTGGTGACGATGTCCTCGACGATGACGACGCGGGCGCCTCGGTCGATCTCGAAGCGCCGCAAGCGGAACTCGCCCCCTTCCCGCTCCACCCAGATCGCCGGCACGCCAAGGTGGCGCGAGGTTTCGTAGGCCGGGATCAGCCCGCCGATCGCCGGCCCGACGACATAGTCGATCTTGCCTGGCACCGCGGCGCGGATCTTCTGCGCCAGCGCCTTGCACAGCCGCTCGGTCTTGTCGGCATGCATGAACACCCGTGCCTTCTGCAGGAAGATTGGACTGCGCAGGCCCGACGTCAGGATGAAATGCCCCTCCAGAACAGCGCCAGCCTCACGGAATATGCCCAGCACTTCGTCGGTGTTCATCTCGTCCCCCATGGTCGGCTATCGCTAGCCATTGACGCGCCGCGCATCGCTGACGCTCGAATTGTCCTTGAGCTGCGACAGCAGCCGGTTGAGATGCTTCAGGTCCCATACTTCGAGATCGATAAGCATTTCGGTGAAATCGGGCGCGGTGCGCACCATCGACAGCGTATGGATGTTGGCGTCGTTGGAGGCAACGACCTGGGCGATATCGGCAAGCGAGCCCGGCGCGTTGATGGCGGTGACCGAGACCCGCGCGGGAAACCGTTCCTTGGTGCGTTCGTCGATGTCCCAACGCACGTCGATCCAGCGCTCCGGCTGGTCGTCGAAAGCCTGCAGCGCCGGCGACTGGATCGGATAGATAGTGATGCCTGTACCCGGCTGGACGATGCCGACGATACGGTCGCCAGGCACGGCCCCTTCCGGCGCGAAGCGCACCGGCAGGTCGCCGCGCACGCCGCGGATCGGCACGGCGCCGGCGCCTGGCTGGTCCTTGTCCTTGCGCGCGGCCCGGCCCGGAATCTGGAACAGCATGCCGGCGGCGTTGCGGATCTTCGACCAGCCCTCCTCGCGCTGCTTGGGAGCCGCAGGGGTGACGCGCTCGTCCTTGTAGTCGGGGAAGACCGCCTTCATGACATCGGTGGAAGCCAGTTCGCCACGACCGACGGAGGCCAGTACATCCTCGATGTCCTTGCGCGCCAACCGGTGTAGGACGGGCTTCAGGCTTTCCTTGGTGAAGGTCTTGCCGGCTCGTTCGAAGGCACGCTCCAGGATACGCGCGCCAAGGCCGGAATACTGCTTGCGGATCGCATTCTTGGTGGCGCGGCGGATGGCGGCGCGCGCCTTGCCGGTGACGACAACCGATTCCCACGCCGCTGGCGGCACCTGCGCCTTGGAGCGGATGATCTCGACCTCGTCGCCATTCTTCAGTTCCGTCATCAGCGGCATGATGCGGCCATTGACCTTGGCGCCGACGCAGGTGTCGCCGACATCGGTGTGGACGGCATAGGCGAAATCGATCGGCGTGGCGCCGCGCGGCAGGGCAATCAGCATGCCCTTCGGCGTGAAGCAGAACACCTGGTCCTGGAACAGCTCCAGCTTGGTGTTCTCGAGGAAATCTTCCGGGTTGTCGCCTTCGGCCAGCTGCTCGATGGTGCGCCGCAGCCAGGCATAGGCATTGGTCTCCTTCGAGATCGCGTGCACGGCTCCATTCGTCTTGCCGCCAGTGTCCTTGTAGATCGAATGGGCGGCGACACCGTATTCGGCGATCTTGTTCATCTCGCGGGTGCGGATCTGCAGCTCGACGCGCTGGCGCGAAGGGCCGACGATGGTGGTGTGGATCGAACGGTAGTCGTTCTGTTTCGGCGTAGAGATGTAATCCTTGAAACGGCCGGGCACCATCGACCATGTGGTGTGGATTGCACCCAGCGCGCGATAGCAGTCCTCGACACTGTCGACGACGACGCGGAAGCCGAAAATGTCGGACAATTGCTCGAAGGACAGCGCCTTGGCCTCCATCTTGCGGAACACCGACCACGGCTTCTTCTGGCGGCTCTTCACACCGGCCTTGATGGCGTGTTTCTCGAACAGGCCCGAAAGAGCCTTCTCGATCTCGGACAACACATCCTTATTGCGCTCGAAGATTTCGGCGAGCCGAGCGGTAACGGCGCGATGGGCTTCCGGATTGATGAAGCGGAAGGCGATCTCCTCCAGTTCCTCGCGCATGCCCTGCATGCCCATGCGCCCGGCCAGCGGCGCGTAGATGTCCATCGTCTCCTCGGCGATGCGCAGGCGTTTGGCCTCCGGCATATGGTCGAGGGTGCGCATGTTGTGCAGCCGGTCGGCGAGCTTGACCAGGAGCACGCGGACATCTTCCGAGATCGCGAGCAGAAGCTTGCGCAGGTTTTCCGCCTGCTCCGCCTTCTTCGACACGAGATCGAGCTTCTTCAGCTTGGTCAGCCCTTCGACCAGCTTGCCCATTTCGGGTCCGAACAGCTCATCGATCTCGGCCCTGGTCGCCGTGGTGTCCTCGATGGTGTCATGCAGCAGGGCGACGGCGATCGTCGCCTCATCCATATGCATTTCGGTAAGGATGGCGGCAACTTCGAGCGGATGCGAGAAATAGGGATCGCCGGAAGCGCGCTTCTGGTGGCCATGCTTCTGCATGGCGTAGACATAGGCCTTGTTGAGCAATGCCTCGTTGACGTCAGGC
Organism: Mesorhizobium sp. ES1-3; assembly: GCF_020164795.1. Classification (NCBI taxonomy): domain Bacteria; kingdom Pseudomonadati; phylum Pseudomonadota; class Alphaproteobacteria; order Hyphomicrobiales; family Phyllobacteriaceae; genus Mesorhizobium; species Mesorhizobium sp. ES1-3. Next base: position 296,176 of record NZ_JAIUGW010000003.1, read on the forward strand.
TTGTAGCGCTGGACGCGCTCGACAAGCTCATACTGACGCATCATGGGCGGAATCTCTCGGCGATGAAATGAATCATGCGCCGCACTACCGTACGGCGCATGTCATAGATAGCCACGAAACCGCCGGGACGGAAGTGCCGGAAGATTGTTCCAGCCAATTCCAAAGGGCTTTTCAGAATTCGCTCAGCCGGGTCGGATAGCGTAGTTTTCGAGAGGCACCGGAAGCGCAGAAAACTGCGCTAGGCGACCGGCTGAATAGAACCATCAAAAGCTCTTAGTAGTCGTCGCTCTTTTCCGGGGGAACCAGGCCCTCGATGCCGGCCAACAGGTCTTCCTCGGTCATGCGATCGAAGGTGATGTTGTCCTCGGCGTCGTCGGTGTCGGCGGCGGCAACGGCAGCGCCAGTCTGGTCGGCGATCACTTCGCCATCGGCTTCGGGCTCGTCGACCTCGACATGCTTCTGCAACGAATGGATCAGATCTTCCTTGAGGTCGTCGGGCGACAGCGTCTCGTCGGCAATCTCGCGCAGCGCGATGACCGGGTTCTTGTCGTTGTCGCGCGGCACGGTGATCTGCGCGCCCTGGCTGATCTGACGGGCGCGGTGGCCGGCCAGAAGCACCAGCTCGAAGCGGTTGTCGACCTTGTCGATGCAATCTTCAACGGTTACGCGGGCCATGGATTGCCCCTTTCATGCCTGGATGTAATGGAAAACAGGCGCGGTCCATAACCCGAACGGCGCCAAAATACAAGCATCATGGCAATGCGGGCCCACAGGGCAGTCCGCGTCCACGGTTCGGCGCCACGATCACAATTGCTTGCAGTGCGCCACCTGCCCTTGGATTGCCACCAAACTGGCGTTATCTCAGTTGGTTCAAGGTCAGCCGGTTTATTATGAGCTGACCGCCAGTCGCTACCGCATTTCGTTTAGACGGCCGTTTATTTCGAAAAGGACTATTTCCATGTTCGATCCCCGCGAAAAAATCGCCCTGTTCATCGACGGAGCCAATCTCTACGCCACCTCGCGCGCGCTCGGGTTCGACATCGACTATCGCAAGCTTTTGGCGAGCTTCCACAAGCGTGGTTACCTGCTGCGCGCCTACTATTACACCGCGCTGGTCGAGGACCAGGAATACTCCTCGATCCGGCCGCTGATCGACTGGCTCGACTATAACGGCTTCAAGGTGGTGACCAAGCCGGCCAAGGAATTCACTGACTCGACCGGCCGCCGCAAGATCAAGGGCAATATGGACATCGAGCTGACCGTCGATGCGCTGGAACTCGCTGACGTCGTCGACCACTATGTCATATTCTCCGGAGACGGCGATTTCCGCACGCTGGTCGAGGCGCTGCAACGGCGTGGCCGCAAGGTGTCGATCGTCTCGACCATGGCCTCGCAGCCGCCGATGATCTCGGATGACCTGCGCCGCCAGGCCGACCATTTCATCGACCTCGCGACACTGAAGAACGAAGTCGGCCGCGATCCCTCCGAGCGGCCCGTACGGCGGCCCGAACCGGCTGAAGTCGACGAGGACGACTACTGAGGCCGGTCGACTTGACCGCCCTCTCCGCTTCCGAACCCAGCCGCGACTGCCCACTCTGCCCGCGGTTGCATGACTTCATCGCCGAATGGCGGCAGCGCGAGCCGTCCTGGTTCAACGCGCCGGTGCCGACCTTCCTGCCACCGGGCGGCGAAGATACCGTCCGGCTTCTGATCGTCGGCCTGGCGCCCGGCCTGCGCGGGGCCAACCGCACCGGGCGCCCGTTCACCGGCGACTATGCCGGCGACCTGCTCTATTCGACACTGATTGCCCACGGTTTTGCACGCGGCGAATTCAAGGCTCGGCCCGATGACGGGCTGGAGCTCGTCGGCACGGCGATCACCAATGCGGTGCGCTGCGTGCCGCCGGAGAACAAGCCGGTGGGTGCCGAGATCGCCACCTGCCGGACATTCCTGGTGCCGACGATCGCTCGCTTTCCCAACCTGCGCGCCGTGCTGGCGCTGGGATCGATCGCACACCAGTCGACGGTGCGGGCACTGGGCGAGCGCGTCGCCACCTATCCGTTCAAACATGGCGGGCAAGTGCCGGCCGGCGGCATTACGCTGTTTTCGAGCTATCATTGCTCGCGCTACAACACCAATACCGGTGTGTTGACCGAAGACATGTTCGTCAGGGTGTTCAGCGAGATCGCGGCATTCCTGAAGAATTGAGGTATCGGACACCGTACGGTCTCCGATGCCTGCTCACACTGGCAGCAGGGCATCCGGTTTCACGTCGCCGATGGACGCATAGGTATGTGTTTCCTTCACTCCCGGCAGCGGCAGGATGACGCGTTTGAGAAAGTCCTGATAGTCGGCCATCTCGGCAATGCGCGCCTTCACGAGATAGTCGAAGCCGCCGACGACCATGTGGCATTCCAGAACCTCGGGCGCCTTTGCGACCGCCTCGGCGAAGCGGTCAAAGATATGCGGGGCCGTGTGATCGAGCCGCACCTCGATGAAGACAAGCATGCCGCGGCCAATCTTTGCCGGATTGAGCACCGCCCTGATGGCGGTGATGAAGCCGTCGCGAAACAGGCGCTTCACGCGCTGGCTGGCGCCGGTCGGCGACAGGCCGACCCGCGTTGCCAGATCGAGCGTCGTGCGGCGTCCGTCTTCCTGCAGCAGCCGCAGAAGAGTACGGTCGACGGCGTCCAGGTCGCCTGATTCAGGATTCACGTTCAAGCCACCTCATTTGCGTGAATTACACTTCAGATCGCGAAAACCAGAGTATTTTGTCGCAGCCATTTCGGCAATAGGCTGCGCTTCATCGCAGAGCCGGAGCTGTCTCCGCCTGGCGACATGAATATGGCGGCAGAACTGACATGGCGGACGGACGAGACACGGGAAACACAAGACCGGCGGTGATCGCCGGTCTCGTCATGATCGCCATCTATGCCGCGCAGTTCGTGGCCGCCCGCTTCAGCCTCAGGGAGCATCTGACGGCCACCGACATGGCCGCCTTGCGCTTTGCCGGTGCCGGCGCGGTGTTCCTGCCGATCGTTTGGAGGCGCGGCCTGGCGACCATGACGGCGCTGGGCTGGCGGCGTGGATCGACATTGGCGGCGCTGGCCGGATTGCCCTATCCGCTGATCATCAACTGGGGCTTGACCCATGCTCCCGCCGCCCATGCCGCGGCGCTCTGCCCCGCGTCGATCGTCTTCTTCTCGTTCCTGTTGTCGCTGTTCAGGGAAAGCGCGTCGCGCCGGCGGATCATTGGCGTCGTCACGATCATCGCCGGCTTGTTGCTGTTCATAGCGCCGGCGCGCACCGGTGCCAATAATGTCCTGTTCGGGGATCTGCTGTTTATCGGATCGGGTGCGATGTTTTCCGCCTATGCGGCTCTTGTGCAGCGATGGCGCGTCGAACCGGTCACGGCGACCGCGAGCGTCGTGCTTTTGTCCTGCCTGCCGCTGCCACTTCTCTACCTCTTTGCACCAAGCGGCCTTCATGCGGCCGCAGGCGCCGAGATCGTCAGCCAGATCGTCATTCAAGGTTTTCTCGCGGGCGCTGCGGCAATGTTCCTCTACACTTACATTGTCGACCGATTGGGCTCGCAGGTGGCATCGCTATTCCTGCCGGGTGTGCCGATCGCCACCGTGATCGTCGGTATGGTCGTGCTTGGCGAGACCCCGCTGGCGATCCAATGCGTGGCCATCGCCATAATGGCCGCCGGGATGGGTTATTCGGCGATGGGTCGACGCATCACCAGGGAAAATCTGGCTGTCCCGACATCAGCTGGATCGTGAATGGTTCAGCAGCATGGCAAAGGCTTTTGAAGAAACGGACCGACATCGGATCGGGGCTGTTCATCAAGGTTTGGAGGCAAGCAGCGCCGCCAGCTTCTCCGGCCCGCCCTGCAAGACGTTCAGGTCGACATCTCCCTCGATGCCGTCCACGCGCCCCCGATTGTGGTACTGCCAGTAGATCCAGTCACGGCGGTCCGGCTCCTTGAGCAGTGAGCGCAGCCAGAGTGGGCGAGCGGCGATTTGCCCGGCATAGGCCGCCTCGGCTTCATCCGTCAGATAGACGATCGCCGGCTTGCCGAACGCCGCCTCGACGGGTCCGAGGAAAGCCTCGAGTTCGGCGTTTAGTTGCTCGGGTGACGGGCGCTGCGGACAGTTGCCGCCGAACTCGATGTCGACGACCGGCGGCAGCAATGGCTGATCGTGCGGCACCACCGAGATAAAATTCCTGGCCTGGTCGGCGCCCGGCCGGCAGAAGGTGAAGAAATGATAGGCGCCGACGGCGAGCCCGGCGGCGCGGGCCTCGCGCAGATTGCCGGCGAAAGCATCGTCGACATGGTCGCCGCCTTCAGTCGCCTTGATGACGGCGAAAGCCACATCATCGGCGGCAACACGGCGCCAGTCGATCTTGCCCTGATGATGGGAGACGTCGATGCCCCGGACCGGATATCTGCCGCGGTCGGGGGAGTAGGTGTGGAAATAGACCACGGCGCCCACCACAACGACACACGCCAGGGTAAGACTGGCCAAGCCCCGGAGAACAATCCGCTTCTTCAAGACCATCCCCCTGTTGGACTTGCCGATTGTTCGACCTTGAAGCCCGACTGTTGGCTCTATCGGGCTGTCACCTGATCACCCGCGTTCCTTGAGCAGCCGGCCCTTTTCGCGCGACCAGTCGCGTTGCTTCTCGGTCTCGCGCTTGTCGTGCAGTTTCTTGCCACGGCCAACGGCAAGCAGCAGCTTGGCGCGTCCTTGGTCGTTGAAATAGATTTTCAGCGGCACCAGCGTCATGCCTTCGCGGTCGACGCTCTGCGACAGTTTTGCCATCTCGCGCTTGTTGAGCAGCAGTTTGCGGCGCCGGCGCGGCTCGTGGTTGAAGCGATTGGCCTGCAGGTATTCCGGCAGATAGGAATTGATCAGCCAGATCTCGCCGCCTTCGACCGAGGCATAGCTGTCCTGGATGTTGGCCTGGCCCTGGCGCAGCGATTTCACCTCGGTGCCAGTCAGCACCAAGCCGGTCTCGATCGTATCGAGCACCTCATAGGAAAACCGCGCCTTGCGGTTTTCCGCAACGGTCTTGTTGTTGGGATCGGCTTTTCTGACTTGGTTCATAACGTCCGGAATCCGTTTCGAAACTCGCTCCTGCGAGTCAGATGATGGTGCTACTAGAGCGCCGCGCGTTTTTTAACGCGCAAAGGACGCTCTAGAAATCCGACTTTGCGCATGGTCCTTTCCGAAAGCGAAGTGCTTTCGGGGCCATGCGCGGAACCGGAGCGGAGCGTACATATAGTACGCGAGCACCGGAAGCGCAGGTGGCGCCTTGAGATGGCCGCAGGAGTAGAGGTTCCAAACGGGCTCGTTAATTAATCAAGCCGGCGTGCTTCATGGCCGCATCGATCTTTTCGGCCGTGGACTGCTCGACGGTGACCAGCGGCGAGCGCAGCACGTTCTCGACCTTGCCCAGCTTCGACAGCGCGTATTTGGCGCCGGACACGCCGGGCTCGATGAAGATCGCCTTGTGCAGCGGCAGCAGGCGATCCTGCAGTTCCAGCGCCTTGGCGCTGTCGCCGGAGAGCGTAGCTTCCTGGAATTCGGCGCACAGCCGCGGCGCGACGTTCGAGGTCACCGAAATGCAGCCGACGCCGCCATGCGCGTTGAAGCCGAGCGCGGAGGCATCCTCGCCGGAAAGCTGGATGAAATCCTTGCCGCAGGTCATGCGCTGCTCGGACACGCGCTCGACCTTGCCTGTCGCGTCCTTGACGCCGACGATGTTCTTGAAGTCGTGCGCCAGCCGGCCCATCGTTTCCGGCATCATGTCGATCACCGAGCGCGGCGGGATGTTGTAGATGATGATCGGCAACTTGGTCGCCCTGGCGACGGCGGCGAAATGCTCGTACAGGCCGCGCTGCGTCGGCTTGTTGTAGTAGGGCGTGACGACCAGGGCTGCATCGGCACCGGCCTTCTCGGCATATTGCACAAGCCCAACAGCTTCCTCGGTATTGTTGGAACCGGCACCGGCAACCACGGGGGCGCGACCCTTGGCCACCTCGATGCAGACCTTGACGACATGGCGATGCTCGTCATGCGACAGCGTCGGCGACTCGCCGGTGGTGCCTACCGGGACGAGGCCCGTGGTGCCTTCGCCAAGCTGCCATTCGATGAACGCGCGAAAGGCTTTCTCGTCGAAACGCCCGCTCTTTTCGAACGGTGTCACGAGCGCGGTAAGCGAGCCTCTCAGCATGTCGTCCAACTCCTTGGGACTTCTTGGTTCATGCATGTCGTGGCCCCAAACCGGTATCCACTTTTGGGCGACATGCATCGGTGTTTTGTCGTGCGCGCCTTCTAACCGAAAGCGAAGCCGCGCACCATAGTCTCGACATTGTTGCGCGGCAAGCATTGCCATGGTGCCAGCAAACGTAATTCGAACGGCCTCGATAACCCTTTGTTTACGAGCCCTTCACGACCTAAGTTTAGGCTTCTAGGCTTCTTCGCCTGCTGGTAAAATGCTGGATTAAGGAGAGATACGAGATCATGCCGAGGGGTCGGCCCCATCTGTTCGCGCTTCTTGGCGCCATCGCCGCGCTGGTGCCCGGCGTGGCGATCAGCGGCAGCGTCGATGTGCGGGTCACCTCGGCCATTCCGATGCCTGGTGTAGAGGACAAGGCGCAACCGGCGCCCTCACCCGGCGTCACGCTCTTGAAAAGCGGTCTGGATGCGCTGGCGGCCGGCGATATTCCCGGCGCGCGCGGTGTGCGCGACGCGCTGCCCGCACAATCGCTCGACCAGCACATATTGGCCTGGGCGATCGCGCTCTACGGGGGCGACAAGGTGCCGAGCGGCGACATCGCAGCAGCCGCGAAGATGCTGCCCAACTGGCCGGGCACCGTTGCATTGCGCAAGAACAGCGAGCGCGCACTCTATCGCGAGAATCCGGCGGCGGACATCGTCGTCAAGGCATTCGGCGGCAGCCAGCCGCAGACATTCGAAGGCGTGATGGTTCTCGCGCGCGCCTATGTGTCGTCCGGCAACGCCAAGGCGGCGCGATCGGTGCTGTCGCCGTTCTGGCGCACCGCGATCCTGGACGCCAAGGACGAGACGGCTCTGATAAAGGAGTTCGGCAGCCTCGTTCCCGCCGCCGATCACCGTTTTCGCATGGAGCGCATGTTCTATGCCGACCGGGTGAATTCCGCCTTGCGTGTCGCCGGCCTCGCCGGCGCCCAGCCGCTTGCCGACGTCTGGGCGGCGGCTGACAGAGGCGACAAGAACACGGCCAAACTGCTGAAGGCCGTGCCGGCGGCGCAGCGCTCGGCCGGCTATTTCTTCGCGCAGGCCGAATATCTGCGCAAGCAGAAGGATTTCGCGGGCGCCGCGGCTATTGTCATGAAAGCGCCGGCGGACCGTGAATCCCTGGTCGATCCGGATGCCTGGTGGGTCGAACGTCGGGTGCTGTCGCGCGAACTGGTCGACCAGGGCGACATGAAGACCGCCTACAAGATAGTCGCCACGCATGCCGCCGAAAGCGCGGCCAATGCGGCGGAAGCCGAATTCCATGCCGGCTGGTACGCGCTGCGCGGCCTGAACGATCCCAAGCTGGCGGCGACGCATTTCGCGCGCATCGCCGACCTTGCCCAAGGGCCGATGACCCTGTCGCGCGCCTATTACTGGCTCGGCCGCGCGGCGGAAGTCGGCGGCCCCGGCAATGCCAAGGACTATTTTGGACGTGCGGCGACCTACGGCACGACGTTTTACGGCCAGTTGGCCGCAGAACGCGTCGGCCGGCAGGCGCTCAACATCGTCTATCCCCAGCCGAGTGCCGCCGACCGGCAGAACTTTGCCGGCCGCGAGGCCGTCTCCGCCATCAAGCGCCTGCAGGAGGCAGGCTACGACCGTTATGCCGAAACGCTCTACCGCGACCTTGCCGGGCAGTTGACCAGCCCGGGTGAACTGGCGCTGCTCGCTGTCCTTGCCGAAAAGCAGGACAACCATTTCATGGCGCTGAAAATCGGCAAGATCGCCGGGGCGCGCGGCATCGATGTCGGCGCGCTGTCGCATCCGCTCGGCGTCATCCCCGATTCGGCCAATATTTCAGGTTCGGGCAAGGCGCTGGCCTATGCGATCGCCCGCCAGGAAAGCGAATTCAATATCGGCGCCGTATCCAGTGCCGGCGCACGCGGGCTGCTGCAGCTGATGCCGGGAACCGCCAAGCAATTGGCGAAGAAGGCCGGATTGCAGTTTTCGCAGACTAGGCTGACAACCGACGCCGGCTACAATGCAACGCTTGGTTCGGCGTTCCTCGGCGAACAGCTCGATCGCTTCAACGGCTCGTACGTATTGACCTTCGCGGGCTATAATGCCGGCCCGACCCGGGCCAGCCAGTGGGTGGCTAAATACGGTGACCCGCGCGGCAAGGACATCGATGCGGTGGTGGACTGGATCGAGCGGATTCCCTACACGGAAACAAGAAGTTACGTGCAGCGCGTGATGGAGAATTACGAGGTCTACAAGATGCGTATTTCGGGCAAATACGACATCGTCGGCGATCTCGTGAACGGGCGCAGCTGAGGCACTTTTTCCTCCTCCCCTTGTGGATAAGGGAAGAGTGTTTGACGATCTCCACCCTCGCCTGTAGCAGTCGGTCACTTAAACAAGGACTGGCACTCAGATGGCGAGCGACGGCGGATTCTTCGACTTCTTCTATGCCGCGCCAGATGGGCTGAGACTTCATGCGCGCGTCTATGGCGAAGCGAATTCCGCGCATTGGCCGGCCGTCTGTCTGCCCGGCTTGACGCGTAACGCGCGGGATTTTCACGAGCTTGCGTTCCATCTCTCGACGCGATCCGCCCTTGCACGCAAGGTCGTCGCCTTTGACTACCGCGGACGCGGGCAGTCGGCCTACGATCCCGATGTCAGCCACTATAATGTCGGCATCGAAGCCGGCGACGTCGTTGCCGGGCTGGCCGCACTTGGCATCGAACAGGCGGCCTTCATCGGCACCTCGCGCGGCGGACTGATCATCCATGTGCTTGGCGCGATGCAGCCGGCGGTGCTGAAAGCCATCGTGCTCAACGACATCGGGCCAGTGATCGAGCCTGCGGGCCTCGCTCACATCCAGTCCTATCTCGAACGCACGCCAAAGCCCAAAACCCTCGCCGAGGCGATGGATGCCCAGTACAACGTTCATAGCCAGGATTTTCCAGCGCTTGCCGAGAGCGACTGGGAGCGAATGGTGCGCGCGATCTATCGCGAGACGAATCAGGGGCTGCTGCCCGATTTCGATTCGAAGCTGGTCGACACGGTTGCCAATCTCGACCTGTCACAGCCATTGCCGCCTCTTTGGCAGCAGTTCGATGCGTTGGCGACCATTCCACTGCTCGTCATACGCGGTGCCAATTCGAGGCTATTGTCGCCTGAAACGCTGGAGGAAATGCGAAAGCGTCATCTCGGCACCAAGACAATCACCGTTCCGGATCAGGGTCACGCCCCCTTCCTGGAGACCGCCAACCTGCCTACCGACATCGCCCTCTTTCTGGATCGAGCAGAGGCGCGGAAAAACCAGAGATAAGCCCAAGACCAACCGTCGGCCCACTTGGCTTTTGAGTTTTTCCGAGGCGCCTTCGGCGGCATCTTCTCCGCGTCGATGCCGCCCATTGTGAGCTAGCACAGCAGCGCGAAGCAGGATGGCGGAGAGGATGGGATTCGAACCCACGAGAAGCTTTTGACCTCTACTCCCTTAGCAGGGGAGCGCCTTCGACCACTCGGCCACCTCTCCGTTGAGCCGCTGGATAAAGAAAAGCGGCGGCACAATCAACAAGCCCGCATCATTAATATGGAAAAATAGGAGCGTATCGGATCGCGGCTTTGCGCGATGCGGCGTTTCTGCGGCAATTCCCTGGCTCGTGCCTCACGGCCTCGCCATGATTCCGTCTGCCAATACCGGGTTCTGCTGGAAATAAGCGGCTGCGGAGGGCAGCGCGTCGTCAGCTTGCGCCTGCGATAGCGGATTCGCTTTCGGTTGCGCGATTTTTGGCTGCGGGATTTTCGGCCCGGATGAAGTTTTAAGATGCTTGGACCAAGCGGGTGGGAATCGACTGCTCATCATGTCCGGCTAGCAAAAAGAGGTGGCCGAATCCAGCATGACAAATTGCTGGCTGGGAGCAACTTGCGCCAACCATCCGGTCACGTTAGCAAGAAAGCCCCTTGCAAGCGAGCTTCCGACATGCGTCAGCGCCCTCTCCTCACACCCGTCATCGCCGCGCTTCCGTCTACCGTGCCGTTTGTCGGCCCCGAAGCGCAGGAGCGTGAGCGCGGGCGCGCTTTCCGTGCCCGCATCGGCGCCAATGAGAGCAGCTTTGGCCCCTCGCCGCGCGTCATCGCCCGCATGGAGAGCGTCGCGCGCGACCAGTGGATGTATTGCGATCCCGACAATTTCGACCTGAAAGTCGCGGCCGCTGCGCATCACAACGTGGCTGTCGAGAACGTCGTTGTCGGCGAAGGCATCGACGGCCTGCTCAGCCTGGTGGCGCGCATGTATGTGGCGCCAGGCGATGCGGTGGTCACCTCGCTCGGCGCCTATCCGACCTTCAACTTCCACATTGCCGGTGTCGGCGGCCGACTGGTGACCGTCCCTTACGAGAACAACAGGGAAAGCCTGGACGGTCTGCTCGCGGCGGTCGTCAGGGAGAAGGCGCCGCTGGTCTATCTGTCCAATCCGGACAATCCGATGGGCAGCTGGTGGGAAGCCGACGAGGTCATCCGCTTCATGCAAGCCTTGCCGGAAACCACCATGCTGGTGCTCGACGAGGCCTATGGCGAATTGGGGCCGGCCTCGGCCCTGCCGCCGATCGATATCTCGCGGCCAAACGTCATCCGCATGCGAACCTTTTCGAAGGCCTACGGACTTGCCGGCATACGGTGCGGCTATGCGTTGGCCGAGACGCAGGTGATCAGCGACTTCGAGAAGATCCGCAACCATTACGGCGTCAGCCGCATGGCGCAGATCGCCGGCGTCGAGGCGCTCGCCGACCAGGCCTATCTCGAGACGGTGGTGGCCCGGGTGGCCGCCGGACGGCGGCGCATCACCAATATCGCCGAACAGAACGGGTTGAAGCCGCTCGCCTCGGCGACCAATTTCGTCACCATCGACTGCGGCCATGACGGTGCTTTCGCTCTGAAAGTGCTTCAGGGACTTTTGTCGCGCGACGTCTTCATCCGCAAGCCGATGGCGCCAGGGCTCGACCGCTGCATCCGCGTCAGTGTCGGTCTCGACCATGAACTGGATATCTTCGCCGAGGAATTGCCCGGCGCGTTGGCAGCGGCGCGCGGAAACTAGGGTAGTTCGCGGCGCTCGGGAGTCGTCGCTGCGCCGAGCAGATGCCTGACACGCGTCAGCACATCCGACAACTCCGCGGCTTGCCTGTCGTTCAGGCCCGCGGTCAGGCGCCCGAGATCACGATTAGTGGCGCGGAGAATTTGCGAAGGATTCTCCGACCGCGTAAGCCGCCGGTTCGAAATTGGATGAAATTATCCATCTTCCGCAGGAATCCCAAGCTTTTCGGGCTGGATAGCGCCTCAAGCCAATTGCCTTCGTTCGGTGCTGCGCCAGACTCTATGCAAGGGAGCGAGCCATGAGTGATCGGAAAAGGGCAGTGCAGGCGCGCATATACGGCACGGTCCAAGGTGTCGGCTATCGGATCTGGGCGCGAGGCGAAGCGACGAGGTACGGGCTGCTGGGCTGGGTGCGCAACGAACGAGACGGCTCGGTTACGGCATGGCTTACCGGCGCCGACGCAGCCATCGCGGCCATGATCGAACGGCTTCGGCAAGGCCCGCCCGGCGCGGCTGTCTCTCGGATCGATCTGGAGGAGCTGGAGACCTCGATCACGCCTGAAGATTTCAGGATCATAGCATAGGCAGGTCCCGCCTCCTCTTGAATTAATTGAACGTTCGTTTTATTATTGCCATCCAACGAGGCGACGATGGCACGAACCACAGGATCGGACGGCGAGCGAACCGAAGCGGCAGTCCGCGACGCGGCGGTCACCCTGATAGCGCGCCACGGCTATGAAGCGATGTCGATGCGCCAGTTGGCCGCCGAGGTCGGCGTGCAGGCAGCCGCGCTCTACCGCTATTTCCCGACCAAGGAAGACCTGCTGTTCACGCTGATGCGCGAGCATATGCAAGGGCTTCGCGAGGCCTGGAAGCAGGCTAGGCCAGCCGGCGCGGATCCGGCGTGGCAGCTTGCCGCCTACGTGCGCAACCACATCGCCTTTCATATCGAACGCCGCCACGCCACACATGTCTCGAACATGGAATTGCGCAGCCTATCGCCCGACAGGCTGACACAGATCCTGCGCATGCGCACGGCTTACGAAAAGGAACTGCGTTCCATCCTGCGCGATGGCGCCGAGGCCGGAGTCTTTCAGATCGAGGACACCGGCCTGACGGCCATGGCGCTGATCCAGATGATGACCGGCGTCATCGTCTGGTTCCGGCCAGGCGAGCGATTGTCGATCGCCGAGGTCACGGCGACATATCTCTCGATGACAATGCGCCTGGTCGGCGCGAACGTCGGCATTGGTACCGGGGAGGAACGGCATGTACACGAACACGCTCGGCTTCGGGCATGACGAGGATATCGAGGCGCTGCGCGACATGGTCCGGCGCTTCGCGCAGGAAAGGATCGCGCCGATCGCCGCAGACATCGATCGCGACAACGAATTCCCGGCGCATCTGTGGCGCGAACTCGGCGCGCTCGGCCTGCTCGGCATAACCGCCGATCCCGATTTCGGCGGCAGCGGCATGGGCTATCTCGCCCATGTGATCGCGGTCGAGGAGATTTCGCGCGCCTCGGCATCGGTCGGCCTCTCCTATGGCGCCCACTCCAATCTCTGCGTCAACCAGATCAACCGCTGGGCAACGCCGGCACAGAAGGAAAAATACCTGCCGCCGCTGTGTTCGGGCGAGCACGTCGGCGCGCTTGCCATGTCGGAGCCCGGCGCCGGCTCCGACGTGGTCTCGCTCAAGCTGCGCGCCGAAAAGCGCAATGACCGCTATGTGCTCAACGGCACCAAGATGTGGATCACCAACGGCCCGGACGCCGAAACGCTGGTCGTCTACGCCAAGACCGACCCGGTAAGGGAATCGCGCGGCATCACCGCCTTCATCGTCGAAAAGGCGATGCCTGGGTTTTCGGTGGCGCAGAAACTCGACAAACTCGGCATGCGGGGATCCAACACCGGCGAACTGGTTTTTCGCGATGTCGAGGTGCCGTTCGACAATGTGCTGCACGAAGAAGGACGCGGCGTCGAGGTGCTGATGTCCGGCCTCGACTATGAGCGCACCGTGCTTGCCGGTGGCCCGATCGGCCTGATGGCGGCATGCCTCGACGTGGCGATCCCCTATGTTCACGAGCGCAAACAGTTCGGCCGGCCGATCGGGGAATTCCAGCTGGTGCAAGGCAAGCTTGCCGACATGTACACGGCGATGAGCGCCGCCCGCGCCTACGTCTACGCCGTCGCCGCCGCCTGCGACGGCGGCCAGACCACCCGCAAGGATGCCGCCGGCTGCGTGCTGTTTGCCGCCGAGAGAGCGACGCAGATGGCGCTCGACGCCATCCAGCTGCTTGGCGGCAACGGCTATATCAACGACTATCCGACCGGCCGGCTTTTGCGCGACGCCAAGCTCTACGAGATCGGCGCCGGCACCAGCGAAATCCGCCGCTGGCTGATTGGGCGGGAAATCATGGCGGAGGGGGTGTGAGCATGGCCACGCTGCAAACCCAGATCTCGCCCTCCTCCGAAACCTTCCGCGCCAATGCCGAGCGCATGCGGGCTCTGGTTGCCGACATCGCTGAAAAAGCCACGGCCGTCGAGCGCGGCGGCTCGGATGAGGCACGTGAGCGCCATGTCGGTCGTGGCAAGCTGTTGCCGCGCGAACGCCTGGCGCAATTGCTGGACACCGGTTCGCCCTTCCTCGAGATCGGCCAGTTCGCGGCGTGGTCCATGTATGGCGAGGAGATTTCGTCGGCCGGCCTGATCGCCGGCATCGGCCGCGTCGAGGGCATCGAGGTGATGGTCGTCGTCAACGACGCCACGGTGAAGGGCGGCACCTACTATCCGCTGACGGTGAAGAAGCATCTGCGCGCGCAGGAGATCGCGCTGCAGAACAACCTGCCTTGCGTCTATCTGGTCGACAGCGGCGGCGCCAATCTGCCCAACCAGGACGAGGTCTTTCCCGACCGCGAGCATTTCGGCCGCATCTTCTACAACCAGGCCAATATGTCGGCTGCCGGCATTCCGCAGATCGCCTGCGTCATGGGTTCCTGCACCGCTGGCGGCGCCTATGTGCCGGCGATGTCGGACGAGACGATCATGGTGCGCAACCAGGCGACCATCTTCCTCGGCGGACCGCCGCTGGTGAAAGCGGCCACCGGCGAGGATGTCAGCGCCGAGGAGTTGGGCGGCGCGGATGTGCACACCAGGCTTTCCGGCGTCGCCGATCACTATGCGTTGGACGACGAACACGCGCTCGCCATTTGCCGGCGCATCATCAAGAACCTGAATCGGAACAAGGCTGTAAGCCTGAGCTCTAGGAAACCTCATCCGCCGCTTCATCCTGCGGATGAGCTTTACGGCATCGTCCCGACCGATCTGCGCCAGCCCTATGACGTGCGCGAAGTCATCGCGCGCGTTGTCGATGGCTCCGAATTCGATGAGTTCAAGCAGAACTACGGCACGACGCTGATCACCGGCTTCGCCCATCTCCACGGCATGCCGGTCGGCATCATCGCGAACAATGGCGTGCTGTTTTCCGAGAGCGCGCTGAAGGGGGCGCACTTCATCGAATTGTGCTGTCAGCGCAAGATTCCGCTGGTTTTCCTGCAGAACATCACCGGCTTCATGGTCGGCAGGAAATACGAGGCGGGCGGCATCGCCAAGGATGGCGCCAAACTGGTGATGGCGGTGGCGACCGCCAGGGTGCCGAAGGTGACCGTCATCATCGGCGGTTCGTTCGGCGCCGGCAATTACGGCATGTGCGGCCGAGCCTACTCGCCGCGCTTCCTGTGGATGTGGCCGAACGCCCGCATCTCGGTGATGGGCGGCGAGCAAGCGGCAACTGTGCTCGCGATGGTCAAGCGCGAAGGCATCGAGCGCAAGGGCGGGGAATGGAGCGCCGAGGAGGAGGCGAAATTCAAGAAGCCGATCCTGATGAAATACGAGCATGAAGGCCATCCGCTCTATTCCTCGGCAAGGCTTTGGGATGACGGCATCATCGATCCGGCCAGGACACGCGAGGTGCTGGCGCTCAGCCTGTCGGCCGCGCTCAACGCCGAGATCGAGGAGACACGCTTCGGCGTGTTCCGGATGTAAGATGAGGAAGGCCCAAGGCAGGATCCAAGTACACACCGGGGACATCACGAAGCTCGATGTCGACGCTATCGTCAATGCCGCCAACACTTCGCTTCTTGGTGGTGGTGGCGTCGATGGCGCCATCCATCGCGCGGCAGGCCGCGAGCTTGAGTTCGAATGCCGGATGCTGAATGGCTGCAGGGTCGGCGACGCCAAGATCACCAAGGGTTATAAACTACCCGCTCGACACATCATCCATACTGTCGGGCCCGTCTGGCAGGGCGGCGGCAAGGGCGAAGCCGAATTGCTGGCCTCCTGTTACCGGCGTTCGCTTGAACTAGCAGTCGCCAATGATTGCCGCTCGGTGGCATTCCCGGCCATCTCGACCGGAGTATACCGCTATCCGAAAGAGGACGCGGCCAAAGTCGCCGTCGAGGAGGTCAATGATTTCATCGGGCAGAACGCGCTTCCCGAAACCGTTGTTTTCTGCTGCTTCGACGAAGCCATGGCGGAACTATACCGGGGTATTCTTGAAACATTTGGTGAATATTGAGCTTTATAGGCCAGATCATTAATTCGCTCACGAAATCGCGATCCTGCCCTGCAGGTCTGGCGGCACTGAAGAATATTCGCTATTGCTCATCATGCACTTTGCAATGTGGATGGGGTAAAAATGAAACTGCAATTTTCGCGGAATGTGTCTACTCTACTACTTTCCGCATTGCTGCTAACCGCGGCGCATGGCGCGAGCACGGCCGGGTCGCTGGCGGGAAGCGAGGGAGACAAGCGTTTCCCACCCTATTTGCCGCGAAACCCGAAGGATCCATGCACCAAGACCTACAAGGCCTATGTCGCGGCCAGCGGCCATTCGGCCTACGCCACCACGCCTTATGCCCGGATCATGTCATCATACATAATCTGCGGCGGGCACCTGAACGCGCCATCGCAAAAGGCGGCGGAAGAACTGGCAATGAAATCCTGCCTGGGCACGCGCGCGCACTACAAGGTAACCACGGGCGGCGCCTGCGAGATCGCCGCGTCCAAATAAGCGGGCGTCTGCCGGAATGGCGCCGCCCGACGCAAATCCGGGAGGCTCCATGTTCACGAAAATCCTGATCGCCAATCGGGGCGAGATCGCTTGCCGCGTCATCCGCACCGCCCGCAAGCTTGGCGTGCACACCGTCGCCGTCTATTCGGATGCCGATGCGAGATCCCTGCATGCCGAGATGGCCGACGAGGCGGTCCATATCGGTCCCTCGCCTGTCGGCGAGAGCTATCTGCGCGGCGACAGGATTGTCGCGGCGGCGCTGGGAACGGGCGCGCAAGCCATTCATCCCGGTTACGGATTCCTGTCGGAGAACCCCGATTTCGTCGACCAGGTGGTGGCGGCGGGCCTCATTTTCATCGGCCCGTCGGCGGCCTCGATCCGCGCCATGGGGCTGAAGGACGCCGCCAAGCGGCTGATGGAGAAGGCCGGCGTTCCGGTGGTTCCAGGCTATCATGGCGAGGCGCAGGAGATCGTGCTGCTTGCCTCAAAGGCCCGCGAGATCGGCTATCCCGTGCTGATCAAGGCGCGTGCCGGCGGCGGCGGCAAGGGCATGCGCCACGTCGAGCATCCCGATGATTTTTCCGAGGCGCTGTCCAGCGCCAGGCGCGAGGCCAAGGCCGCCTTCGGCGACGACCGCGTCCTGGTCGAGAAATATGTCGACAAGCCACGGCACATCGAGGTGCAGGTATTCGGCGACAATTTCGGAAATGCCGTGCATCTCTATGAGCGCGACTGCTCGGCGCAACGCCGCCACCAGAAGGTGATCGAGGAGGCCCCCGCCCCCGGCATGACGCCGGCTTTGCGCAAGGCAATGACGGAGGCGGCGGTAAAGGCCGCCAAGGCAATCAACTATTCCGGCGCCGGCACCATCGAATTCATCGTCGACGCCTCGCAAGGCCTCAAGCCCGACCGCTTCTGGTTCATGGAAATGAACACCCGCCTGCAGGTCGAGCATCCGGTTACAGAGATGGTCACCGGCACCGATCTGGTCGAGTGGCAATTGCGGGTCGCCAGCGGCGAAAAACTGCCGAAGTCACAAAGCGAGATCGCGCTTTCCGGCCATGCTTTCGAGGCGCGCATCTATGCCGAGGACGCGGCCAAGGGATTTCTGCCGGCGACGGGCACGCTGCACCACCTGAAATTTCCGGGCGTCGCCCCCGAAGGCGCCGCGATGCGCATCGAGACCGGCGTGCGGGCCGGCGATGCCATCTCGCCCTATTACGACCCCATGATCGCGAAGCTGGTCGTCCATGCCGGGGACAGACAGGCGGCGCTGGAAGCGCTCCGCACAGCACTCGCGCAAACCGAGATTGCCGGCTCCACCGTCAACACCGCTTTTCTCGCCACTCTTGCGGCCGATCCGGATTTTGCAGCAGGCGACGTCGATACCGGCTTGATCGGGAGACACCAGGAAGCGCTGACGGCGATAGCGCCGCCGACCGGCGAAATCATCTCGGCCGCCGTCCTGGCGGCCTCGGGTGCCGGAGCATTGCCGTGGTCGGACGATCCGTGGTCGTCGCTTGCCGGCTATGCGCATTTTCAGGCCCTGGTGCGGCGCATGCGGCTGAAGTTCGGCGACGAGGCAATTCAGGCAAAGGTTTCAATGCGGCCGGACGGACGCTTTCAGGTGGCGCTCGATGCGCCTTACGACAGCATCAATTCGCATGACCTTCGCGCCGTTCCCCGCCTTGCCCGCTGGCCTGACCACATCACGGTGTTCGAAGGCGCCGTCGGCTATACTTTCACCGTGCCGGATTCCCTGGCGAGGAGCGATGATGCGGCTGCCGCCTCCGGCAGCCTGCGCGCGCCGATGCCAGGTCTCGTCAAGCTTGTGCGCGTGGCGAAAGGCGACGCTGTGATCAAAGGGCAAATTCTGCTGATCCTCGAGGCGATGAAGATGGAGCACACCATCGCCGCCCCGCATGACGGGGTGATTGCCGAGATCGCCGGGGAAGGGTCACAGGTCAACGACGGCACGGTGCTGGTGCGGTTCGTCGAGGAACAGGGCGCATCGACCACCGCAACCGGCCGATAGAAGGAGCGCATCGCGAGCCGCAAACAGAAATGGCCGGGACGAACCCGGCCATTTCCTTAGATTATCTGATCGCCAGAGCGGTTACTGCGCGATCGGTGCGTATTTGCCGTTGTGCCACTGGTTGATGTCGTAGCTGGCATTCTTGAGGTCGCCCTTCTCGTCGAAGGTGACGTCGCCGACAACGGTGCTGATCGGCGTGCCGTTCTTCAACGCTTCGGCAACCTTGGCCGGATCGTCGCTGCCGGCACGCTTGATGCCTTCGGCGAAAGCCTGGACCACGGCGTAGGAGAACAGCGTGAAGCCTTCCGGGATGAAGCCGCCGGCCTTGATCTTCTCGACGGCGGCCTTGGCTTCCGGCTTTGCCTGCGGATCCGACGGGAACACGAACATGGTGCCCTCGCCGGCCGGGCCGGCAACCTGCCAGAACTCCGGCGAGGCGATCGAATCCGGCATGATCAGCTGGAACTTCAGGTTCTGCTCCGCCGCCTGACGCAGGATCAGGCCGGCCTCAGGATGGTAGCCACCGAAATAGACGACATCGGCCTTGAGATCCTTCAGCTTGGTGACAAGTGCCGAATAGTCCTTCTCGCCGGGGTTGATGGCATCGTAGTAGACTTCCTTGAGGCCGCCAGCGTTCATGGTCGCCCTGACGGCGTCCGCCACGCCCTGACCGTAGGCGCTCTTGTCGTGCAGGATCACGACATTCTTGCCGGCATACTTCTTGGCGATCCACGGACCGATGAAGGCGCCCTGCGCGTCGTCACGCGTATAGAGGCGCATGATCGTCGACCAGCCGTTCTTGGCCGCCGCATCGGTCAGCACCGGGTTCGAGGACGCCGGGCTCATCATCAGCGCGCCGGCTTCGGCATAGACCGCCGAGGCCGGAATGCTCGAACCCGAGCAGGCATGGCCGTCGATGAACTTGACGCCGTTGGCAACGATGCGGTTGGCGACCGACACGGCTTGCTTGGGATCGCACTGGTCGTCCTCAATGTCGAGCTTGATCATCGAGCCGTTGACGCCGCCCGCGGCGTTGATGGCATCGGCCGCGGCCTGTGCGCCTTGCTTGAACTGATCGCCGATGGTCGCGAGCTGTCCGGTCATCGGGCCGACCACCGAGACGGTGATGTCGTCGGCGAATGCGACCGGCCCACTCATCATCAGGCCGAAAATGGCCGCGCTCAAAATCCTCATTTTCTTCATGACAATAGAACTCCTCCACTCACGCGCGGCCGCCCGGCCGCGCTTCTTCCAGAGAGGCGGGACAATTTCATCCTTCATCGGGCCTGTCTAGGCGCATTGACGCCGCTCGATTGGGCCTGCGCGGCCTCATCCACGCAAAAAAGCCACGCCAGCCTTGTTTCGGCTGGTCGTGGCTTTTTTGCCTGTCAGGCTGTTTCCCCGGCGCCCCCGCGCTGTGAACCCAACCCACCTTCCCTGTCTTCCTGTTGGCCATGATCTTGCCGAAGCCCCGATCCACTTCGGGATCATGGTCCGTCGCGCGGCTTGGACCTGCCGGCCTGCCGCATTCTTTTCATTGTTGGCCTGTGGCCTGGCTGTCTGCGCAGCCTTATCCCTGTTGGCCCGACCGTCTTTCAGCGGCCTTGGCCGGAGCGTCCCCGCCTGACGGAACTCAGTGCATGGTCATCCATTCGCGAGCTTCGCGCAGGGCCTTGGCGATCTCGACCTTCGACATCGCCGCCGAGAGTTCCGAGCGCAACTCCGCGGCGCGGCCCGAACCCTTGATGGCGGCGATGTTGAACCATTTGTGGGCGGCAACGACGTCGGTCTCGCAATCGCGACCGGTCGCATACATCATGCCCAGTTCGAAAAGAATGTCGGCCTGGGCAGTTGCCCCCATGGCGCCGAAGCCTGCTTCAAGCATTTCAAAACGTGCCATTTTAGTCCCCTGTCTGGCTCCCGAGAGCTGCCTCCGTTTGTCTTGTCCGGGCCGCTCTTTCGATGCTTTCGAGAATGCCGCGCAGGCTTGAATCCGTCGTTAAATGGCGTGCTTAATTTGAGGAAAACAAAGCTAAAACAAGAGGTAAACGCGGAAATTCGTTAAGGATACGAAGCCAGCAATTCGGCTGGTTTTCGTCAAATTTGACGAAAGTTTTCGGGGCCGCAATCAACACTCCGCTAACCACGGGAAGCAAACGCGACGCGCCGATCGTTTTCATTTCCGCGCCGACAAGGCGAATTCAGGCGCTTTCAAAATGCCGAAGTCTTCCGTCGCGGCACCGCTTTTGTTTTGACGGAAGCTGGATTAGCTTACGTTTGCGTAAGCGGCAGACCGGCGAGGCGGAGCATCCGGCCGGCCATCCAAAGGGAGGAAGACATGTTTCGAAAAGTGAGCCTGGCCCTGGCGGCCACTTTGATGCTGGGCGGCGCGGCATGGGCCGATCCGATCGAGGGCAACTGGAAAACGCAGGCGGGCGACACCGCGGCCATTTCAGGCGGCGGTTCATTTTCCATCACGCTCAAGTCCGGTAAATATGCCGGCAAGACCATCGGCTCGCTCACGGCGGCCGGCGATAACAAATATACCGGCAACATCACCGATCCGGCAAACGACAAGACCTATTCCGGCAAGGCGACATTATCGGGTGCCTCGCTCAAGATGAGCGGTTGCGTGCTCGGCGGACTGATCTGCAAGAGCCAGATCTGGCACAAGCTCTGATCGTCAATCCCCTTGTGATCTCAAAACGGGGCCTGGCGGTCCCCGTTTTCGTTTTATCGAGGCGCAGGCAGTGGCGCTCGATCGGCATTCGGGTAGCCGGCAAGCCAGCCAATATCCCGTCAATCAATTTGAACCGCGGATGAACGCTGGCATCAGGGCCGGTTCAGAGGCGTCAGCGCATTCTCCGGCGTGTTGAAGGAGACACGGACCCAATGCTTGCTCGCCGCTTCACCATCGTCTGCCTGCTGATGAGCCTGTTTGGAATGTTCTTCGCCATCCTCGTCGCCGAAGCGGGCCGTTCCCCCCGCTCGTGGGACGAAGCCACCAGAATGTGCCGCCTCGCCTGCCCGACCAACCTTCGCCACTGAAACAGAGAACCTCGAAAAGAAAAGCACAGACATCATGAACCGCATCGCCGCCAATCTCTCCAGGATCCTCCGGCTGCTGCCGCGGGCGGCGCTTATCCTGATGCTCCTGGCCGCTCCGGTCCTGGCAGTGCCGATGATGCGCGCCGATGCCGGCTCGACGATCGAGGCGCCGGGGCTCAGAAAGTCCGGCGTCGGGTTCGTGCTGCTGGTCAGCCTGCAGCGCGGATAAAGAAAAAATGGCGCTTTGAGCGCCTTCGGCGGCGAGCCCCCTCCCAACCGCCCGTCCAAGTCTCTATATTGAGCCATGGAAAAGCGAATCTACCCCCAAGCCATCGAATCGGTTGTCATGCCCGAGCCTTTTGGCCGGCAAAGCTTCGACAACGCCAAAAAGGCCGTTGCCGCGCTCGAGGTGCTCTACGACCGCAACACCAAGTTCCTGCGCGACTCCTTTGCGGCACTTGCCGCGGGCGGCGACAGCAGCAAACGTTACCGGGCCTTCTATCCTCAGATCGGCGTCACCACGAGTTCGTTCACCCAGGTCGACTCGCGCCAGGCCTATGGCCACATGCCGACACCAGGTCATTTCGCTACCACGGTCACCCAGCCGATCCTGTTCGAAGCCTATCTCACCGAGCAACTTCGGCTGATCATGCGCAATCACGGGGTGTCGGTGACGGTCTCTGAATCGACCACGCCGATCCCGCTGCATTTTGCTTTCCTGGAAGGCACCTATGTCGACGGCGCCGCTGCCGAACGTATCGAGCGGCCGATCCGCGACCTGTTCGACGTGCCGGACCTCGACGGCACCGACGACCAGATCGCCAACGGTACGTTCGAGGCCGCCTTCGGCGAGCCCCGGCCGCTGGCGCCGTTCACGGCGCAGCGCATCGATTATTCACTGCACCGCATGACGCATTACACCGCAACCAGCCCGCAGCATTTCCAGAACTTCGTGTTGTTCACCAACTATCAGTTCTACATCGACGAGTTCGTCGCCCGCGCCCGCGACCTGATGGAAAAAGGTGGTGACGGCTACGCGGAATTTGTCGAACCTGGCAACGTTATCACCCGGGCCGGGCAGCGCGCGCCCAGCGAGGGCGTAGCGCCGCAGCGCCTGCCGCAGATGCCGGCCTATCATCTGAAGAAGCCGAACCATGGCGGCATCACCATGGTCAATATCGGCGTGGGCCCTTCCAACGCCAAGACCATCACCGACCATATCGCGGTGCTTCGGCCGCATGCCTGGGTGATGCTTGGTCACTGCGCCGGCCTGCGCAACACCCAGGCGCTGGGTGACTATGTGCTGGCGCATGCCTATGTGCGCGAGGACCACGTGCTGGACGACGATCTGCCGGTCTGGGTGCCGATTCCGCCGCTGGCCGAGATCCAGGTTGCGCTGCAGGAAGCGGTCGCCGAGGTCACCGGCCTGTCGGGCTATGATTTGAAGCGCATCATGCGCACCGGCACCGTCGCCACTATCGACAACCGCAACTGGGAACTGCGCGACCAGCGCGGACCGGTGCAGCGCCTGTCGCAGTCGCGCGCGATCGCGCTCGATATGGAATCGGCGACGATCGCGGCCAATGGCTTCCGCTTTCGCGTCCCCTACGGCACGCTGCTGTGCGTTTCCGACAAGCCGCTGCATGGCGAACTGAAATTGCCTGGGATGGCGACCGAGTTCTACAAACGCCAGGTGGCGCAGCACCTGACCATCGGCATCAGGGCGATGGAGAAGCTGGCCGAGATGCCGATGGAGCGGCTGCATTCACGCAAGCTCCGGAGCTTTTCGGAGACAGCATTCCAGTAGGCGTCGCGCGAAGCCTCGGCGAGGCAATTCGTCGTCTTGCTCAGGCCGCAATTTGGCCGATAAGCAAATCGAACGGATCGACAGGTGGCATTCAGCGGACACGACCTCGCAGACACGACCTCAATGACAACAGGCGCGCGCTTGAACATGACGGCTGGGCTGGCATTCCTGGCGATGACGGCATTGTCGGCGGCTTTGTTGGCCGGGTTCTTCGGCGCGCTGCACCCCGCTTTCGATTCCTTCTCGCATTTCCGCATTCACCTCAGCGTGCTGATGGCGCTTTTGGCGCTGCCCCTGCTTGCGAGTTCCTACCGGCTGCAGGCGGCCGCGGCACTGCTCTTCGCCATCGGCTGCCTAGCCACGACGGCAAGCGCGTTGCCCAGGCCGTGGCCGCAGCCGGCGGTTGCCAAGCCCGCCGACCAGATCGTCTACAGCCTGCTGCAGATGAACCTGCGCTTCAACAACCCAACGCCGAAGAAAGTGCTGTCGCTGATCGGCCGCACCAATCCGGACGTGATCACGCTCGACGAAGTGTCGGCGATGTGGTCGACCGAGCTTGGCTACATCGCCAGCGCCTACCCCTATCGGATCCTCTGCCCCTACCCGAACGGCATGTTCGGCGTGGCGCTGCTGTCGCGCCGGCCGTTTGCCGCCAATACCGCGCCGCGTTGCGAGCCGCGCGGCGCGATGGCGACCGCCACCATCGACTTTGGCGGGAGCGATGTCGATGTCGCCGCGATCCATTTGAGCTGGCCCTGGCCGAAGGAGCAATACTGGCAAATCGGCGAACTGGCGCAGCCACTGGCGGCGCTCGGCGAGACCGCGATCATGGCCGGGGATTGCAACGCCGTGCCATGGAGTGCGGCGGTGCGGCGGGTCGCGGCTCTCGGCGGGCTGAAACTCATGCCTTCAGCCGGTCCGACCTGGATCCACCGGACACTGCCCGACTTCCTGCGCCGCTATGCAGGCCTGCCGATCGACCAGGTGTTCAGCAAGGGCGGGCTGACCATCCTGTCTTCGACGCGGCTGGAGGATACCGGCTCGGATCATCTGCCGGTGCTGGTCGAGTTCTCCGTCCGCACGAGCGACAAGCAACCCCATGACGAGCATGAGAGCGCGCTCGCGGCACGCGACGTTCCAAACAGGCCGCGCGGCTGATCCGAAACGGAGCCAACGCTCGCAGTGCGCACCAGTCAAGGCTTGGTCAGCGCGTCGACAAGGTGCTCGACATGGCCGCCGCCACGATGCTCGCGCGCGTCGAAAGCGTTCTGCTTGGCTTCGTATTCGGCATAGATGGTGTTGATGCGCCGCCTCGCCTCGAGGTGTGTGCCCGTGCAGAACCAGTTGTCCGGACGCTCCAGGCCGGCAAGCGCAGTCTCGGTGGCCCGCATCATGCCTTTCGCAATCCGGCCATGGGTGTGCTCGTGCTTGCGGACGCCGGCCATGAAACGGTCCCAGCGCTTGCGCAGACCTTGGCTTGTCGGCGAGAGCCGCGGGAAGGTGTAGGTCAGGTCGAGTGTGCCGTTGGCCTGTCGCAAATGACAGGCCCCATCCTGGCGGCTGATGTCGAGATCCCAATGTACGGTGTAGCCGGTTTCGGCGATAGCGCGCGTCATATAGCCGTGCTTGGGCCCCTGCCGGTCCATGGCCTCGATAAGGTCGGCCCCGGTCTTTCCGGCAACGTCATAGCTACGGACGTGAACGACGAGTTTTGTGCCCGCCGATGCGGCTGACACGCCGAACAGTACACAGGCCGCGGTGAGCATAGTCAGGCTGGTCAGGCGCATGTCCGCCTCCGTTGTCGGTGGGCAAGCAGACCACACTCGGCGCGGCGCTTCAACGGGCTTGAGCGAAGCCGCCCGTTTCGCGACGGCGAGAAACAGATCCGCTGCCGCTCGCATGGCCGGCATTTCTTCCGCCGGGTCGAGACGGCCTGCCGGCGCTCGGCTCACATACCTTGGTAGACCGGTCCTTCACCGCCTTGCGGCGGCACCCAGTCGATGTTCTGGTTCGGGTCCTTGATATCGCAGGTCTTGCAGTGGACGCAATTCTGCGCGTTGATGACGAAGCGCACGTCCTTGGCTTGCGGATCGGCGGCGGCGTTGCCATCCTTGTCCACCCACTCATAGACGCCCGCCGGGCAATAGCGCGTGGAAGGTCCGGCGAAGACATCGTGCTCGGAGCGTTGCTGCAGAGCCATGTCGCCGACGATCAGGTGCACCGGCTCGTTTTCCTCGTGATTGGTGTTGGACAGGAACACCGAGGAGAGCCGGTCGAAGGTGAGCACGCCATCCGGCTTCGGATAGGCGATCTTCTTGTGCTGGGCGGCAGGCTCGAGCGTGGCATAATCGGCCTTGCCATGCTTCAGCGTGCCGAAGGGCGAGACGCCGAACAGCGTGTTCAGCCACATATCGAGGCCGCCGAGGCCGACGCCGATGATGGTGCCGAAGCGCGACCAGAGCGGCTTGACGTTGCGCACCTTCTTCAGGTCCTTGCCGATGTCGGTCGCCCGCCAGGCTTCCTCGTAGGCGGAAAGCTCGTCATTGGCACGGCCGGCGCCAATCGCCTCGGCAACATGATCGGCCGCCAGCATCCCCGACAGCACCGCATTGTGGGAGCCCTTGATGCGCGGCACGTTGACGAAACCCGCCGCGCATCCCATCAGCGCGCCGCCCGGGAACGACAATTTCGGCACCGACTGCCAGCCACCCTCGGTTATGGCGCGCGCGCCATAGCCCAACCGCTTGGCGCCTTCGAAGGTACCCTTGATCGCGGGATGCGTCTTGAAACGCTGGAACTCCTCGAAAGGCGATAGATACGGGTTCTTGTAGTTGAGGTGGACGACGAAACCGACCGCCACCTGATTGTCCTCGAGGTGGTAGAGGAAAGATCCGCCGCCGGTCTTCATGTCGAGCGGCCAGCCGAAGGAATGCTGCACCAGACCCGGCCGATGGTTCTCCGGCTTGACCTGCCAGAGTTCCTTGAGGCCGATGCCGTATTTGCCCGGCTCGCGGCCATCGGAGAGTTTGTATTGGGCGATCAGCTGCTTGGCGAGCGAACCGCGCGCGCCCTCGCCGATGAGCACATACTTGCCCATCAGCGCCATGCCCGGTGCGAAGCCCGGACCGTGCGTGCCGTCCTTCTCGACGCCCATGTCGCCGGTGACGACGCCGGTGACGGCGCCCGCCTCGTTGTAGAGCAGGCCGGTCGCGGCAAAGCCTGGATAGATCTCGACGCCAAGCGCCTCGGCCTTGCCGGCCAGCCAGCGGCAGACGTTACCCAGCGAGACGATGTAGTTGCCGTGGTTGTTCATCAGCGGCGGCATCAGGATGTTGGGCAGGCGGAACGAGCCGGCGGGGCCGAGCACCAGGAAATGGTCCGCCGTGACCGGCGTCTTGAAGGGATGACCATCCTCCTCGCGCCAGCCGGGCAGCAGCCGGTCGATGCCGATCGGATCGACGACGGCACCCGACAGGATATGGGCGCCGACCTCGCCGCCCTTTTCCAGCACGACGACGGAAAGCTCGGGATTGACCTGCTTGAGGCGGATGGCCGCGGCAAGGCCGGCCGGACCGGCACCGACGATGACCACGTCGAATTCCATGCTCTCGCGTTCGATATCGCTCATCAACCCCTCCGCACTGGCTTGCCGCAGTTGGCGTATCTTGCTGGCTCCCGCGCTGCATAGCGCATCAATTGGCGACAGGAAACCGGCGCATACGTGACAATGCGGATTTGGCCAAAAAGTCGCGCATTCCGCGGCACCCAAGCCGTTTCCGTGCAGCGTGGCACGCCCAAGCTTGCGTTTTCTATTGTTCGACGGCTTGCTTATCGGCCATACTTCCCGCCATGCGCATTCCCGGGCCAGGCGGCTTCTCTTCGACGCGCTTTCCATCAACGCCCGGCCGGGCCTGCCGGGCGATTACTTTGGCCCTTCTTGCTTTGGCGCCGGGTCATGCCGTCGCGGATGAAGTGAAGGTCTGGGCAACAGGCGCGTACTCGTTCTCCGACGAGCTTGGCGGTTTCCGCATCACCGGAGCCTCCGGCATCGGAACCAAGGACGATCCGCTGGTGATCACCGAAGAGCTGAATTCGGCGACACCCGTGACGCTGACCATCCGCACCACAAAGCCGATCCAGACATTCGGCAAGGCGGGTGAGTTCGCCAACGGTATCATGTATATGCGCCTTGACGTGCTCAACAACAGCGGCCAGGCCTGGATCGAATTCCAGTTCGAGCTGCAGGAAATACTGGACCAGCCGAGCGTGTTCGGAGACGGGCTTTCGTTCGACCAGCGCAACAAGACGCCCGACAATATCTGGTCGAGCAATTTCGCCGATTTCGATCGCGAGTTCGAACCCTATGACCGGCTGCTGTTCAAGAACGGCAAGGTCGATCCTATGAGGACCGCCAGCTTCGAGTTCCTGATGACCGACTACACGCCGCGATGGACCTTCTATCTCGTGCAGGATCCACGCATACCCACCGGCTGAACCGCGGCCTCGCCTTGGGATTGGCTGTCGCCACGCCTTCCGAGGTTGCAAATCGACGCCGCCCGGACAATGGTGCGGCCATGACTGCCGCCTCTCCCAACAATCCGGTCGATTTCACCGATCTGCTCGCCTTCTATGCCAGCGCCGGCGTGGACGAGGCTTTGGAGGATGCGCCGGTCGACCGGTTCGCGGAGGCCGCGCCGAAACCGGCGGAACGCATGCCGACGGCGACGCCACGCGAAAGCGGCGCACCGGAGTCGCCCGTGGCTCCGCCGCGCCTCGATAGGCGCGCGGTACCGGATGCTCCGGCCCCGCGCCCGTCGACCTCGGCCGTGCCCGACGAGGCGCAGGCGGCGCTGGCGCGCCAGTTGGCGACCGCGGCAGTGTCCCTCGACGAGCTGCGCCAGCACATGGCCGCTTTCGAGGGCTGCAATCTCAAGGCCACCGCCAAGAACCTCGTATTCGCCGACGGCAACCCGCAAGCCGCTGTGATGCTGGTCGGTGAAGCCCCCGGCCGTGACGAGGACATTGAAGGCCTGCCCTTCGTCGGCCGCTCGGGCCGCCTGCTCGACCGCATGCTGGCTGCGATCGGCCTCGACCGAGGCTCGGTCTACATAGCCAATGTCATTCCCTGGCGGCCACCCGGCAACCGCACGCCGACGCCGCACGAGACCGAGATTTGCCGGCCGTTCATCGAGCGTCAGATCGAGCTGGTCAATCCCAAGGTGCTGATCAATCTCGGCGGTCCGTCGGCCAAGACCTTGCTCAACACCTCGGAAGGTATCCTGCGCCTGCGCGGCAACTGGCGCGTCCACACCACGGCGTCCGGCATCGCCATTCCGGCCATGCCGACATTGCACCCGGCCTATCTCTTGCGGACGCCCGCGCACAAGAAGCTCGCATGGCGGGATTTTCTCGAGGTGAAGGCGAAGCTGCGGGCGCTCTCCTAGCGATGACTTCGCAGGTAATTGAAATGCTTTGGCCCGCAGCCTAACCATTCTCCCATGACAACGCCTCAAACCTCCGCCGGCAGTCTCATCCGCGAATGGCGTACGCGCCGCCGCATGAGCCAGCTCGATCTCGCCATGGAAGCGGAAATTTCGCAGCGGCATCTCTCCTTCGTCGAAAGCGGTCGCGCCGCACCTTCGCGCGACATGGTGCTGCATCTGGCCGAGCAGCTTGCGATCCCGCTGCGGCAACGCAATCAATTGCTGCTGGCCGCGGGCTTTGCGCCCAGCTTCAGCGAACGGCCGCTCACCGACACGACGCTGGCACCGGCGATGGAGGCGGTCGAGATGGTGCTCAAGGGACATGAGCCGTTTCCGGCATTGGCGGTGGACCGGCACTGGAACCTGGTTAAGGCCAACGCGGCAATCGGGCCATTCCTGGCCGATATTTCCGAGCCCTCATTGCTCCAGCCACCCGTCAATGTGCTGCGGCTCAGCCTGCACCCGGGTGGTGTCGCGCCGCGTATCGTCAACCTCCAGGAATGGCGCACTCACCTGCTCGAACGGCTGAAGCATCAGAACGATGCCGCCGGCGACCCGGTGCTGGTCGCATTGGAGCAAGAGCTTCGCGGCTACCCCTCCGGCCTGAAGAGCGGCCGGCCGGCGCCGGTCGAGCCGAATGCCATCGTGCACCCGCTCCGGCTTGCCCATGGCGACACGGTGCTTTCCTTCATCAGCACCATTACCGTGTTTGGCACGCCGCTGGATGTCACGCTGTCGGAACTGGCGATCGAGTCGTTCTTCCCGGCCGACGAACAGACACGGGCGGTGTTGGTGCGGTTGGCGAAAGAACGGACGGAACGGTCGTGATCACCCCTGTGGCAGGGCCGCCTTGCGGGTCCTCGTGCGTTCCAGACCCAGCTGCCGTTCGCGCCAGATGATGAAAATGCCGGCTG
Source organism: Mesorhizobium sp. ES1-3 (assembly GCF_020164795.1). Taxonomy (NCBI): domain Bacteria; kingdom Pseudomonadati; phylum Pseudomonadota; class Alphaproteobacteria; order Hyphomicrobiales; family Phyllobacteriaceae; genus Mesorhizobium; species Mesorhizobium sp. ES1-3. The sequence goes on from NZ_JAIUGW010000003.1 coordinate 325,860, forward strand.
CCACCACGATCGCACCACCGACCAGCGTGCCGGACGAGGTCACGTCGCCGAAAACGAAATAGCCGACGACGACACCGAGGATCATCGAGGTATATTCGAAAGGCGCCACCACCGAGGCTTCGGCATGGCGATAGGCCGCGGTCATGAGAATCTGGCCGAGGCCGCCACAAAAGCCGGCCATGATGAGCAGTGCTGCTTGCGCCGGCGCCAGCGATTGCCAGCCGAAGGGCAGCGTCAGCAGCGAGAGCACGCTCGCGGTCGACGAGAACCACAGCACGATGGTGGCCGTCTTCTCCGTCTGCACGAGATTGCGCACCAGCAGCATGGCGACAGCCGAGATTGCCGCGGCCGCCAGCGCGGCCATGACGCCCAGGACCTCCTGGTCGTCTAGCCCTTGATCCGAATTGAGCAGCGTCAGTTCCGGCCAGGAAATGATGAGCACGCCAATGAGGCCGATCGCGACGGCGCTCCAGCGATAGACGCGGATCGTCTCGCCGAGGAACACCGAGGAGAACACCACGACCAGCAGCGGCTGTGCATAGTTCAGGGTGATCGCCTCCGGCAACGGCAGCCTGGTGAGCGCGAAAAAGCCAAGCCCCATGGCGCCGACGCCGACGACGCCACGCGCGACGTGGTTGAAAGGACGTTTCGTGGCGAATGCGGTGGCCAGATGTCCTTTAAATGCCAGGAAGGCAATGATTGGGAAGATGGCGAAGAAGGAACGGAAGAAGACGATCTGCCCGGCAGGCACATCGCCTGCCGCCTTGATACAGGTTTGCATGCCGACAAAAACCGCCACGGAGACGATCTTCAGCACGATGCCCCTCAGCGTACCGTGGCCGCCGGTGGTTTCTGGCCGCGCCTCCGCCCCTGATGTCACTTTGGCCGCGCGTCTCTGCCCGCCGTCGAGGGGACGTTGCAGGTCTCGAAATCGCAGAACGGGACATCGTCGGCGCGCCGAACGGAAGCGCCCATCCCGAATTTCGGTGTGACGGCGGTCATGACTGCCTCGCGACGATGAAAGGATGACCTGAATTAGGCTCTGGCGCAGTTTTGTCGAGGGTGTGTTTCGTGTAAAGAGCGCGGACTTTGAATTTTTTGGACCAGTCAAACCATGTCCGGTCCCCGGAAAAGACAGGAAAAGCCAGGGAATGCGCACTGACACAGGCCAGGTCTTCAAACTCGAGGACTATCGCCCCAGCGACTACCTCATTCCGGAAACCAACCTTGACTTCCGTCTTTCGCCGCAGGCCACAGTGGTCACCGCGATACTGACGGTCGAGCGCCGCGAGGGCATATCCACGTCGGCTCCGCTGGTGCTCGACGGCGATGGATTGACGCTCAAACGCGTCGAGATCGACGGCAAGACGGTGAGACCGGCCGATCTGCTGGCGAGCCCCGACCAACTGACCCTGCGCAAGCCGCCGGCCGCACGTCGTTTCCAACTGCTCATCGAAACCGAACTGGCGCCGGCCGGCAATGAAGCCCTGATGGGCCTTTACCGTTCGAACAACGTCTACTGCACGCAGTGCGAGGCGGAGGGCTTTCGCCGCATCACCTATTTTCTTGATCGCCCCGATATCCTGTCCGTCTACACGGTGCGGATCGAGGCGCGGCGCGACGAGGCGCCGCTGCTCCTGTCCAACGGCAATCCGGTCGAGAACGGCGATCTCGCCGATGGCTGGCACTACGCCAGCTGGCACGACCCCTTCCCCAAGCCGTCCTACCTGTTCGCACTGGTGGCCGGCAATCTCGGCCGGATCGCCGACAGTTTCGTGACCATGTCCGGCCGCAAGGTCGAGCTCGGCATCTATGTCGAGCCCGGCAAGGAGGCGCTCGCCGGTTACGCGATGGACGCGCTGAAGCGGTCGATGCAATGGGACGAGGAGGCCTTTGGCCGCGAGTACGACCTCGACGTCTTCAACATCGTCGCCGTGTCGGATTTCAACATGGGCGCGATGGAGAACAAGGGCCTCAACATCTTCAACGACAAATACGTGCTGGCCGACCAGGAGACGGCGACGGACGCCGATTTCGCCAATATCGAGGCGATCATCGCGCATGAGTACTTCCACAATTGGACAGGCAACAGAATCACTTGCCGCGACTGGTTCCAGCTTTGCCTGAAGGAAGGGCTGACGGTTTTCCGCGATCATGAATTCTCCGCCGACCAGCGCTCTCGCGCGGTCAAGCGCATCGCCGAAGTGCGCACGCTGCGTGCCCATCAGTTTCCCGAGGACCAAGGGCCGCTGGCGCATCCGGTGCGGCCGCGCCGCTACCGCGAGATCAACAATTTCTACACGGCTACGGTGTACGAAAAAGGCTCCGAAGTGGTGCGTATGATCCGCACCATTCTCGGGGCTGAGGCCTTTCGCGCCGGCATGGATCTTTATTTCGAACGCCACGACGGCGAAGCCGCGACCATCGAGGACTTCATCAAGGTGTTCGAGGAGGCGTCCGGCCGTGATCTTTCGCAGTTCGCGCTCTGGTACCATCAGGCGGGCACACCCAACCTGACCGTGAGTTCGACGCACAATCCGGCCGCACAGGAATTCACGCTCGAGATCGAGCAGTCGGTGCCGCCGACACCGTCGGAAAGCCGCAAGCGGCTGATGCACATCCCGCTCGCCTTCGGCCTGATCGGCGCCGGCGGCGAGCCGGTTCGATACAGCGGCGTCGAGGGCGCCAGCGTCGAGGACGGCGTCATCCATATTCGCAAGCGCCGTCACATGGTGCGCTTTTCCGGCGTTGCCGAACGACCGGCGGTGTCACTCAACCGCGGCTTTTCGGCGCCGGTGACGCTGTCGGTCGAGCAGAAGGCGGCCGACCAGTTTTTCCTCGCCCGCCATGACAGCGACGCCTTCTCGCGCTGGCAGGCCTTCAACACGCTGCTCACCGATGCGCTGATCGCTGCCTTCCGCCAGATCCTTGGCGGCAAACAGCCGGACTTCGCCCCGCGGCTGACGGAGCTTGCCGGCAGCATCGCCAGCGACGAGACACTCGAGCCAGCCTATCGAGCTCTGGCTCTGGCGCTGCCCGGCGACGCCGACATCGCGCGTGACATCGGCAAGAACATCGATCCGGACGCCATCCATTCGGCTCGCCAGGCGCTTGCGCTGGCGATCAGCACGGTCAATGGCGAGGCATTTTCCCGCCTCTACGACAGCCTTGCCGACCAGACCGCCTTCAGCCCCGACGCGGCAAGCGCGGGACGACGCGCCTTGCGCAACATTCTGCTGGATTATCTCTCGCTGCTGCCCGGTGGAACGGCATTGGCGGCCGGGCATTTCCAGTCCGCGACGAACATGACCGACCGCGCGGCCGCATTGGCCGTGCTCGCGCATCGTCACCACGGATCGCCGGAGGCGAAAAAAGCGCTGGCGGCTTTCGAAAAGACATATGCGTCCGACCCGCTGGTCATGGACAAATGGTTCCAGATCCAGGCCAGCGTGCCGGGGCCACAGGCGGTGGACACCGTTCGCGCCCTGACCGCTCATCCGGGTTTCTCGATGGGCAACCCGAACCGGGTGCGCTCGCTGATCGGCACATTCTCCAGCGCCAATCAGACCGGCTTTCACCGCGCCGACGGAGAAGGCTACCGTTTCTTCACGCAGACTGTGCTCGAGGTCGAAAAGCGCAACCCGCAAGTGGCGGCAAGGCTAGCGACCGCGCTCAGGTCCTGGCGTTCGCTCGAACCGGGCCGGCAAGCCAAGGCCAGGGAAGCGCTGGTTTCGATCGCCAATGCCGAAGACCTGTCGGCGGACCTGCGCGACATCGTCGAGCGCACGCTGGCGTAGGCGCCCTTTCCTTCCCGGCGGGGCAAGGCCGAGCCGCCGCACTTCCAAAAGCCCGCTATTTTAGTCGATTTTTAATCTTTTTTCGCCGGACCACTGGACAAGGCGAATCACCTTTGATTCTTTAATGGCGATTCGGACGTGCGGTGTTGCCGGATCACCAGCACATAGAAATGCGGCATACTGGAAATCGGGGAGTGCCATTTATGGCGAAGGCGGACGCGTGGGGCGCGCCCGGAGGGATGGCTTTTGCGCGTCGTGAGACGCGCGGCGACGGCCTTGCCGGGAATACGCGGCTCATTGCCGAACCGGCCTACAAGCGGCTTCTGGCGGCCGAACCGCTGCTGCGCCGGTCGATACCGGCCCTCATCATCATCTTCCTGATCGTCATCGCGGCGCTGCGTGTGCTCTCGCTGATGAACGAGCGTGACGATGTCGAGCGCGACGCCAAGGCGGTCCTGACGCTGGCCGCCGCGCAGCTCGCCAGTTCGCTCGCCACCACGTCGGACACGCTGCCGGGCGCCACCCAGGACCTGCTGGAGACCACCAGCCGCCAGGGAGCGATGGGCCGCAGCCATGTGCTTGTCATCACCGACAGCGCCTTCAGGATCACCGCGGTGACGCCGCGTTCGGTGCCCTGGCAAGGCCATTCGCTCGACAGCCTCGTCCAGGGCGGCCAACCGCTGTTCATGTTCGGCGATCGCGCCGGTGTCATGGAGGTCAACATCGGCGGGCAGGACTGGTATGCGGCGGTCAGCCTGTCCAGGGACAGGAAGGGAGCCGCCGCGGCGCTTGTGCCGCAGGAAGCGGTCTTCGACACGTGGCGCAAGACCGTCTCGTTGAATGTCACGCTGTTCGTGCTGACGGGCGGCGTGCTGATCATCATCCTCTATGCCTATTTCGGGCAGGCGGCGCGCGCGCAGGCAGCCGACCGCATCTATCTCGAAGCACATCAGCGTATCGACATGGCGCTGGTTCGCGGCCGTTGCGGCCTGTGGGACTGGGACATGGTGCGCGGCAAGATGTACTGGTCGCGCTCGATGTACGACATGCTCGGCTACGAACCCTGCGAGACGATGCTGTCCTTCGGCGAGGTCGACGAGATCATCCATCCCGAGGACGGCGACCTGTTCGAGCTCGCCAACAGGATCGTAGCGCGCGAGATCGACCACATCGACCAGGTGTTCCGGATGCGGCATGCCGATGGCCAATGGGTGTGGATGCGCGCCCGGGCACAGGTCATGGATCCGGAAGCGCCGGAGATCCAGCTGATCGGCATCGCGGTCGACGTCACCGAGCAACGGCATCTGGCGCTGCGCTCCGAAGCGGCCGATCTTCGCCTCAGGACCGCGATCGAGAACATCAATGAATCTTTCGTGCTGTGGGATTCGGCTCAGCACCTGATCATGTGCAATTCCAAATACCAGCAGGACAACGGGCTCTCGGATCGCGACGTGATGCCAGGTGTGACGCGCGCGTCCCTGGAAGAGCGGATGCTGGCCTTTGCTTCGGAGCGCCGGCTTGCAAACAGCAATGGTCCGCAGGGCGGCGCCACGTTCGAGCGGCAGCTGTCCGACGGCCGCTGGCTGCAGGTCAACGAACTCAGAACCAGGGATGGCGGCACCGTCTCGGTCGGATCCGACATCACCCAGATCAAGCTGCACCAGGAAAAGCTGGTCGACAGCGAGCGCCGGCTGATGGCGACGATCCATGATCTCAGCCTCGCACGGCGGGCCGAAGAGGAACGGTCGCGCGAACTGGTCGACCTCAACCGCAAATACATGAAGGAAACCGAGCGCGCCGAAGCGGCGAACCGGGCCAAATCGGAATTCCTGGCCAACATGTCGCATGAATTGCGCACGCCGCTGAATGCCATCATCGGCTTCTCGGAACTGATGGAACAGGGGCTGTTCGGCCCTCTGGGCTCGGAGCGCTACGAGGAGTACGCCACCGACATCAACAGCAGCGGCAAATACCTGCTCGGCGTCATCAACGACATTCTCGACATGTCCAAGATCGAGGCCGGCCAGTTCTCGCTGGACCAGGAGCAGATCGACCTCGGTCCGCTGATCAGTGAGACGGTGCGTGTCGTCTCGCTGCAGGCGGCGCAGAAGGCGATCACCGTGGAGACGCGTATCGCCGACGCGCTGACGCTGTTCGCCGATCGCCGGGCGATCAAGCAGATCGTCATCAACCTTCTGTCCAACGCGGTGAAATTCACCGGCCAGGGCGGCCACATATCGGTCAGGGCCCGCAACACGTCGGGCGCGCTGGTGCTGACGATCGAGGACAATGGCTGCGGAATCCCGAAGGAAGCGCTCGGCAAGCTGGGGCGTCCCTTCGAGCAGGTGCAGAACCAGTTCTCCAAGAACCATGCAGGCTCCGGCCTCGGCCTTGCCATTTCGCGCTCGCTGGCCGAGTTGCAAGGAGGCGCACTGAAGATCCGTTCCACCGAAGGCGTCGGCACGATCGTGTCGGTGCGCATTCCGCTGAAGAAGGCAACATCGACGATCAAGGTTGCGGCCTGAGCGGCAGGCCTCGGCTGACGGCGCCGGAGCCTGCGTCAGCCAGCCTCACTGCATGCCGTTTTCGTCGTCGCCTCCTTGACGATGGCGGCCAAAGCGCCCGCTCTTCGGCAGCTCGCGGTTCTCGATCTTTCCGTCGTTGTTCTTGTCGAGTATCGCGAAAAGCTTCTTTTCGCGGCCCGTGATGTCGTCTGATGTCAACGTGCCGTCGCCCTTGCTATCGTACCGGGCGATGATGCGCCTGGCCATGCGTTCGAAGCGCGCCTTCTCCAGTGCGTCGGCGAGTTGGGCGACAGTCAGCTTGCCGCCATTGTCGGCGACAAGCTTCTTGAGCCGCGCGTCCACGACATTGGAGAACTGGTCGAACGTGATGGTCCCGCCATTGTCCTTCATTGCCTTGTCGAGCCGCATCATGGTGCGCTCACGCATGTTCGCGCTGTCGACATTCTCGGCATAGGCACCGCCGCCAACGGCTCCGGCCAGGGCGATGAAGGCAAGTGCGAGCTTGGTTGTCTTTCTCATGGTTTTCTCCTGTTGCATCGTCACCCCCGATGCGGCCGAACGCTCGTTGATCACGAACCCCCGGCACGAAGCAAAAGGTCGAAATCCTTCCTGACCTTTTGCGACGTCTCCTTGAGGTGTGCCTCCAGCACACCGAAATCCGGCAGGTCGGTGACCGCTAGAAGCAGATCCGAAAGCCCCGGCGGAACGTCGTCACGTTCGAAGGGTCCGGTAAGGCACAGCCGCGTCATCTGGGTCAGCGCCAGATACAGGGCGTAAGCATGGCCAAGGTCCTGCCTGATCCCGGCATTGGCGAAACGGGGCGTCAGGCGAGACAGGATCTCGGCCGTGCCGGTGACGCGCGGCCCGGCCTCGACCTGTCCGGTGATGACAGCCACCTGTGCTATGAATTCGAGATCGATCAGACCGCCGGGAATCAGCTTGATGTCCCACAGGTCGCGGGGCGGCTTTTCCTGCTCGATCATGGCACGCATGTCCGACGCCTCGGCCCTCACCTTTGCCGCATCGCGCGCTTGGCTCAGCACCGCGGCAACTTCCGCCTCGACCTCGCCGCACAGGCTGGCGTCACCAGCAATCGGCCGCGCCCGCGACAGGGCCATGTGTTCCCACGTCCAGGCCTCCTGGCGCTGGTATTTCTTGAAGGCATCGATGTGGGTGGCGACCGGTCCCTTGTTGCCGGAAGGCCGCAGCCGCAGGTCGAGTTCGTAGAGCACTCCTTCCGCCGTCGGCGCCGACACGGCCGATATCAGCCGCTGCGTCATGCGGGAATAATAGTGCGACGGCGCCAGCGGCTTGTCGCCGTCGGAGTCCTCGGCATCCGCATCGTGGTCGTAGAGCAGAATGAGATCGACATCCGATCCGGCGGTCAATTCGCGGCTGCCGAGCTTGCCCATGCCGAGCAGCGAAACCACGCCGCCGGCGATCGTGCCATGGCGCACCGCGAATTCGGCGGTCACCGCTTGCAGCGCAGCCGCGATGGTCAGGTCCGCCAGATCGGAGAAAGCGCGGCCGGCGCGGGCCGGATCGATCGAGCCCGCGAGCAGCCGCACACCGATCAGGAATTTCTGTTCGGAAGCAAATATGCGCAGCCTGTCGAGCACCTCCTCATAGGCCCTTTCGCCTTCGAGGAAGGCGGAAAGCCGTGCCGAGAGATAGGCGCGGTCGGGAAGCTCGGTCAGCAATGCCGGGTCGAGCAAGCCGTCGAAGACATGCGGCCGGCGGGTGATGATCGCCGCCAGCCGGGGCGCCGCGCCCATGATCGTCGCCATCAGCCTGAGCAGTGCGGGGTTCGACTGCAGCAATGAGAACAGCTGGATGCCGGCCGGCAGGCCAGCAAGGAACTCGTCGAAACGGACCAGCGCCTCATCGGCCCGGCGCGTCTGGCCAAAAGCCTTGAGCAGTGCCGGCGTCAGTTCCGTCAGCCGCTCGCGCGCCTCCGCCGACCGGGTGACGCGATAGCGGCCGAAATGCCAGCCGCGGATGACACGGCAGATATCGCTTGGCCGCTGAAAGCCGAGACCGTGCAGGGTCCGCAGCGTGTCCGGGTCGTCGACGTCACCGGTGAAGACCAGGTTGCCGATGCCGGCCGAAAGCTCGGGCGCGGTTTCGAACAGCGCGGCATAGTGGCGCTCGACCTGCTGTAGCGAGGCACGGAACACCCCGGCAAACGCGGCCGCGTCGGCAAAGCCCAGCATGCGGGCGATGCGCTCCAGCCCTTCATCGTCTTCCGGCAGCATGTGCGTCTGCTCGTCGGCCACCATCTGGATGGCATGTTCGACCCGACGCAGGAACCAGTACTGGCGGGCGAGCGCGTCACGCGCATCCGATGTGATCCAGCCCCGAGCCGCGAGCTGACCGAGCATCGGCACGGTTTCGCGGCCGCGCAGCTCCGGGAAGCGGCCGCCGGCGATGAGCTGCTGGGTCTGGACGAAGAACTCGATCTCTCGGATGCCGCCGCGCCCAAGCTTGACGTTGTGCCCTTTCACGGCGATCTCGCCATGGCCCTTATGGGCATGAATCTGGCGCTTGATCGAATGGACGTCGGCAATAGCCGCGTAGTCCATGTATTTGCGCCAGATATAGGGCTGGAGCTCCTTGAGAAAGGCATCGCCCGCGGCGAGATCGCCGGCGACCGGGCGCGCCTTGATCATCGCGGCACGCTCCCAGTTCTGGCCGCGCGCCTCGTAGTAGCGAAGCGCGGCTTCAACCGGAATCGCCAGCGGGGTCGAACCGGGGTCGGGACGCAATCTCAGGTCGGTGCGGAAGACATAGCCGTGCTCGGTGCGATCCTGCAGGATGCGCACCAGCCGGCGCGTCAGGCGCGAGAACAGGTCGGTAGCGTCGAGAGGATCGACCACGGCGGGCGCCTCCGGATCGAAGAACACGACGAGGTCGATGTCGGAGGAGAAATTCAGCTCGTGCGCGCCGAGCTTGCCCATGCCGAGCAGGATCCAGCCCGATTGATGCGACGGGCTGTCCAGGTCGGGCAGTTTGAGCTTGCCCTGGCTGTGCGCGTCACGCAGCAGGAAATCGACGGCCGCGCGGGCGCAGGCGTCGGCGAGATCGCTCAACCGCCTTACAGTCAGCGAGGTTTCGGCCTCGCCCGAGAGATCGGCGAGCGCGATCAGGAAATGCGCCTCGGCCTTGTGCTGGCGCAGTTCCATCATCAGGCCGGATTCCGAGACCGTTTCGGCCAGCGGCGCCTGGTCGATCGCGGCGGTGATCGCCTTCAGGCGGGCCTCGATCGGCAGGTCGAACAGGCCATCCAGGATTTGCGGCCGGCGGCGCGCGGTATCGCGCAGGAACGGCGAAAGGTCGAAGACGGCGGCCAGGAAATCCTGCGCCGTCCCCTTGCCGGCCAGGAATTTGGCCGCGCGTATCAACCCTTCTTCGCGCGCTGCATCCGCGATTTCGGACAGTTCCTGCCGTGCCCGGCCCTCGTCGAGCGGAGCAAGCGGGGTTTCCAGGCTCAGCAGCCAGCCTGTCTTGCTCCGCTTGGCAACGGCCGCCATCAGTGGTCCTCCCGCGCGGGGAAACTCATGACCACGGATAGTCCCGGATTGCCAGACAACAGGTCAAGCCGGCCGTAATGGAATGTCATGACCGCCTTGGCGAGACTGAGGCCAAGGCCCGAACCAGGCTGCGAACGGCTCTTCTCAAGCCGCACGAAGCGTTCCGTCGCTCGGGCGCGATCGGCATCGTCGGGAATGCCCTGGCCGTTGTCGGCGACGGAAAGCCTGATCTCTCCATGCGTGCGTTCGAGCGTCACACGGACCGCCGGTTTGGACGTCGAATCGGTCGAATACTTGATCGCATTGTCGACGATGTTGGAAAGCGCCTGACCGATCAGTTCGCGGTTGCCGTCGACGACAAAAGCACCGTTCACCTCGGCGTCCAGCGAAACGCCAGCCTCCTCGGCCACCGGCTCGTAAAGTTCGACCACATCACGCACGGCCTCCGCCAGATCGACGCGGCTGGTGTGCTCGGAGGAATACCCAGCCTCCAGCCGGGAGATCATCAGGATGGCGTTGAAGGTTTTTATCAGCTGGTCGGACTCGGCGATGGTGCCTTCCAGCGCCTGCCGATAATCCGATGTTTTCTGCTTGCCGGAAAGCGTCGCTTCGGCCCGGTTGCGCAGCCGGGTCAGCGGCGTCTTCAGGTCATGCGCGATGTTGTCGGATACCTGCTTCAGGCCTTCGTTGAGCGTGGAGATCCTGGCCAGCATGACATTGAGGTTTTCCGATAGCCGGTCGAACTCGTCACCGGCGCCGGTCACCGGCAACCGGCCACTGAGATCACCGCCCATAATGCGCCGGCTTGCCTCGGAAACCCCGTCGATACGCTTCAATGCCGCGCGGCCAACAAAGAACCAGATTAGGATGCCGCCCACCCCCATCATGCCGAGCGCCAGCACCAGCGAACGGCGGATGACGGCACGGAACCGCTCCGGTTCGCCGAGATCGCGGCCGACCAGCATGATCATCTGATTGGGCAGCCGCAGCACCAGGGCAATGGCGTTGTGGCCCTTCTCGCCCTGCGCCTGCGTGTCGCTCTGGTCGGGCTGTGCCGTCCCCTTGTCGGCAGGCAAATTGCGTAGACGATCGAGCTCTCCCTCGCCAAAGCGCTGATACGAAAAAGGGCTGGTGGTCCAGCCTTCGTTTTCGAGAACTCCCGGCTCCAGACTCTGCACGTTACCGGTCAGGATCTGGCCGTTGGCATCGGCAATCAGATAGAGGTTGGCGCCGGGTTGGCGCGAGCGGGCCTCGACCACGCGGACCAATACCGGCAGGCCACCCCGCTGATAGGCGCGCGCAAGGCCGAGCACCTCGTCGTTGATGGTCTCCTGCGTCTGCGCGGTTAACATGCGCGCCGAGAGCGAAGTCATGTAGAGGACGAGCAGCACCGCGCAGAGTGCGAAGAGCAGGAGATAAAGCGCCGAAAGCCGTGCGGCCGTCGTCTTCATGATGGCGGGCACGGAAAGCGCCATGCTGCCGCCTAGCCGCCCTTCAGCATGTATCCGGCGCCGCGAACCGTATGCAGGATCGGCTTGTCGAAGCCCTTTTCGATCTTGCCGCGCAGCCGCGAGACGTGGACATCTATGACATTGGTCTGTGGATCGAAATGATAGTCCCAGACATTTTCGAGAAGCATGGTGCGCGTCACAACCTGGCCGGCATGGCGCATGAGATATTCGAGCAAGCGGAATTCGCGCGGCTGCAGCGTGATCTCGCGCGCCGCCCGGCGGACAGAATGCGACAGCCTGTCGAGTTCAAGGTCGCCAACCCGGTAGACGGTCTCGGCCTCCTTGGCGCTGGCGCGTCGGTTCAGCACCTCGACACGCGCCAGAAGTTCGGAAAAGGCATAGGGCTTGGTCAGATAGTCGTCGCCGCCGGCGCGCAGCCCGGTGACACGGTCATCGACCTCGCCCAGCGCCGACAGGATGAGCACTGGCGTCGTGTTGCCCCTGGAACGGAGAGCGGCAATGACCGACAGGCCGTCGCGGCGCGGCATCATCCGATCGATGACCATCACGTCATAATCACCCGCATCGGCAAGCGCGAAGCCGGTCTCGCCGTCACCCGCGACATGCGCGGTATGACCCGCTTCCGTGAAGGCTTTCTGCAGATAATCCGCAGCCTCGCGATCGTCTTCTATGACGAGAATCTTCATAGGGCCGTTATACGCGATTTCGCTGGAAGGTTGAGTAGCCGGCATCTGCATTTTAGCCTTTGCCAAAACGTATCGCGATCAGGATGATCGAGAGCGTACGCGATAAAATCTTTGTTCCGTGGCGTCGTTACGCCGGACATGCCAGTTCCCGGTCATGTCGTCATCCCGCAACCACCGAACCGACCGGCTTCGGGCACGAGGGCGTGATGGGCAGCCATATGCGGGGCGCGGCAGCGGGCGATGGGAAGCCCGCTGCCGCTGAAGAAGAGCGCGATGACTGACTAACGGGCTCTCCTTCTTGCTTTCCCATGCGGCGACTCGGGGGTGTTGAAACCGCCGCATTGGAAAAGTCGTCTCAGCCCTTGGCCACCGGCACCGCGACGAAGCGGTTGTTGTCGTCACGGGTGATCTGCATCAGCACCGCCTTGCGTCCGGATTTGACCGCATCGGCCATGGCCTTGGTGACGTCTTCGGTGCCGTTGACTTCCGCCGAGTTGACCGCGGTGATGACGTCGCCCGGCTGGATGCCGCGGTCGGCGGCGGCGCTGTCGGGGTCGACGTCGGTCACCACCAGACCCTTACCGTTTTCGGACTTGGTGACGGTGAGGCCGAGATCAGCCAGCGTGTCCGGCTTTGCCGGAGCGGCGGGTTGCTGCTGCTGCTGATCGCCCGACGCCTGCTTGTCGCTGGCGGGCAGCTTGCCGAGATCGACCTTGACCGTCTGGCTCTTGCCGTCACGCCACACGGTGACGTCAACCGATTTGCCCGGCGAATAGGCGCCGATCAGACGGGCGAGTTCCTTCGGCGAGGCAACATCCTTGCCATCGACCTGGGTGATGACATCACCTGCCGTGATGCCGGCCTTCTTGCCGGGGCCATCGTCCTGGGCGCTCGAAACCAACGCGCCATTGTTGGACTTCAGACCGAGCGATTCGGCGATGTCGGAAGTGACCGGCTGGATTTCGACGCCGAGCCAGCCGCGCTGGACCGCGCCGTTCTTCATCAAGTCTGCGACGACCTGCTTGGCGGTCGTGGCGGGAATGTCGAAGGCGATGCCGACGCTGCCGCCCGAGGGCGAGAAGATGGCGGTGTTGATGCCGACCACCTGGCCGTTGAGATTGAAGGTCGGGCCACCCGAATTGCCGCGGTTGACCGAGGCGTCGATCTGGAGGAAATCGTCATAAGGGCCAGCGCCGATATCGCGGCCGCGCGCCGAGATGATGCCGGCGGTGACGGTGCCACCGAGGCCGAACGGGTTGCCGACAGCCACGACCCAGTCGCCGACGCGAACCTTGGAATCGTCGGCGAAGTCGACATAGGTGAACTTGCCGCCGCCATCGACCTTGAGCACGGCGAGGTCGGTGCGCGGATCGGTGCCGACCAGCTTGGCGTCGAGTTCCTTGCCGTCATTGGTCACAACGGTGAAAGCGGTGCCCTCGTCGACGACGTGGTTGTTGGTTACGAGATAACCGTCTTCGGAAATGAAGAAGCCCGAGCCCTGTGCCACCGGACGCGGCTGGTCGTTGTTGCGATCGCGGTGACCGAAGCGGCGGTGACCTTCGTCGTTCTGGCCACCCTGGTCACCAAAGCCGCGGAATTCCTTGAAGAAGCGGCGCAGCTGCGGATTGTTGGGAAGATTGTCGAAACCGCCCTGATCGCCGGAACCGTCATCGGCTGTCGGCTGCAGCTTGGCCTTGACCTTGACGCTGACCACGGCTGGCGAAACGCGCTCCACGACATCGGCGAAGCTCGGAACCTGCGGAGCCTCGACACGTACGGCGTCAGCCAGAACGGGGCTGGTTCCACTGGTCAGCGCGCCAACGCCGATCGCACCGGCGACAGCGACGGACGCGACGGCAGCCAGAAGACGCTTGCGGGTGCGGGAATATGAATTGGGGGCAATATTCATGGATCTCTTATCCTCTTTCAAGCGGACGCGCCTTGATCGGCATCCTCAGGAAACGAGAATTAGAACGGCGGACATTACAGCGCCATTTCCGACACATGAAACTTTGGTAATGTTTGTCGTGGCGGCGAGGTCACACGAATTCCTTGGCCGCAGCCGTGCGGGACAACCCGGCCGCGGCACGACGCCTGGCAGATCGCATTCGCAACACAGGCCGGGACCTTGGTGACATGGCGACGGCCCGTCCCGGCCGGGTAACCGGCACCTACGAGAAGCCAATCAGCGGCCTGCCCTACATCATTGTCTATGAGTTGAGGTCGATCTCTGGCCGTGACAGCGTTGTTATCGTGCATGTAATTCACACGTCACGGGACTGGCCACCGGAGGAATGGCCGGGTTAATCGCCCAACATCTTGTCCAGAGCTGCCTGCTCTTCGGCCGAAAGCGCTGCCGTTGCCGGAACCCGGCGCGAACGGGCGCTGAGCGTTATGAACACGCCACCGGCCAAAAGCAGGAGAACCGGCGTGCCCCACAGCAACGCGTTGCGCAGGTCGAAGCGCGGCTTCAGAAGCACGAACTCGCCGTAGCGGGAAACGACATAGTCCATCACCTGCTGGTCGGTATCGCCGGCGACGAGGCGCTGGCGCACCAGGATCCGCAGGTCGCGGGCAAGGTCGGCGTCGGATTCGTCGATCGACTGGTTCTGGCAGACCATGCAGCGCAAGCCTTCCGACAGCGCCCGGGCTCTCGCCTCGAGTGCCGGGTCCGCCAGCATCTCGTCAGGCTTCACCGCCATTGCCGTGCCGGCGAAGAGCAGTGCCAGCAGCAGGACAATCGACGTCAGTGAAAACCTTGCCTTCATGACAGGCCCGCCGGCACCACCGCCTGCTTGCGACGGCGCGATGGCGCGCCGACACGCAGGCGCCTGTCCATCAGCGACATGGCCGCACCCGCCATCATCACCAGGCCGCCGCCCCAGATCAGCGTCACCAGCGGCTTCCACCACAGACGCACCACGACCGAGCCGTCCTTGCCCTCGTCGCCGAGCGAAATGTAGAGCTGGGAGAGGCCGATCGTCTTGATGCCGGACTCCGTCGTCGTCATCTGCCGCACGGGATAGAAACGCTTGGCGGAACTGATTTCGCCGACAGGGCTGCCGCTGACCCCGATCAGCTCGAAACGGCCGCGATCCTCGCTGTAGTTCGGTCCCTGGGCAGGATAGAGGCCGACGAAACGAACCGTGCGGCCGGAGATTTCGACGATTTCACCAGCATGCATGGACAGGATCTTCTCCGTGCCGAAGCAGAGCGTGCCGACAATGCCGAGCACCGTCAGGCCGAGGCCAAGATGCGCGAAAGCGGTCCCGAAGACCGAGCGTGGCAGACCAACCAGACGCCTGACCATGACCGGCACGGCGACATTGCCGACCCCGGCTTTGACGGCGATGTCGGTTAGCGCACCAAGGATCAACCAGACGGCAAGGCCGACGCCAAGCGCGGCAAGCACCGAAGCGCCGTCGATGAACAAGGCGGTGACCAGCGTCGCCAGAAGGGCGGCCGCAAACGCGACCATCAGACGCTGCGCGACGCCAAACACATCGCCGCGCTTCCAGGCCAGCAGCGGCCCAAAGGGAACCATCACCAGCAGCGGCACCATCAGCGGTGCGAAGGTAAGGTTGAAGAACGGCGCTCCGACCGAAATCTTGTCGGCCGAAAAAGCCTCGACCGCCAGCGGATAGAGCGTGCCGACCAGCACGGTGGCGGTCGCCGTGGTCAGGAACAGATTGTTGAGGACGAGTGCGCCTTCGCGCGAAATCGGATGGAACAAGCCGCCTGCCGTCAACTTCGATGCGCGCAGCGCAAACAGTGACAGCGAGCCGCCGATGAACAGCGTCAGGATGCACAGGATGAAGACGCCGCGCGTCGGATCGGTGGCAAAGGCGTGGACGGAAGTCAGGACGCCCGAACGCACCAGGAAGGTGCCGAGCAGCGACAGCGAGAAGGTCAAAATGGCGAGCAGCAGCGTCCAGATCTTCAAAGCCGAGCGCTTTTCCATGACGATGGCCGAATGCAACAGCGCGGTGCCCGCCAGCCACGGCATGAAGGAAGCGTTTTCGACCGGGTCCCAGAACCAGAAGCCGCCCCAGCCGAGCTCGTAATAGGCCCAGTACGATCCCATGGCGATGCCGCCGGTCAGGAACATCCAGGCGACCAGTGTCCATGGCCGCACCCAGCGCGCCCAGGAGGCATCGATGCGCCCCTCGATGAGGGCCGCGACCGAGAAGGAAAAGCAGATCGAGAAGCCGACATAGCCGAGATAGAGCAGCGGCGGATGAATGGCGAGGCCAAGATCCTGCAGGATCGGGTTGAGATCGCGGCCTTCGATGGGCGCCGGGTTGAGGCGGATGAAAGGATTGGACGTCACCAGGATGAACAGGAAGAAGGCAGCGCCAATGGCGCCCTGCACCGCAAGCACGTTGGCGCGCAGCGTCGCCGGCAGGTTGGAGCCGAAAGCGGCGACAAGCGCGCCGAAGAAGGTCAGGATCAGCACCCAGAGCAGCATCGAGCCTTCGTGATTGCCCCAGGTCCCGGTGATCTTGTAGATCAGCGGCTGAAGCGAATGCGAGTTCTCCCAAACGTTCGCCAGCGAAAAATCGGAGCTTGCATAGGCGCTGGCAAGGGCTGCGAAGGACAGCGCCGTCAATGCAAAACCAGTCACCGCGACCGGACCGCCGACGGCCATCAGGCGCTGGTTGTTCAGCCGCGCGCCAAACAGCGGCACGATGGTCTGCACCAGTGAAAGCGCGAACGCCAGAACCAGGGCGAAATGTCCGGTCTCAACCATTCCCGCGACTCACGCTTGCTCTCCCGCCGGGGTTACTCACTCTTGCTCTCCTGCCAGACACCCTTGGCCTTCAGCCCGTCGGCAACTTCCTTGGGCATGTAACGCTCATCGTGCTTGGCCAGCACGCTGTCGGCGACAAAGACGCCGTCGGCGCCGAAGGTGCCCTCGGTGATGACGCCCTGCCCTTCGCGAAAAAGATCGGGCAGGATGCCGGTATAGGTCACCTTGACCGATTTGTGGGTGTCGGTGACGGAAAAGGCGACCGTCGCGCCCTGGCCGCGCTGGATGGTGCCTTTTTCGACCAAACCGCCGAGCCTGATGCGCTGGCCGGGCTGCACGCTGGCAGTGGTCAGATCGGTCGGCATGTAGAAATAGGACGCTTTCTGGCCAAGCGCGTAGAAGGTCAGGCCGGTGGCGGCGGCGAGGAAAGCCAAGCCGCCCACAATCACCGACAATCGTTTCTGCTTGCGCGTCATGTCAAGTTCTACTCCGTCGCCGTCAGGCCGAGCGAGGCGGCAAAGGCGGTGAATTTCCTGGCTTCGTCACTGTCGGCTCCAAAGACCGCAATGGCGCGGCCCAGCGCATCGCGTGCCTGATCGGTCTTGCCCAGCACGACATAGGAACGAACCAACCGCATCCATCCTTCCGGGTCGCGCGGATTTTGACGAAGTTTGTCGTCGAGGCCGGCGACCATGGTGTTGATCATGGCTTCCCTGTCCTGCGCCGACATGGAGGATGCCGCGTCGACATCGGCGGCATCGGGGCTTTTCGCGGCCACGCCGGAAGCGACTTCGGGGCCGCCGGATTTGGCCAATGCCTGTTCGACGGCGCCCCGCCACGGCGAATTCGGCGGCAGCCTGCCAAGCATCCCTTGCCACGCGGCGGCCGCTTCCTTGCCGCGGCCCTCCTGTGCCAACGCCATGGCCAGATAGAAGCTGGCTTTCGCGTTGGCCGGATCGAGCTTCAAGGCCGCCTCGAAGGCATCCTGGGCATCGGCCGAAACGATACCGCCCGCGGCACCGGCTATCGCCTCGCCGAGGCCGGCCTGGCGGGCGGCATTGTCGCCGTCCAGGCGTATGGCGTTGCGGTAGGCCGCCGCGGCGTCGGCAAAGCGCTGCATGCGCAGATAGACCGGCGCCAGAACGTCCCAGCCCCGCCCATCGGAAGGATTGGCGGCAAGATGGGCTTCGGCGCGCGCCACCAGTTCATCGACCGAACTATCGGCCGGGTTCCTGGCCAGCCGCTCGCTGAGCGGCTGCGACGGCAGGTCAGGCGAGCCGATCTGGCTGTAGAGCCCCCAGCTGACCAACGGTACCACCAGGACGGCGACAGTCGCGACGAGCCGTGCCGTGACCGATGCTGATCTGCCAGATGTCTTGTCCGCCATATCCGCGTTGCCCAGGCGAAGGATGCGGCGGGCGATCTCGGCGCGCGCCTCGGCCGCTTCAGCGGGCCCGATCAGGCCGCGTGCGGCGTCGCGGTCGAGTTCGGCCAATTGATCGCGATAGACTTCCAGATCGTGATCGCCGCTCGACGACGCGTCCTTGGAGGCCCCAGCCAGCGGCAAAAGCACCGCCAGGCTGGCGCCAAGCGTGAGGATTGCGGCTATGATCCAGAACAGCATGGTTCTTCCAATAAAGGCAGAGCCCTGCCCTGCCAACACAGGCATCCTGCGACGCTTTGACGGCAGGCGCGCCGAATGTCCTTGATCGACATCAACTGGCCGGATCGCAACCGGATCCGGCCGGCTAGGTCAGTGGCGTCCAACTGCCGTCGGCATTGCGGCAGGCCGTTCCGTGCGCCGTGACACTGGCGCTGCCGGTGAATACCGTCTGCGTGTACTGGCGGCAGTCCTGCGAACCGACGCGGTAAGGTTGGGCTGGAACGACCTCGCCATGGCGCGAGGCCTGATCGCCCTTCCACGTCACCTTCTGGCCGCTGGTGTTGTATTCGAGCGCCTTGTATTCGGCCTCGAGCGCGCTGCGCTTCTCCGTGTCGCTCAGGCCATTGCCGATCGCCCCGCCAATGAGGCCGCCACCCATGGCGGAAATGATCGACTTGGTGACGACCTTGCCGCCCGCCGGGGGCGTCGAGGCCGGTGTCGCCGCCACGGTCGGACCCTTGCCGCTCAAGGTGGTGCAGCCCGATACGGCCAGCAAGGCGGAAACAAGCGCGACGCGAATCTTCATGCCAACAACCGGTATTCCTGAGTTGGAGCCTGCCATGGATGCGCGAGGAGCATCATCTGAGAAGTGGGCGTGGCCATGATATTTGTCGGAAATTTGGCCGCCGCCGGCCAGTACGAGGTCAATCGATATGCCGCCAATAGCATGCGCCGCCCATCGGTGTCGATTGGCCGGGGGAAACGTCACTGAAGGCTCCGCAATCGTACCACTGCCTTCAACCCGCCCATGCCGGAGCGTTCCAGCACCAGGCCGCCGCCATATTCGTTGACGAGGTCGGCGACGATGGCGAGGCCGAGACCCGTTCCCGGTTTTGTCTCGTCCAGGCGCCGTCCGCGCTTCACGGCTTCGCGCGCCTTGTCCTCGGGAATGCCAGGGCCGTCGTCCTCGATGCTGATCTCAAACAGGTTGTCACCGCTGCCGGTCAACGGCGCAACCGCAACCGACACCACGCTCTTTGACCATTTCATCGCATTTTCGAGAAGGTTGCCAAGCAGTTCCTCGAGGTCTTCGCGTTCGCCGGCAAAGACGATCTCCGTGGCCGGCAGCGACAGCGACAGGCTGGTCTGCGGGTTGAGCTTCTGCAAAACGCGCACCATGCGCTGCACCAGCGGTGTCACAGGTGTGCGGTAGACAACGCTGTCGCGCTGCGCCGCGACGCGGGCGCGCTGCAAATAGTGATCGATCTGCTTTTGCATGGACGCGGCCTGCTCGGAGATCAATTGTCCCTTGGCTCCGCCAAGCGCCCGGCCCTCGTTGAGCAGGACGGCGAGCGGTGTCTTCAGCGAATGGGCGAGGTTGCCGACCTGCGTCCGCGAACGTTCGACAATGCGTTTGTTGTTTTCAATCAACGCGTTGGTTTCGTTGGCTAAAGGTTCGATCTCGGCCGGAAAGCGGCCGTCGAGCCTCTGCGCGGTGCCCTCGCGCACCATGGCAAGCGCGTTGCGGACCCTGCGCAGAGGCTGCAGCCCGAGCAGGATGGCGATGGCGTTGATGGCGATCATGCCGATGCCGAACAGGCCGAGATAGGTCAGCAAGCGGCGCTGGAAGGTCCCTATTTCCTGCTCCAGTTCGGTCTTGTTGCCCATGACGCGGAAGCGCGCGGCGCGGTTCTTCGTATCGAGAACGAATTCGCTCTCGAACACGACCAGTTCCTCGCCGTTGATGCCTTGCGCGGCATAGCTGCGCTGGAAATTGGCATTGAAGGGAACATCCGCCACGCCGGGCGACGGGACGGTCCGGGTCATGGACGAAGAATGAAGATCGCCATGCACCCCTTCCGAGGCGGGCTCGACGGACCAGTACCAGCCCGAATTCGGTTCCGAGAAACGGAGGTCGCCAAGATCCGGCGAGCCGGTCAGCGCGCCGCTGTCGGAAATGCCGACCGAGCCGATCAGGTTGAACAAATGCGCCGACAGCAGGCTGTCGAAGCCTCGCTCGCTGGCCTGGCGGTAAAGCGTGGTGATCAGGGTGAAGATGACGACCAGGGTGAGGATCGCCCACACCGTGGAGAAGGCGATGACGCGGAACGTCAGCGAGCGCGGCCATGCGCGCAGCGAAAGCCGTCTGCTCACGGTTGGGTTGGTAGGGAGCGGTTCCGCCTTACGCCTCCGGCTCACGCATGCGGTAGCCCATGCCGCGCACGGTTTCGATCATGTCGATGCCCATCTTCTTGCGCAGCCGCCCGACAAAGACCTCGATCGTGTTGGAATCGCGATCGAAATCCTGGTCGTAGAGATGTTCCACCAGTTCCGTGCGCGAAACGACCTCGCCCATGTGGTGCATCAGATAGGCAAGCAGCCGGAATTCATGCGAGGTCAATTTCAGCGGCACGCCGGCGACATCGGCCTTCGAAGCCTTGGTGTCGAGACGCAGCGGCCCGCAGGTCAGTTCCGACGAGGCGTGGCCGGCGGCGCGGCGGATCAAGGCCCTGACCCGCGCCAGCACCTCCTCGATGTGGAACGGCTTGGTGACGTAATCGTCGGCACCGGCGTCGATGCCGGACACCTTGTCGCTCCAGCGGTCACGCGCCGTCAGGATCAGCACCGGCATCTTGCGGCTGCCGCGACGCCAGCGCTCGACCACGCTGATGCCGTCCATCTGCGGCAGGCCGATGTCGAGCACGACGGCATCGTAAGGCTCGGTGTCGCCGAGGAAATGCCCCTCCTCGCCATCGAAGGCACGGTCGACGACATAGCCGGCATCGACCAGCGCATCCGAAATCTGCCGGTTGAGATCCTTGTCATCCTCGACGACGAGTACGCGCATGCGGGGACCAATGCCTGTTGGACTGAAGTTGCAGATATAGGCCGATTCCGCCGGCCTGGGAAACGGAGCCCTGTAGGAAGGGAAGACTGCGTCAGTTCTGTGGAACGACGATTTCGGAGCGGCGCGGACGCTGCCCGTCCTTGCCGGGCACGAGCACGACGATGACGCAGACCGGCTGGCCCCCACGCGTCGACGCCGAGGCCTTGGCGAGCGTCCCGCCATTCTGCTGGGCCACCTGTTGACCGATCGCATAGCAGTCGGATGCGGCCAAGACGATCGGGCTGGGCTGGTCGGGCGCGATCACCGGTATCGCCATTGCCTGCGACGCAAACAGCCCGGCAGCACCAAGCGCCAGGGTCGCGGTTCGGAAATGGGAGCGAAGCGTTTTCATGACCGGCGTTGTAACGCATCGGTGCTGAACGTGAAATGAACGGTGAACGGCCCTGAAATCATGCTCGCCATACCCCTGCAACGCGAGACAGACAATCCGGATTTCACCGCCCCACCAGTGAAACCCGCGAAAGCGCAGTTAGACTCCGTTTCGATGATATTGAAAGCGCGTCAGGCGTTTTCCTGCGTCAGCGCACGGAATCGCAGCAGACCGTGATGGACAAGCAGTTCCTCATCATAACGCGCCTCGCTGAATTCCAGCGACAGCCGCGTCTGGCCACGCGGGCCGATCACCAGCACCGCGTCAGCAAGGCGTGCTTCGATGGCGGCCATGATGGCAACCGTTTCGGCTTCGCCATGGGCCTTCGACCAGACATGCAGCGTGATCAGCTGGTCGTCATTGTTCTCGGCGCCGGTATCCCAGTCGAAGGCAGAGGTCTGGCCTGAAGTCACATAGGGAAAGGCGGCGTTATCGGTTGGCCGCTCGAGCAGTCCGGCGCCGCCCAGCAGCGCCGATAGCGACGCATCGCTTTTCAACCTGAGGAACAGGGCCTGCTGCAAATCACCGGGCGCGGTCATATGTCATTTCCCTCGCCTGTCGCGGCTGCACCTATCGCAACCTAGTCGCCATGAACGGATTCCGCCAGAGTTGGAGTAACGGCAAGCTCTGGATCAGCTGATCCTATCGACAACGCCAGCCATGGCATGAGTCCCGGTGTAAAATGTGAACGCTTTTTCCGATTAACGAGATGCGGCATGGGCACGCTCCGATCTGCTATCGCAAGCCAGATCACCTGTCTTTGGAGACGGCCCATGAATGTCGTACCCACTAGCGCCTGCAATGGCGCCCTCCTCGATACGTCGCGCCTGTGTGTCTGCACGGACCGCATCCAGGAGACGAGCGACGTCGTCACGCTGGTCTTCGAGCGCGTCGACGGCAGGGGTTTCGACTTCCGTGCCGGCCAGTCCACCACCATCCGCTTCGGCTGGAACGGTGAACACTTTTCCCGCGTCTTCACCATAGCCTCGCCACCAAGCCGCCCGCAGCGTATCGCTTTGACGATCAAGGCCGCCAAGGACGGCAAGGCGACTCGTATCCTCCACGATCATTTCGGCGCAGGCGCGACGGCCGAGATCGATGAAGCCGGCGGCATGTTCACGCTTGAGGGCCGTGCCTTCCAAAAGGCACTTTTCCTTTGCGCGGGCAGCGGCGTCACCCCGTTCATGTCAATGCTGCGGTCGCTCAGCGATGCCGGCAGCGATCTCGACATCTGCCTCATCCAATGCGCGCGAACGCCAGGCGATCTTCTTTTCGAGGACGAACTGCGAAGCTTTGCCCAACTGCCTGGGCTGCGTGTGGAGACCGTTTGCAGCCAGCCATCCGGCGCCCTTGGCGCCGGCGGCCGGCTTGACATGACCAAGCTGGCCGAACTCGTGCCGGACGCGGCAGAACGTAGCGCCTTTCTATGCGGGCCTACGGCGTTCATGGAAGCGATGCGCCGCGACCTTCTTGAGCTTGGGGTACCGGCACGCGAGATTTTCGAAGAAGCCTTCGGCCCAACGCCGTCGGGCGCCATCAAATCTGCAGCTGACAGGGGACAAGGCGGCGAGGCAAGGAGCATTCTTTTCCAGCGTTGCAGCATCAATCGCGTGGCCGGCGCCGGTGAGACCATTTTGGATATTGCCGAGGCCGCCGGCATCCATGTCGAGACGTCCTGCCGAATGGGCCTGTGCGGAACATGCAAGGTCATGCTGGCAAGCGGCGCGGTGGACATGAACGAGATGGGGGGCCTTTCGGATGCAGAGCGCGAGGCGGGCTTTGTCCTTGCCTGCTGCAGCACACCGACCAGCGACATCGCAGTCGACCTGTAACCACCTGCGTCTGCGGCGCTTATACCGTCATCAGCTTGAGCGCCTTCAGCAAGCGGGCATGGGTGTGTGAATGATGATGCCGCACGTGCACGGCGGAATAGATCGGATGGGAGATTCTTGGCGCGTCGGCGACGAGCTCCGCCACCTTCTCCTGAAGCAATTTCGTCGCGACCGCCGCGGTGACGAAGGCCGTACCGCCCTGGCTTCTCAGCAGATGGGCGACAGCGCCGCCGTTTCCGGTCGAAACCGGGCTGCTTTCCAGTTCGGGCAGCATCTGTTTGTGCGCGCGATCGAAGGATGCGGAGTAGTTGGCGCGAATGTAGTCCGCCGGCGTGATGTCACTGAACGCCACGCCGCGCGTGGAGACCATCACGAAGCTCTCCTCGGCGATCTGCTCATAGTGAATGTCGGGAAGATGCTGCGGCGAATAAAGGACGGCGAGATCGAGGCTGCCGGTCGTGAGGTCCAGGATCATCTGGTTTGAGTAGTCGATCTCGACATAGATTGCCAACTTGGGCATCGTCGCCCTCACCCAGACCAGCCATTCCTGCAGGACGCGCTCGTAAAGCTCGAACTGAATGCCGATGCGGATGAGACGGTCGAACTTGCCGACCGACTGGATTTCGCGGCGCGCATCCAGCCATCTGAGCTTTACCGCGCGCGCATGCTGCTCGAAGCGTACACCGGCGGCGGTGGGCTCCGTCCCGCTCTTGTTGCGAATGAAGAGCTGTTTTTCCAGCAGCGTCTCGAGCGTGCGAATGCGGCTCGAGACGGTGGACTGGGTGATGCCAAGCCGCTCCGCGGTCCTGTTGAAATTCCGGGTCTCGATGAGATCGAGGAATGTATCGAGCAATTCTATCTGCATTCCGGCCATCAGCGAACGAGGCGATCCCAATCGGCTAGCGCCTTTCTGCCCTGGCAGGCAATGGGTAATCGGATTCTTCGATTAAACTGCGGCCGGCGACTGCGTTGCGGCCGACTGCGCCGAAGTCCACTGTTCGTGCATCCAACCCTCCTCGGCAGGTGATGCATCAATGTTTATCGTCGACACGGACGTGCACAACTACTGGTCCAATGCTGAAGTCCTTCTGCCCTATCTCGAGCCCTACTGGCGCGATTTCATGGTCCGCGGCGAAAAGCCCGGCCCGGCGGGCAGCTTCCCGCATGGACATCGCCCGTGGCTCCATCCCGAAGGATTTTCCCGGCATGACATCAAGCCGCAGACCGAGGACGACAACTACCTGATCATGAAGGAGAAGCACCTCGATCTGTACGACATCGACGTTGCTATCCTCACGGCCGACGAACCGCTGGAAGCCTCGACACTGGCCAACTACCACTACGCCAATGCGCTGGTCAGCGCCTATAACGACTACATGATCGATTGGTGGCTGCCCAAGGACAGACGCTTCAAAGGATCGATCATCATCTCTCCGACCGATCCACATGGGGCGGCGGCCGAGATAAGGCGCCTGGGCGGACACAAGGACATCGTCCAGGTCCTTGCAAGCCACGGCTCGCAGCGCCCCTACGGCGATCCGTTCTACCATCCTATCTTCGAGGCTTGCGCGGAGGTCGGCCTGCCCTTCGCCATTCATTTTGGCGGCCAGGGAGGCGTCAATCACAATGCCGTCGCCAGCGGCCCGACCGCTTACTACTGGGAGACGCATGCGCTGCTCAGCCAGCCGGCGATGACCCATGTGGTCAGCATGATCTCCAACGGCGTGTTCGAGAAATATCCCGACCTCTACTTCGTCGTCATCGAATGCGGCGTCTCTTGGGTGCCTTCGTTGATGTGGCGGCTCGATGCCAACTTCAAGGCCTTACGCAAGGAGACGCCATGGCTGAGGATGCTGCCGTCGGAATATTGCCGCCGCAACATCCGCTTCAGCACTCAGCCGCTGGAGCAGCCGCAGAATGTGAAGCACCTCTGGGAGACGCTCGAGCATATGGACGGTCAGAACACGCTGCTCTTCGCGTCCGACTATCCCCACTGGGACTTCGACGCACCGACCAATCTCCACATCCCGCCGGCATGGCGCGACAAGGTGATGGGGCTAAACGCGCTTGAAGTCTACAAGCGTATCGAGGCACCGGCGGCAACCGCGAGGGTCGCATGATGGAGGCAGCTGTAGCCCCCTCCCGGACTTTTGCCTGCAAGGTCGCCGAGGTAACGACCGAGCGGCCGAAGATCGTCACCTTCGGCCGTATAAGCGTCGGCATCTTCGAACTCCACGACGGCTATGCCGCCCTGCTGAACATATGCCCGCATCGCGCTGGACAGTTGTGCGAAGGACCGGTCTGCGGAACCACCAAACAAACCGACAAGACCGAGTTCGTCTATGAGCGCGCCGGCGAACTCGTTCGCTGTGCCTGGCATGGATGGGAGTTCGAGATCCGGTCCGGAAAGTGCCTCGTCGACGATCGGCTCAAGGCACGAACCTTCCCCGTCCACCGTGACGGCGAAGATCTTTCCGTCGAACTCGGTCGATAAGCCGGACGAGATGTACGGCGGATCGAAAACGATGCAACGCGGCGACTGATTAGAGGCAGCGACCATGGAAACCGTAAAATTCACGCAGATGAAGGATGGGGACCGCGAGGACTACGCGTTTCTCACCGAACACGAGATCGAATATGCCGATGGCACCGCCGATCGGCTGCTCGCCGCCCTGGTCGAACTCGACAAATCCCTGTCGGGCTACAAGGTAACGCGGCTCGGCCACTCCCTACAGGCAGCAACCAGGGCCTGGAATGCCGGAGCGGACACCGACTGGGTGGTATCGGCGCTGCTCCACGACGTCGGTGACATCTATGCCCCCTACAATCATGACGAATATGCCGCGGCCATCATCCGGCCATTCGTGCGCGAACAGTGCGCCTGGGTGGTGGAGAAGCACGGCGATTTCCAGCTGCTGTATTATGGCGAACATGTCGGGGCCAATCCGAACAAGCGGGAAACTTTCCGGGGCAGCCCATACTTCGACGACTGCGCCGAATTCTGCGAGAAATGGGACCAGTCGAGCTTCGATCCGGATTATCCGACCCTGCCGCTGGCGTTCTTTGCCCCGCTAGTGAAAGAGGTGTTCGCGCGCAAGAGCTACGACCCGACGGTGACAAGGGCCGCGGTCCGCGCGCCCCT
Source organism: Mesorhizobium sp. ES1-3 (assembly GCF_020164795.1). Classification (NCBI taxonomy): domain Bacteria; kingdom Pseudomonadati; phylum Pseudomonadota; class Alphaproteobacteria; order Hyphomicrobiales; family Phyllobacteriaceae; genus Mesorhizobium; species Mesorhizobium sp. ES1-3. The sequence goes on from NZ_JAIUGW010000003.1 coordinate 352,475, forward strand.
GTCGGATGAGCGCGCCGCTGCCGCCCGGTCCGGTAGGTGATTTCTGCTCACGACACTCGACAAGCAAAGCATGGACGTGGACTCGTGCTTGTCCGGTCATGTAGGCTAACCACCATGGCATGGCCAACATAACGGAATGTTCCCTGCCGGCTTTGATCGGCAGCGAGCTATTTCTTCGATTCCCGGAGCTGACCATGCTCGATCCAGAAAAGGCCAGGACCGCGTCGCATCTGCTGGTGAGCCATTGGGACAACGGCACCCATCTCGCGGCCATACCTGAGGAATTGCGGCCGAAGACGCGGACCGAAGGCTATGCCATCCAGGCCCATGTCATGGATCGTTCGGCGGCCCCGCTTTTCGGCTGGAAGATCGCGGCAACCAGCCTGGCCGGTCAAAGGCATATCAATGTCGACGGCCCGATGGTCGGTCGCCTGCTGGCAGAGAAAGCGGTCGAGGTTGGCGGGACCGTTTCGCTCGCGACGAGCAAGATGCGTGTCGCCGAGATCGAATTCGCCTTCCGTTTCGGCCGCCAGCTCCCACCTCGCCCGGCACCTTATGAAATCGCAGAAGTGATGGGCGCCGTGGCGAGCTTGCATCCGGCGATCGAAATACCGGACTCGCGCTACGACGATTTCTGCGCCGTCGGAGCGCCACAGCTCATCGCGGACAATGCCTGCGCCAATCTGTTTGTCATCGGCCAGCCCACGCAAGACGAATGGCGCGATGTGAATCTCGCGGAGCACCCGGCGACCGGTCTTGTTTCGGGCAAGTCGCGGCATGACGGAACCGGCGCGGCTGTCCTCGGCGACCCTCGTATTGCGCTCACATGGCTGGTCAATGAGCTGTCGGGCCTGGGCATAGCGCTTCAGCCGGGACAGATTGTGATAACCGGGACCTGTGTGACACCGATCGTGGTCGAGGCCGGAGACGAGGTGATCGGCGATTTGGGCAGGTTTGGCAAAGTCTCGGTGCGGTTCGTCTAGACCGGCTTGCTCCCCCGGTTCAGCCGGACCACGAGGCTCCTCACCGTCAGAACCAGCACCGTGATGACGATCAATATCACGGAAAGCGCCGCGATCGCCGGGTCGATGTTGTCGCGCAGGCCCATCCACATCAGACGCGGCAGCGTGATGGCGTTGACCGAGGTGATGAACAGGGTGACGCCGATCTCTTCCCAGGAGAGCACGAAGGAGAGCAGTGCCGCGGTGACGATGCCGAACTTGATGTTGGGCATGATGACGCGGGTGGCGCGCTCCCAGACACTTGCGCCAAGACCCCGCGCTGCGAGGTCGATGCGGCGGTCAAGCTGGCTGAGCGAGACCAGGATCAGCACGGTCGCGAACGGCACCGTCATCACCGAATGCGCCATGGCGACGCCGAGCCAGGTGTCGTAGCCGAAGAAGGAGCTGACGCCCGAGATCGAAGTGAGCAGGAAGTAGAGCGTCACCGCCGAAACCACCGGCGGCACAACCATCGGCAACAGCACGAAGCCGACAAGGGTCGCGGTGAAGCGCGGCTGGAACATCCAGACGCCGAGACTGAAACAAAGCGCCAGCACGGTTGAAATGGCACTGCTGACAATGCCGATGCGGATCGAAAGCAGGATCGACTGGAGCCAGCGCGGATCCTCGATCAGCGAGCGGTAGTGGCGCAGCGACAATTCGCCCGTCGGCATCGCCAGCATGCGGCTGGGCGTCAGCGATACCGGAATGACTGCGAGCAGCGGCATGAGCAGGAACAGCGCCACCAGCACGGCGAGGATCAGCGAGACGGGTCCAGGGCGATAGGTCGGCATCAGATGAGCTGCTTCGGTCTGACATAACGGAACAGGAGCGCCATCAGCGCGCCGACGAACAGTACCAGCACGACGCTGATCGCAGCCCCCAGCCCCCAGTCCGGGCTCTGGAATATCCTGAGATAGATCAGCTCGGCGATCATCACGCTGCGGCCGCCACCGAGGATCGCCGGTGTGACGAAGAAGCCAAGCGAGAAGACGAAGACGATCATCGCGGAGCCGATGATGCCGGAGCGCGTCATCGGCACGAACACCGTCCAGAAGGTGCGCATGCGGCTGGAGCCGAGGCCGCGTGCGGCGAGCAGCACGCGCTCGTCCAGGCTGCGCATGGCCGAGGCCAGCGGAAAGACCGCGAACGGAATGAGGAAATGGGTCATGCCGACAATGACGCCGAACTCGTTGCGCACCAAAGTCAGCGGCTCGGAGATGAAACCGATCGACTGCAGCCAGGTGTTGATCAGGCCGCGATTGGACAGAAGCGCCACCCAGCCGAAGGCTCGCGTCAGCACCGAGATCCAGAACGGCACCAGGATGCAGAATTCGGCGACGAGGCGCTGCGCCGGGCTGCCGCGGACCCAGACGACCGTGATGGCATAGGCGGCGGCGACCGACACAATGGTGACGATGGCGGCGATGCGCAGCGTGCGGATGAACACCGACTGCACCAGATCGTCGGTGAGCAACGCCCCGTACTGGCCAAGCCCAGGCGTCGGCAAGGTGAAGCTCCACTTCACCACGCCGAGAAACGGCCAGGCATAGGCAAGGCCGAGAAACAGGAGCAGCGGCGCCATCAACAGCGCCGCGCCCATCCTGTCGGAGAGAACGCCTCTCATGTCAGTTCAGCATCCCCGAGGGTCAGGCGGAGATGATCTTGGTGTATTCGTCGAGTGCGGCACCGTAGTTCTTGGCGTACCAATCCATGTCGAGCGGGATCTGCTTCTTCATGTTCTCGGGATCGACGGGGTTGATGCGCTTCTTGTCGGCGGGGATCAGCGCGTCGGCGGCCGGATTGGCCGGACCCTGGCCGAGCTTGTCGAACATGACGAGCTGCTTTTGGGGATCCTGGGCGCTGGCGATGAACTTCATCGCGGCGTCCTTGCCGCCAGGGTTGTTCTTGAGCACGGCAAGCGCGCCGGGCGAGATCAGGCCCTGGTCCCAAATGAACTTGATCTTGCCGCCGGAATCCTGCTCGATCAGCGAGGCGCGCGTCGACCAGACGATCGCCATCGAGGCTTCGCCATTGAGCAGCACGCTCTGGCTCTCGGCGCCGCCGCCCCAATAAGCGACGACGTTTTCCTTGAAGGCGGCGATTTTGTCATGCGCCCGCTTCAAGTCGAGCGGGTAGAGCGACGCCGGCGCGATGCCATCGGCCAAAAGGGCAGCTTCCCAGCTCGACACGCCCCATTTGTAGAGGGAACGCTTGCCCGGGAATTTCTTCACATCGAAGAAATCGGCCATGCCGGTCGGTGCATCCTTGCCGTATTTCTCGGAATCGTAGGCGATGACATAGGAGAAGAAATAGGTCGAGGCGGCATAGTCCCAGCCGAAGCCCGGCCGCATCTTTTTCTTGTCGACGATGTTGTAGTCGATCGGCTCGAGCATGCCTTGCGCGCCGAGCGTGATGGCCGAGAACGGGTCGACATCGACCAGGTCCCAGGTCGGGGCGCCGCTTTTGAACTGCGCGGCGATCGCGCCTTCGGTCGGGCCCGAGCCGTCCATCTTGACGGTGATGCCGGTGTCCTTGGTGAAAGCCTGGCCATAGGCCGCGTCATAGGCCGTGATGGCGTCGCCACCCCAGTTGACCAGAACCAGTTCCTTCGCAGCGGCGAATGCGCCGCTCGAACGCAGCAGCAACGGCGTGCCGGCGAGCACGAGCGCCGCCAACTGCGTGAACTGCCGGCGCGAGATCTCACCACGTATCGTCCTTTCGGACAGCGTTTCGATGGCCTGTTTCTTGGTGTCGTTCATGTCAGTTCCCCTTTGTTTTCGTTGATTTTAATCCGGAAGCCGGTGCGGCGGATCAGGCCGCGCCGGCGGTCATTGTCCTCCGTCCGGAAGGAGGAAACCCTTTTCAGCCGGCCATGTCAGCCAGACGGAATTGCCCTTGCTGAGAGCAGCCGCCGCGACCTCGTTGGGCACCGAGACGGTCACTTTTGCACCCTGGCGCGTTGTGAGGTCGAGCTTGGTTGCCGCCCCCAGATAGGTCGATGCGATCGCCGTCGCGGCGATACCGTTCTCTCCGGCGGCGGCCTCGCGCGCTATCGACATGTGTTCGGGGCGGATCGCCAGTATGGCGTTAGCACCGACAGTGGCCGGATTGCCACGCAGGCTGACGGCGCGGTCCTCGCACAGGCCGGTGGCGCCATCATCGGCGCTGCGCACGCCTTTCAGCGGCAGCATGTTGATCTCGCCCAGGAATTCGGCGACGAAGCGATTGTCCGGCCGGTCGTAGACCTCGTCCGGCGCCCCGACCTGCAGCAATTTGCCATGGTTGAAGATGGCGACGCGAGAGGACAGCGCCAGCGCCTCGCTCTGGTCGTGGGTGACGAAGACGAAAGTGGTCCCGGTCTCCTGGTGCAGGCGCTTCATCTCTGCCTGCATCTGGCCGCGCAAGCTCTTGTCCAACGCCGAAAACGGCTCGTCGAGCAGGAGCACGCCCGGCTCGAACACCAGCGCGCGGGCAAGCGCCACGCGCTGCTGCTGGCCGCCGGAAAGCTGCGACGGCAACTTCTTCTCGTGGCCGATCAAACCGACACGCTCGATCATCTCGCCGACGCGTTTCTTGATCTCCGCGGCCGGTTTCTTGCGGACCTTGAGCGGGAAAGCGATGTTTGCCTCGACGCTCATATGCGGGAACAGCGCATAACCCTGGAACACCATGCCGGCGGCACGCTGCTCGGCCGGGCGGTCGGTGATGTCGGCGCCGTCGCTGAAAAGCCTGCCCTCGCTCGGCTGCACGAAGCCGGCCAGGATCATCAGGAAGGTGGTTTTGCCGGAGCCGGAGGGGCCGAGCAGTGTCAGGAACTCGCCGCGGCCTATATCGAGCGTCAGATTGTCCAGCGCACGGAACGAGCCAAAGCTCTTGCCGATCCCAATTGCCTTGATCTCTGCGGCCCGGCCGGGTTGCTGCATCCTGCCTCTATCCTTCCGTTGAGCCAAATCGTAGGCAGGGCCGAAGCTCACCGCAACCGAATAGTTTTCGCCTGATCGGCAAATTTGATTCACGTCTGGTGGGTTTTACGAGATAGCGGGACGGCGGAGCCGTCAATTTCCCTCGTGGCGGGATCGGCCGACCTCAATACGTCGCCAGCCTGTTTTCCAACAGCTTCGCTCTCAACCAACCGCTGAAGGCATTGAGCACCGGATGCCCCGCCTTTGCATGCTCGAAAACCAGGAAATACGAGCGTGGCGAGGGGACCGACGCCTCGAACGGCTTGACGAGACGGCCTTCGCTCAGCGCCCGGCGGCCGGTCAGTTCGTCGCCCATCGCAATCCCCTGCCCGGCGACCGCCGCCGAAAAGACGAGGTTCATGTCGGAAAAGAAGATACCGCCCTCGGTGTCAGGATTTTCCACCTTGGACAGCGCCAGCCAGCGTGCCCAGTCCTCGGTGTCGCCAAGATGGAGCAGATTGGCGCGCAGAACGTCGGCGGGTTTGGAAAATCCACCGACCTTGTTAAGCAGCGTCGGGCTGCAAAGCGGCGTGAACGAGACCTCACAGAGCAACTCCACCGCGCGGTTAGGCCAGTTGCCGACGCCAAAGGCGATAAAGGCGTCGGCCTCCGGATTGCTGACATCGTCGAGCCGCCGCGGCGTAAGCACCGAGAGCGCCACATCCGGATACATCTGCTGGAACTCGCCGATATGGGTGCACAGGAACATCGAGGCGAAGCCCGGCGGGCAGGAGACGGCGAAGGAGCCGCCAACCCCGGCACCACTGTTGTGCGTTCCCGCGTCGCCGAGCACCGTCAGCGCTTTCCTGACATTGGCCGCGTAGCGCTGGCCGCGCGGCGTCAACGCCACGCCCTTGCCGATGCGTTGCAGGAGATCGAAGCCGAGGTCGCGCTCCAGCAAGCGCAACTGATGGCTCACCGCGCTGCGGGTCAGGTGCAGTTCGTCGGCGGCGCGCCAGACGCTGCCATGCCTGGCGAAACTGTCAAGGGCGCGCAGCGCCTGTGTCGAAGGAATTCTCAAGAGGTGAACCGAATTTGCACGAACCGGGAAAACATATCACTTTTTGGCGAACCGCTTCACTGCTTTCTTTGATGCATGGACAAACCGGTGACGACATCGGCGCAAGAGACCGCGCTTGCCTGCCTCGACGGCATCCAGCCCCTGCTGTCGGCCTGGACACGCACCATCTTCGAGTTCGGCGAGACCGCGTGGCGCGAGTACCAATCGGCCGCCTGGTATGTCGATCGGCTCAAACGCGAGGGATTTACGGTCGAGGAAGGCTCGGGCGGCATGCCGACCGCCTTCTGCGCCCACTGGACGAATGGCGCCGGACCGACCGTCGGCATGTATGCCGAATATGATGCCGTGCCCGGCAATTGCCAGGAGGCCGTGACGGTGAGACAGCCGCGCCTTGGCCTTGGCGCCGAGGCCGGCGGCCATACCGATCCGCATTCGGGGCTCGGCATAGCGAGCCTCGGTGGCCTGCTCGCGACCAAGGCCGCCATGCAGCGCGACGGCGTTCAAGGCACGCTGCGCTTCACCGGTGAGCCGGCCGAAAAGGTGCGCGGTTCGAAGCCGATCCATGCGGCAAAAGGCTATTATGACGGTCTTGCCGGCATGATCTCGTTCCATCCCTTCTACATGCTGCCGCTCTGCAATACGGCGCGCTGGGATACGCATTGCGGCGCGGCCTACGCGATGATCTATCGCTTCATCTGCGACGAACCCGAAAATTGGGTTCGCGCAGGCGACGGCGCACCGATCCCGCAGGCGCATTCGGCGGTCAGGGCACCGGGCGCCAACGATGCGCTGATGACCATGTACATGGCCTCCAAGGCGCTGCGCGATTCCATGCTGCCGCATCAGGGCGGCTGGTCGATCAGCGAGGCGATCCTGACGGCGGGCCAGGCCACGGCCGACAATCTGCCGGCGGGCCTGGCCGAGATCCAGTACATGATCCGCGTGCCGACCATTGGTATGGCCAAGCAGGTGACAGCGGTGCTCGACCGCAACGCCGCGGCCGCGGCCGCGATCAGCGGCTGCCGCTACGAGCGGCACTGGGTGTCGAAGTCGCGGCCGGGGCTGGCCAACCACGCCATGGCCGGGATTGCCTACGAAGCCCTGTCGACGGTCGGGCCGCCGCACTGGGACGAGGCCGCCAGGACGGTCGCGCGCGAAATCCAGGTCAATGCCGGCGGCACCGCGACCGACAACCCCTTTATTGACGAGCTGGAGCGGCTGATTGCCCCACAAGAGGCCGAGGCGATCCTGCGCCGCGACCTGCCGCCCTCCCAGGTCAATTCGACTTCCGACGACTACACCGACATGAGCTGGCACGCGCCGACCGCGCGCTTCTATGTCGCCCGCCCGGCGCTCCGTTCGGCGAATGGCAGTGCCTATCCCTCCTGGGTGATGAATGCGCTGGGCGGCATTCCCGCGACGATCGACCCGATGGTCATCTGCGCCGCCAAGACGGTAGCGCTGGCGGCGCTGCGCCTGCTCGAGGACAAAACCGCCCGTGAGGAGGCGATGAACGAGTTCATCGCCCGTACCGGCGGCGGCATCGGCGGCTCCACCTGGATCGCGCCGCTCTGCGACTACGAGCCGCCGATCAATTTCCGCTGGCCGGAATATGTCACCACCGCGCGCGGGCGCGACTGGTGGATCCCAAGCAACGCATGACCGACCAACCCTTGAGAACAAGCTACGAGGAGAACCGCATGACCGTTCATGACCGCATCATCGCCGAGCCGTTTTCGCTGCAGCGCCGCAACCCGGCCGGCGGCACCAAGCCGCTGACCGTCTGGGGCTTCGCCAACGAGACCGACGTCTTGACGGACGTGCTGCTCGGATCGCCGAACTTCCTGCGTCACCTCTCGACCAGCTCGCTCTCGCGAAAACATCTGCGCGAGGCACCCTGCAACGTCCAGATCGCGCAGGCGCAGCACAAGGATCTTGTCGCGGCCTACGAGCATTTCGGCGTCAACATCCATTGGCACGAGCCGACGCCGGAACTGCCGATGCAGGTCTATTCCCGTGATTCCAGCGTCATGACGCCTTATGGCGCTGTTATCACCGCCATGGCCAACTGGTGGCGGCGCGGCGAGAATTACGCGGCCATTCGCACCTATGAAAAGCTCGGCATCCCGATCTACGACATGGTCACGGCAGGCACCTTCGAGGGCGGTGACTTCAATGTCATCGAGGACGGCGTGGTGCTGATCGGCTGCGGCGGCGCCCGTACGCAGGAGGAAGGCGCCCGCCAGGTGCAGGCATGGTTCGAGAAAGAAGGCTGGGAAACACGTATCGCCTTCATCGACGAATATTACGTCCATATCGACCTGATGGTGGTGCCGATCGCCGAAAAGCTCACCGCCGTCTGCCTCGCCTGCACCGAGCCCGGCATCGTCGACTGGCTGAAGGGCAAGGGTCACGAAATCATCGACGTTCCCTTCCAGGACACGATGGCGCTCGGCTGCAACTTCATGTCGCTGGGCAAGGACCGGGTGATCGCGCCGACTTCCAGCAAGACGCTGATCGAAAAGCTCAAGGCGCGCGGCTTCGAGGTCGCGGCCGTCGACATGAGCGAAATCTCCAAGACCGGCGGCGGTATCCATTGCATGGCGCAGGCGCTGAAGCGCGAAGCGGCCTGATAGTTCGGGGAGGCAAATCCCCCTCGCCCGCCGGACGCAGAATCCGGCGGGCGAGGAACCGGCCCGCCGGCTACCTGGCTCTTCCATCGACAAACCTTGCGGCTGTGTCCTCGCCGCCCTTGTGGGTGTCGGCAAAATGGACGAATAGTCGGAACAGGGCGCCGCCCTGAAATTGCCCGCTTGCGGTTTTCAGGTCGCGCCAGAGCCGAGCCGGGTTTTTGAATGGTCAGCCCTGAACCGCGCAAGAGAAGAGGTCCGATCGCCTCCCGCCTTCTGGCGCTGGACGCGTGGCTCGATTCCTCGCTCTATGAGATCGGCTTCAAGGCGCGTCAGTTCTGGGAAGCGGCGACGATCTTCTCGCGGCGCTTCCGCCTCAAGGGCTGGCGCCGTGGCGTCATCGAACTATTGAGCGAAGGGTTTACACTCGGCGCCGGCGGCATTGTGGTGATGCTGGCGCTGGCGATACCCGCTTTCCAGGACACTACGGGCGACTGGCGCGCCCAAGGCGACTTCGCCGTCACCTTCCTCGACCGTTACGGCAACGAGATCGGCCAGCGCGGCATCATCCAGCGCGATTCCGTGCCGGTCGACGAGATGCCGGACCACGTCATCAAGGCGGTGCTTGCCACCGAGGATCGGCGTTTCTTCGAGCATTACGGCATCGACGTGCTCGGCCTGTCGCGCGCGATCTTCGAGAATGTGCGGGCAAACTCGGTCGTCCAAGGCGGTTCCAGCATCACCCAGCAGCTGGCCAAGAACCTGTTCCTGACCAACGAGCGCACGTTCGAGCGTAAGATCAAGGAAGCCTTCCTGTCGCTGTGGCTGGAGGCCAATCTGTCGAAGAAGGAAATCCTGCAGCTCTATCTCGACCGCGCCTATATGGGCGGCGGCACGTTCGGCATCGAGGCGGCGGCGGACTTCTATTTCGGCAAGAGCGTCAAGGACCTGAACCTTGCCGAGGCGGCGATGCTGGCCGGCCTGTTCAAGGCGCCGACGAAGTACGCGCCGCACATCAACCTGCCGGCGGCGCGCGCACGTGCCAACGTAGTGCTGTCCAACCTCGTCGATTCCGGCTTCATGACCGAAGGCCAGGTGCTGCAGGCAAGGCTGCATCCGGCCGACGTCGTCGATCGCGGCGAGCAGAAAAGCCCGGATTATTTCCTCGACTGGGCCTTCGACGAGGTCAAGAAGATCGCCAAGCCCGGCCAGCACTCCCTGGTTGCCCACACCACATTCGACGCCAACATCCAGAAGGCTGCGGAGGAGTCCCTCGAGTTCCATCTGCGTCAGTTCGGCAAGGAGTACAACGTCGCCGAAGGTGCCGTGGTGGTCATCGAGACCAATGGCGCGGTGCGGGCGATCGTCGGCGGCCGCGACTATGGCGCCAGCCAGTTCAATCGCGCCACCAAGGCGCTGCGCCAGACCGGCTCGTCGTTCAAGCCCTATGTCTATGCCACGGCGATGGAACACGGCTTCACGCCGAATTCGATCATATCAGGCGGGCCGATCAGTTGGGGCAACTGGTCGCCACACAATTACAGCGGCGAGTCGGCGGGCAATGTCACGCTGATCATGGCGATGGCCAAGTCGATCAACACCGTGCCGGTGCGGCTGGCCAAGGATCATCTCGGAATCGCGCCGATCAAGGCATTGGCGGAATCGTTTGGCGTGGAATCGCCGCTCGAAGGGCACAAGACGATGGTGCTCGGCACCTCGGGCATGACCGTGATGGACCAGGCGACGGGCTACAGCGTCTTTGCCCAAAACGGCTTCGTCGGGTCCCGGCACGGCATCACCCAGCTCGTCACACGCACCGGCGACGTGGTGTATGACTGGACCAAGGACGCGCCGCCGCCGCATCGCGTGCTGTCCGAGCAGGCGCTGAAGTCGATGAACACCATGCTGACGGCAGTACCGGTGATGGGCACGGCGCGGCGGGCGCAAATTCCCAACATCGTCGTCGCCGGCAAGACCGGCACGACACAATCCTACCGCGATGCCTGGTTCGTCGGCTTCACCGGCAACTACACGGCTGCCGTTTGGATGGGCAATGACGATTTCTCGCCGACCAAGAACATGACGGGCGGCTCGCTGCCGGCGATGGTGTGGCAGCGGCTGATGGTCTACGCGCACCAGAACATCGATCTCAAGCCGATCCCCGGCATCGACAAGCCCTTCGTCGACGAGGAGATCGCGGCCAAGGCCGCGGAGGCGCAGAAGAAGACCGAGGAGCAGGCCGCAGCCGACGCCGCTGCCGAACGGCCGCCGGTGCTGTCCAGCCGAACCACGCAGACGCTGCGGGACATGAGCCAACTGTTCCAGACGGCGCCCAAACTCGACGCCCCCACTCCACCCGAGACGCTTTCGGCCCTGTGACATCCGCCGGGTAAGACAAGACCGACAGGCAAAACCATCACACCGGCTTGCCACAAGGCCCCGCGCCGCGATATCCCCGAACGGCAATCCTTCGCGCACCCGGCCCTTCATGCTCAAGAACGCCTTCCTGATGCTGATTTCGCTTGCCATAGCCGTTGGCGGGGGCGGCGCCAGCGTCTGGTACGCGCTGAAGATCCAGGACGGCGTCGGCGCGATCAGGATCGGCCAGTGGACCGCCTTCCCCGATATCGGCACACCGGCGGCAGATCCCTATTCCAAGGCGCGAGTGGCGCGTGAGGGCGTGCTGGCGCTCGGCCGCGCCGAAGGCCTGTCCTTCGTGGCGGAAAACGATGCCGCCGGCGACCAACTCAAGCGGGAATGCACCTACAGGATCGAGGGTGGATTTCCCACAGCCCGGTTCTGGACGCTTTATGCCGCCGATCAATCGCTCGGCGTCGTCGAGACCGGCAAATCGCGGCTTGCAGCACTTCAGTCCTACGCCGTGCTGCGCCAACCGGACAATTCCGTGATCATCTCCGTCGGCCATCACCCGATGCCGGGCAACTGGCTTCTGACCGACGGTTCCGGGAGAATGTATTTCGTCCTGACTTTCTACGACACGCCAATCGCCAGCAGCACCGGCCTGTCGGACGTTTCGCTGCCCAGGATCGTGAGGGCGGGCTGCGATGCGTAGTTTGCGAGCCGCCTTGCGCAGGCTTCTGCATGCCATCCTGCTCGGCCTCGTCGGCGCCGGCATCGTCCACATTATCGTCCTGCTTCTGGTGCCGGAATTTTCGGAACGTGACGCCTGGTCGCGTCTCTCCATGGCCTCGGATCTCTACAGGATGAACCGGCTGGATGCCGAAGCCGGCGGCGCGCCGGTGGTGAAATCGGTCGACCCGCTGTTCTATGCCACGGCCTGCCGCTTCGACCTCGAGGAAGGAATGGTCCGGATCAGGGCGCCGGGAGACGTCCCCTTCTGGTCGGTGTCGGTTTATGACCGCAGCGGTCACAACATCTATTCCTTTAACGACCACACGGCGACGGGCGGCAAGCTGGATGCGGTCGTGCTGACGCCGGCGCAGATGATCGATGTGCGCAAGGACCTGCCCGAAGACCTGCAGGGAGCGATTTTCGTCGAGGCGCCCATCGACGAGGGCATCTTCGTCATCCGCAGCTTCGTGCCGGACGAGAGCTGGAAGCCGATCGTGTCGCGCTTTCTCGATCAGAGTTCCTGCGAACTGCAGGATTTCTAACCCGCTGACCGGAGGTCCGGAGTCGAAGGCCGGACGGACAAGGCCAAGGCTCAGTGGTGAGGCACGGGCGTCCGTGGCGATCCCGGCTTGTCTGGCCCCGCAGGCCGCACTTCGCCGGTGTTGGACCGCTCATAGCGGATGCCGGGAAATATGATCACGGCCGCCGGTATTTCGGTGGTTTGCTTGGCTCGATTGGTCGGTGCCGCACGCGGCACGAAAGACAGTACCATGCCCATGGTTCGCGCATTCCTCTCGGTTTCCCCGGAGCACAACGCAACGCCTCCAAATATCATTAAGGCCGGCAGAGGGTTAACGGACCGCTAACGGATCGTCGCTAACTTGATCTTTGTTCCCAGGTCAGAACGTTCTGACCGAGGCAATCGCGAAACCGACACGGTCCCGGTGGCGCGAGGCCAAGTGTGTATCTGTTGTCAGGCGTATCCTTCGTGTCATCCTCGGATTTCAGGCAAATCGCGATAAGGACGGAATCGGGAAAAGCCGAAAGGTTGTTCCGCGCCGCCGTATCGGCATTCTGCTCGCTGGCCCGCCCGTCGCGCCGCGAGATCGGGCAGCTCGAAGACCTGACGCTGCCGCTGTTCGACGATGTGCCCGTCGAATCGCGGCGCTACGTGGCAGCCGCCCTTTCCGAATGCGAATATGCGCCCGCGGCCCTGGTGCGGCGCCTCTGCGAGGAACCGGTCGACATTGCCGCTCCGCTGCTCATCCGCTCACGCGCGGTCAGCGATATCGACCTGATCGCGCTGATTGGCCGGCACGGGCTGCCGCATGCACGCGCCATATCGCGGCGCAAGGACCTGAACCCGACCATCGCCGATCTGATCAGGGCGCTCGAACGACCGACCCTGGTGCGGGTGCGGGATCCGGAAGCGGCCCCGGCGCAAAGCCTTGTGAAGACGCAAGTGACGGCGAACAGCGCGGAAACTCAGCAGACGCCCGGCGTTGCCGCCGAGAACGCACGGCGCAGGCTGCGCTCCATGATGCACACCGGCGACGAAGCCTTGGCGGCGAAGGTCGATGCGTTCCCAGGTGCGGATACTTATATCAAACTGCGCGAGACGGCACTGACGGGAAACGCCGCGTTCTTCCAGACCGCGCTAGCGGACGCCCTCGACATTGATTTCTCGATCGCGCAATCGCTGACGGCCAACCAGAATTATGCGCCGCTGCTTGCGGCGCTGCGTTCGCTCGACTTCAGCGAGGATCGGGCATTCCTGATCACGGTTGCCGTCTATCCCGGCCTGTTCCCGCATCCGCAGGCCATCCGCACCTATCTCGACCGCTACCGTCTGCTGCACCGAGATGCGGCCCTGGACAAAGTGCGGGGATGGAAAACCGAAACCCTGTCGATGGCGGCTCGCAACGCTTCGCCGACAAACGGCGACAGCCGCAAGGCGTCCAACAGCGACGAAGCCGACGCCTCCGGCCTCAGGGCGTCTTCACGGAAATAAGCTCCTCGACGGGAACACTCCCGGCCTCGATCTCGACCACCCAGATGTCGGGATCGAATTTTTTCTCGCGCTCAAGTCTCGCATCCAGCACGGCGGCATCATCGCCGGCGGCGAGAAGGCTGAAAAAACGGTCCTCTGGCTTGGCCGAATCGTAGCTTGTCTGCGGTGCCGGCCCGTAGAGAGCCATTTCACCCATCCTGCCCCGCGCCAGGATGAACACAGCCCCGGCCTCGGTCGCACCGCGATTGACCACGGCGGCAAATCCGCCGGCGCCGAAAACCCGGCGCAACAGGGCCGAAACCCACAGATCAGCGGTTACGCGCATGGAAGACTCCCGACGACATGCGGGCTCTCTATCGAAATTTCGTAAGCAGAGCGAGCCGTCGTTTCGGCGGTCAGTTGGTCAAGCCGATCTCGCGCATCTTGACATAGACGATCTCGTCGGGCTCGCCGGTCTGCGGCAACCCGAACAGCGACTGGAATTCCTTGATCGCCGCCTTGGTGCGCGCACCGACGACACCATCCAGTTGCATGTCGTCATTGCCGAAGGCCTTGAGCCCGGCCTGGATCTTGACGATGCGGGGATCAGGCCCCTGCGAAGCGGCATTCGTCTGTGCCTCATTCGCCTGCAAGGAGACGGGAACGGCGGCCGGCGCCACATCGGGACGAGGCCGCGGCTTGGGCACGGCGGCGGTCTTCGGCGTTGCCCCCAGTTGGTCCAGCAGCAGCGCGTCGATCTCGCCCGAAGCGTTCAGCCCGACCTTCTGCTGGTAGGCCTGTATGGCCTTGCGCGTGTTGGGGCCGGAAATGCCGTCGACGGTGCCTGAATAGAAATCGAGATCCTTCAATATGCCCTGCACCTGCTCGACCACCGGATCGCCCTTGATCGGGGCGGGCGCGGCATTGGATCGCACGATGTTGATCGTCGTCTCCGGCTCGTCGGCTGCGGCGTGCGGAAAGCCCTGGAAATTACGAGTGGCGAAAAACGCCCCGGCGTGCGGGAAAGGCTGATACCACAGCGCGTTCGCCGAGACGTAGAACAGCGTCACCAGGAATGCGGTCGATCCTCCCACCAGGACGGGATTGCGCGAAATCATGCCGCCGACGGCGATGGCGCCGTCCTGAAAGGCGTTGCTGCGGCGTTTGACCGCCTTAGCCTGTTTTGCGGAGCGAGCCATTTGCGTCCCCTTTCGCCCTCGTCACCGGCATCGTCAGCACTCCGGTCGGGTTGGCGGGGCGTCCCTTCGGCCCGCTGACCGGCAGGCTGATGGTCACCGTGGTACCCTCGCCCGGCATGCTTTCGATCGACATGGTCCCTTCGTGCAAGGCCACCAGCCCCTTCACCAGGGAAAGGCCAAGACCCGTCCCCTCGAAACGGCGGGTATAGTCGTTCTGGATCTGCATAAAGGGTTTGCCGAGATTGGCGAAATCCTCCTCGGCAATGCCGATGCCGGTGTCCCTGACCCAGAAATGCAGACGTGAGCCGATCCGCTTGGCGCCGACGACGACATCGCCGCCGTCGGGCGTGAACTTGATCGCGTTGGAAACGAGGTTGATGAGCATCTGCTGTACTGCGCGGCGATCCGCATTGATATCGCCTGCGTCAGGGGCGATCTGAGTCTGCAGGTCGATGTTCTTGGCCTGCGCCTGCAGCCGCATCATCGACTGGCACATGTCGACGGCTTCCATGAACCGGAACGGCTCCGGTTCGGTGGCATAGGCGCCCGATTCGATCCTCGATACGTCGAGTATGGATGTCACGACCGCCAGCAAATGCTGGCCCGAATCCCGCACGAGGCCGACATATTCCTTCTGGCGCGGATCCTTGAAGGCGCCGAACATCTCGTGCAGCAGCATGTCGGAGAAGCCGATGATGGCATTCAACGGCGTGCGCAGTTCATGGCTCACCACGGCAAGGAAGCGGCCCTTGGCCACTTCGGCGGCGGCCGCCGCCTCATTGGCTTGCGCCAGTTCTTCACGCAGGCGCGCTGTTTCGTCATTCTCGCGCAGGACAAGCGTGAAGACGTCGCTTTGTTCCTCGCCGCGCAGCAGTTCGAGCGCGAATGGCTGATAGTTGTCGGCCACAAAACCATTTCCGGCGTGAGCGCCGTTGCCAGTCTGGGGCAGCCTGATGCGCAATTCGAGGCGGCGCGACAGTGCGCCGTCACGCATGTCGGCCAGGGCGCTGAGATAGGAGACACGGTCCGACAGGTGGACGCGATCGAAGAGGCCCGTTCCGGACAACAGCTCAGGCGGCAATTTCAGAAGCGTGCGCGCTTTGGCGGACACATCCATGACTTCGCCGTGGCGGGCAACCCGCAAGACCACCGCGTCGATGATGTCTTCCAGTCGGTCACCGGCATCGACCGTATCGGCCGCGCCGGCGGCGCCGCGAAACGCCGATATGCGCGGGATGAGGGTCAGCGCCCAGGCCAACGGCACCAGCCAGTGCCAGGCGGCGATGTGCGCGTCCGCGAATGGAAGGAAGGCGGCCGACAGGGACTGAAGGGCGATGGCGATGACGGCCGAGGCGCCTCCCCACAATGCCGCACGCCGCGAGGCGCCGATCCACCAGGCTTCGAATGGCAGCGCAAGCGCAAGCATGGCGACAGGTGAACTCAATCCGCCGGCGGCACCGATGAGACCGCCAAGGGCAATCGCCGCCATCGCCAGGGCGATGGGTCCCGCGGCGGCCATCTTGCCGGTCGCTGCTACCAGCAGCGCGACGAACCAGCACAGTCCGAAGGCCGCGAAAATGGCGGCCATGGTCACGGCCGCCCCCATGCCCGACGTAACCAGCGTGACCGCGGCACCCGCTGCAAAGAACGGCGCGGCCAGCATGACCCCGATGAAACGGCGCTGGCGCTCGCGGTCGCTCCGCCCGAGAACGCTGGGATGAACCATGCGTTCACAACCGGCCGCCATTGCGCCAGGCAATTCAGCGTATCTGGCCTCGATCGGCATCAACTCAACGCACTCGCACTCGTCGTGAACAGCTCTGCTTTCGCAGATTGTCTTGGTTGGCTTTGAAACTCGCATTCAGCGTTTAAGGAATGGATAAGGCAGGGCCGACCAAGGCCGGCCCTGCGGCAAATATCGGGATGACGGCGGCCAAAAACCCGCGCAAATGCAGCCATAGTAAACGGAGGGTTATTCGCGAACGCCCGCCATCAGCGGCCCAGAAGCAGGAACGGGATCGCCTTCGTTTGCGAAAAATATCGTATAAACAATTACATAGATGGTTATCGGATGGTAACGAGAATCGTTCCGATACGAAACAAATCGACAGCAAAAACGCTTCGTTTCGAGTTTGCCTAAAATTTGAGGAAAATTCTCGGCGATCGTGCAAGCCGTCCTTCGTGCCTGCGTGCCAACATCCTGCCCATAAAAGAGGTCATGCCATGTGATGCATGATCCGGTCACGACGAGAGGCGAGGCATGTTCTTCCTGATAAGAATGGCTTTCTGGTTTTCACTGGTGCTGCTGGCGCTGCCACTGGGTGTCGGGTCCGATGAAACGGGCCAGGAAAGCGTCGGGCCCATCCAGGCCCTGTTCGCGGCGCGCGACGCTGTCGGCGACATCGCCGGGATATGCGAACGCAAGCCCGATGTCTGCGAGACGGGCAAATCGGCGATGCACACCATCACCGCACGCGCCAAGGAGACCGCCAAGATCGCGGCCGCCATGCTGGACGACAAGTCCGCCGGCCCCGACCCATCGACAATGACGGGCAGCGTGCCGGAAGAAATCGTCCTGCCCGAAACGGTCAATCTGCCGATAAAGAATTAAGCCGTCTCGACGGCGCACCGCGGACCGTCTGCCCTCTCGACGCCTGCGGTGTCCTTGTTTTTTCCGTGACGCGGCGCTGCCGCGTCACTATATCCGGGTCATGACGACCACGATCCAGACGATCCGAGACGACTTCTCATTCATCGAGGAATGGGAGGACCGCTATCGTTACGTCATCGAGCTTGGCGAAGCGCTGCCTCCCTTCCCCGATGCGGAGCGCAACGCCGTCAACAAGGTGCCGGGTTGCGTCAGCCAGGTCTGGCTTACCACCGAACGGGGTCCGGGCGCCGATCCCGTCATCACCTTCACAGGTGATTCGGACGCCCATATCGTGCGCGGACTGGTCGCGATCATGCTGGCGCTGTTTTCCGGAAAGACGGCCAGCGAAATCCAGAAAACCGATGCAGAGGCGACGCTGAAGGCACTCGGCCTCGACGAACACCTGTCACCCCAGCGCGCCAACGGCCTTCGCTCGATGGTCAAGCGCATCAAACGCGACGCCGAGATGGCGCTCGCGCAGACTGCCTGACAGGCTTTCTGCCTGCGATCTTCTTTGTTTTGACGCAATTCCAAAAGCGCGTCGCGTCGAAACGGATTCAGGCGACGCGCTTTAGGTCCTTGTTTTTATGCATGTCGTCTTCCCAAAACCGAGGTCACTTTTGGGCGACATGCATTAGGGAAAGCACAACGCGCTTTTCCCGGGAAAACCGGTTCACACTTTTCCTGGAATTGCTCTCGCCCGCAAAATCAAACGGCGCCCGAAGGCGCCGTTTGATTTCAGTTCTTATCCGGCAAGCCGCGACTACCGCGCCTTGCGCTTGCGGCCAAGGCCCATCTTCTTGGCAAGCTGGGAGCGGGCCGCCGCGTAATTCGGGGCAACCATCGGATAGCTTGGGTCCAGGTTCCACTTTTCGCGATACTGATCGGGCGTCAGATCGTAGTGGGTCATCAGGTGACGCTTGAGCGACTTGAACTTCTTGCCGTCCTCAAGACAGACAATGTAGTCGTCATGAACCGAGCGCTTCGGGTTGACAGCCGGCTTCTGCTTATCGGCAGGCGGCTGCTCGACGGTTCCGCCCACACGCCCGAGAGCGGCATGGACATCGGATATCAGGTTCGGCAGTTCGCCGACCGGCACGGGATTGTTGCTGACATAGGCAGCCACCACATCGGCGGTTAGCTCGATCAGCGCATCATTGTTTCGGGAAGGTGTTTCGACAATATCCATGGTCTTCAGGCCCCAACAAGAGTTACGTCGGTCTGTGCCCTTTTTTACAATCAGGGCATTGCACGAATTTTACGCAGATAGAGCTACGACGATTCGTGTCACGGGGACATCAATGCGACCACACGTCAAGTAAGTCAATTCGCTCCGCGCATTATATTTAGGAATGATGATCAACTATTCCGGGATCAGCTTCAATCTTTCGTGCGCCATGTAATTTTTCGATATTTCGGTCGCCAAACCGACAAAGGCTGACGTTGGGTCAGCTAACCGTTACATTCGCGATAACTCACAAAGCAAGTTTCAATGCTCCGGTTTTCTTGGCGGCCAAACCGACAAGCTTGGTTGTTCATATCTGTTCACAAAACCACAGGTTGCCAACCCATTGCGCACTGGCCACTTGCCAAGCCGCGAATACGGTCG
This sequence comes from Mesorhizobium sp. ES1-3, assembly GCF_020164795.1. Taxonomy (NCBI): domain Bacteria; kingdom Pseudomonadati; phylum Pseudomonadota; class Alphaproteobacteria; order Hyphomicrobiales; family Phyllobacteriaceae; genus Mesorhizobium; species Mesorhizobium sp. ES1-3. The sequence goes on from NZ_JAIUGW010000003.1 coordinate 371,633, forward strand.
CATGAGACTGGCCGGCAAAGACCAGAGTTAGCGGAGCAACGGCGAAGGCCTCGCCAATATGAGACCGAATGGTCATCTTCTCTCCTCCCGGCCATCTCATGGGCCGTCACCACCTCTACGCCACGGCTCTTGAACCGCCCTGATCGGCGTGTTCATTCGTCGTTCAAGATATTTCCAGAGCGAGACGCCATGACCAGGACTTCCCGATTTCCAATCGTCAACCCGCCTGCCCCCGAAAAAAGGCCGGTCTCCGACACACATCACGGCATCACGCGAACTGACGAATATGTCTGGCTCAGGGCGGATAATTGGCAGGAGATGTTCAGGGATCCATCGTTGCTCGATCCTGGGATCCGCGCCGAACTCGAAGCCGAGAATGCCTACCAATCGACGCTGATGGCCGACACATCGGATCTGCAAAAGCAGCTTTTCAAGGAAATGAAGGGCCGCATCAAGGAAGACGATTCTTCCGTTCCCATGAAGGACGGGCCTTACGCCTACGGGTCTTCCTTCAAGCTCGGCGGCGAGCAACCGCGCTATTTCCGCATGCCGCGCGACGGCGGACCCGAGCAGATTCTGCTCGACGGCGACGCCGAGGCCGAAGGCAAGGCCTATTTCCGGCTCGGCGGCGTCGATCATTCGGCCGATCATCGCAAGCTCCTGTGGGCATTCGACGACAAGGGTTCCGAATTCTACACGCTGCGTGTGCGCGACCTTGCCGACGGCAAGGAACTGGCGGATCAGATTCCCGCCACCGGCGGTTCGGGCGTGTGGGACGCGGGCAATGACGGGTTCTTCTATACGCGTCTCGATCCAAACCACCGGCCGTCGAAGGTGCTGTTCCACGCACTGGGGCGGGCCCCTGAAAACGACCGCCTGATCTACGAGGAAACCGACCCCGGCTTCTTCATGAACGTCGACGGGACCCGCAACAATCAATGGATCATGATCGGCATCAATGACCATGAGACTTCGGAATACCGCCTGCTGAGCGCCAGCGATCCGTTTGCCGAGCCTAAGCTGGTTTCGGCGCGCGAGACCGGCCTTCAATATGAGCTGGAGGAAGGCGGCGACATCTTCTTCGTCCTGACCAATGCGGACGGTGCCAAGGACTTCAAGATCATGACGGCGCCGGCGAGCGATCCGGTCCGCGCCAACTGGCAGGAACTGGTGCCACATGAACCGGGCCGGCTGATCCTGTCGGTGATCGGCTTCAAGGACCACATGGTCCGGCTCGAGCGCAAGGAAGGCCTGCCGCGTATCGTCGTGCGTGACCGTGCCAGCGGCGAAGAGCATCTGATTTTCTTCGATGAGGAAGCCTTCTCGCTCGGCCTTTCAGGGTCCCTGGAATACGACACCGAGATGATGCGCTTCTCCTACTCGTCGATGACGACGCCGTCGCAGATGTTCGACTACAACATGCGTACCCGTGAGCGCGTTCTGCTCAAGACCCAGGAAGTGCCGTCCGGCCACGACCCCCATCACTACGTCACGAGGCGGCTGATGGCGCCCGCGGCCGATGGCGAACTGGTGCCGATCTCGCTTTTGCATCACCGCGACACGCCGCTGGACGGCTCCGCGCCTTGCCTGCTCTACGGCTACGGCTCCTACGGCATTGCCGTGCCGGCCGCCTTCAATACCAACTGGTTCTCGCTGGTCGACCGCGGCGTGGTCTTTGCCATCGCCCATGTCCGCGGCGGCAAGGACAAGGGTTATGGCTGGTACGATGACGGCAAGCGGGCGCACAAGATGAACACCTTCACCGATTTCATCGCCTGCGCCCGCCACCTCGTTGCCGAACGCTATACCACGCATGACCGCATCGTCGCGCAAGGCGGCTCGGCCGGCGGCATGCTGATGGGCGCCGTCGCCAATATGGCGCCGGATTGCTTCGGGGGCATCGTGGCCGAGGTTCCGTTCGTCGATGTGCTTACCACCATGCTCGACGCGACGCTTCCGCTGACCCCGCCGGAATGGCCGGAATGGGGCAATCCGATCGCGTCGGCCGATGATTACCGGACGATCGCCGCCTATTCGCCCTACGACAATGTCGCCGCGCTCGACTACCCGCCGATCCTGGCGCTCGCCGGTTTGACCGATCCACGCGTCACCTATTGGGAGCCGGCCAAGTGGGTGGCGCGGCTGCGTGACCGCAAGAGCGGCGACAATCCGGTGTTGTTCAAGATCAACATGGATTCCGGCCATGCCGGTGCGTCCGGCCGGTTTTCGCGCCTGGAGGAGATCGCCTATACTTATGCCTTCACGCTGAAGGTGACGGACAAAGCATAGCTTACGGAGGAACGCCGCGGTGATCGATCTGTCCACATTGATAGCCTACATCGCGGTTGTGTTCGGCTTTGTCTTCATTCCGGGTCCTGCCACGCTGTTGACGATCGCGCGCGCGACAAGTTCGGGAACGAGGGTCGGGATCGCCACCGGCGCCGGGATCGCGGCCGGCGACGTGTTTCATACCGTCATGGCGATGGTCGGCATCTCGGCGATCATCGCCACATCAGCGACGCTGTTCAGCATCGTAAAGTATATCGGCGCGGCCTACCTCGTTTACCTTGGCATTCGCGCCATCGTCGAGAAAGCGCCGACCGATCCGACCGCCGGCGCGGTTGCAATCTCCGCCGGCAAGGCGTTTCGACAGGCCGTCCTGACCGAGGTGCTCAACCCCAAGACCGCGCTTTTCTTCCTAGCGTTCCTGCCTCAGTTCGTGCGGCCCGAAAACGGATCGGCGATGGTTCAGTTGGCCGCATTGGGGATCATCTTCGTCGTGCTGGGTCTATTCAGCACAGTGGTGTTTGCCGTGAGCGCAGGGCGGCTCGGCAGTTTCCTGCGCCGAAATCCGACGATGCTGAAATGGCAGGGCAAGGTTGTCGGCGGCATCTATTGCGCCTTGGGTGTCCGCCTGGCCTTGCAACAGCGCTGAGGCCAGGCGGCCCAGGTTTGCCGGCAGCCATGATGATAATGATTTTTTGAGTTCCGCCCGGCTGATTTTCGCTCGCAATTGCGACGGTCGCGCGCTACCCAAAGCACGATTTTCCCGGGCAACGAAGCCCGAACTCGCACAAGGGTCCATTATGCTGCTCGTCGACGTCTATCTCGACAAATCGCCGATCCAGGGCATCGGCGTGTTTGCCAAGAACCACATTGCCAAGGGCACGCTGATCTGGAGGCTCGACCCCCGGTTCGACCGGATCATCGACGTCGAGACCTATGAGAGCGAGACCGGGCCGGTGAAGAACTATCTCGACCGCTATTCCTACCCCGACCGGCGCGATCCGGCCTATATCGTCTTCGAAGCCGACGACGCCCGCTACATGAACCATGACGACGAGCCGAATTGCGATGTCTCGTCGCCCGAGGAAACCTACGCCTTGCGCGACATCACCCCGGGTGAGGAATTGACCTGCAACTACCACCATTTCTTCGAAACGGGCTTCGATTTCCTCGGCGATCGCCACCTGGAATCCGAAGATTAGTTCGTGCTTTTCTTGCGGGCCGGATAGCCGTTGGGGTGCGGCGGCACCGCTTTGAGATAGGCGGCAATCGCCGCACGGTCGTCCGCCGTCAGCTCGGCCATGTTGCGCTGCACGTCGACCATGGCGCCGCCGACGGAATCGAAATCTGGCGTGAACCCGGTTTCGAGGTAGTTTGCGATGTCGGACGCGGACCAGCTGCCGATACCCCCCTCGCCCGAAGTGACGTTCGCCACGACGCCCGAGCCCTCGGCGGCCACGGCACCGGCCAGCCATTGGCCCTTCCTGATGCCGCCAGCCAAGTCGCGCGGCGTATGGCATTCGCCGCAATGACCCGGCCCTTCGACCAGGTAGCGGCCTGCCATCACGGGTTCCGGCGTGCCATCAGGCAGGGGAATGACAGGCTGGTCGCTGAGATAGAGGCGCTTCCACAGGCCGATGCCTCGCCGGATGTTGAACGGGAACGCCAACGAATTGCCCGGCGCCTTGCCGGCGACGGCGGGAAGCGTCTTCAGGAAAGCGTAGAGGTCGGCGACATCAGATGGTTTCATGCGCGCGTAAGAGGCATAGGGGAATGCCGGATAGAAATGCTCACCCGTGGGCGAAACACCCTTCAGCATGGCATTGGCGAGATCCTCGACCGACCATGCGCCGATGCCATCCTTGGGATCTTGCGAAATGTTGGGCGGAACAAAGGTGCCGAACGGCGTCTTGAGTTCAAGCCCGCCCACGAGTTGAAGCCGTGCATCGCCCTGCGACCCGGGTTTCGCGTGGCAGGAGGTGCAGCCGCCAGCATAGAAGATGCGCTTGCCGCGGGCAACATCGCCGGGGCCGAGTTGGGCCAGGGCCGTTGCTTCCAGCCTGACCGGCGCCGACAGCAGCCACCCGGCGGCCGCGCCGGCGATGCCAAGAACGAGGGCTGCGCCGACGAGCTTCCTCGGCCATGCCATGGCTGGCGATTTAAGCCATGCCATGTCAGGCGATCAGCCCTTCTTGACCCTGTAGCCCTGGTGGCAGGTGCCACAGTCCGAGCCGATGGTGCCGATCTGCTTCTTCAGCGCGTCGACGTCGGCCGGAGCAGTTGCGACCGTGGCCTTGACGTTGGCGAGATACTTGTCCTCGGTCGCCTTGAAGCCGGCCATGTCTTCCCAGATCTTTGGCGCCGCCGTGGTGTCGCCGGTATCGCTGCCCTTCGGGAACAAGGCCTCTACGTCGAATTTCTCGGCATTCGCCTGCAACGCCTGCAACTGCGTCAGCACCGCGGCGGCATCAAAGGGCTCTTCGCCCTTGACCACTTTCGACAGGCCGCCGACGATCTTTCCGCGTTCCTTCATCAGAGCCTGCCGGTCGAGGATCGGATCGGCAAAGGCGGCCGACGCGGCGAATGCGAGCATGGAGATGGCAATGACAAGCTTTCTCATTCATTTGGCTCCGTGATGAAGGTATTTCAGGACAGGACGTTAACGGATGCGGGAAGAGGAATATTCCCTTCTCTCCGCATGGATTTGGACGCCCTGGCTGCGGTGAGGCTTCGACATAAAAAGAAAAGGCCCGGGGGTGCCGGGCCTTTCGGAAGATCGATCAGGCATTTGCCTTTTCGTAGAGTTCGAGCACGTGATCCCAGTTGATCAGGCTGTCTACGAAGGCCTCGAGATATTTCGGGCGAGCGTTGCGGTAGTCGATGTAATAGGAGTGCTCCCAGACGTCGACGCCGAGGATCGGCGAGGCGCCGTGAACGAGCGGGTTTTCGCCGTTCGGCGTCTTCGAGATCGCCAGCTTGCCGTCCTTGACCGAAACCCAGGCCCAGCCCGAACCGAACTGCGTCGTGCCGGCGGCGATGAAATCAGCCTTGAACTTGTCGTAGCCGCCGAGATCGCTGTCGAAAGCCTTCTGCAGCGCGCCAGGCAGCTTGTTGCCGCCGCCGCCCTTCTTCATCCACTTCCAGAAATGGATGTGGTTGTAGTGCTGCGCGGCATTGTTGAAGAGACCGGCATTCTTGCCGAACGACTGCTTGACCACTTCTTCGACGGAAAGATCGCCAAGGCCGGCTTCGGCGGCGAGCTTGTTGCCGTTGTCGACATAGGCCTTGTGATGCTTGTCGTGGTGATACTCCAGCGTCTCTTTCGACATATAGGGCTGCAGGGCCTCATAGTCGTAGGGCAGAGCGGGCAATTCGAAAGCCATGGGTAGTACTCCCTCGTGGAAAATCCGGTGTGGATACCGGAGTAAGATAGGTCGGGGTTGAGCTGGAACAACTCCGGAAGTGGAGCGTCGGTTCCCTTTCTAAGCGGGTTCCCGAGAACTGTCACACGCTTTTCCCGCGGCCAACGGCGCAGCGACAAAAAGGCCGGACTGGGCGCCTCAGCCAGCCGAGGTCGAATGCGCCCAATCCCAATAGAGTTCGCGTGCCTTCTTGGCCACTGGGCCAGGTTGCAGGTCGCGGTCCTCGATGCGGGTGATCGGCACCACCTTGGAGTGATTGCCGGTCGAGAAGATTTCGTCCGCTTCGAGGAAATCCCGCACCGACAGCGTCTTTTCGGTGGTCCTGAACCCATAATCGCCGAGCAGCGCCATCGTGCGCGAACGGGTGATGCCGGACAGGAAGGTTCCGTTGGGCGCCGGCGTCAGCACATGGCCGTCCTTGACCAGGAAGATGTTCGAACTTCCGGTCTCCGCGACATTGCCCAGCATGTCGAGCACAAGCGCGTTGTCGAAGCCGCGCGCCTTGGCCTCGAGGATGGCGCGGCCGTTGTTGGGATAGAGGCAGCCGGCTTTGGCGTTGGTCGGCATGGTTTCGATGGTCGGGCGCCGAAACGGCGACACGGTCACGGAAAAGCCTGTCGGCGAAATCATCGGCGATTCATAGAGGCACAGGCAGAAACGGGTCGAGGCGGGATCGGCCGGCACGCCCATGTAGCCGCCATGCTCGGCCCAGTACATCGGCCTGATGTAGACCGCCGTCTTGCCGTCGAACTTCTTCAATCCGTCCCAGGTCAGCCCGACGATCCGCTCGGGCGTCATGTTCGGCGCCAGGCCGAGCGCGATCGCCGAGGCATTGACGCGTGCGGCATGAAGTTCGAGATCGGGCGCGACGCCCTCGAACCAGCGAGCTCCGTCGAACACGCTGGTGCCGAGCCACATGGCGTGGCTGCGCGGTCCCAGAATGGCGACATTGCCTTCATACCAATCGCCATCGACGAAAGTCCATGTCGCGGATTGCGCCGCCGCAGCCAGTGTCATCGTGTTTTCCTGTTCCGGTCAATCTTGTGTGACAACATTGGATGATGCTTTGGTCGCTGCCGTCAACCAGCATCGGGGAGTTTTGTTGAGGCCAGCGACGGGGGCGAAGCAATCAAGGCTTGCACCTTGTCCCGCCTCGCCTCAAAACTGTTGCCATGCAATACGCCGCCTATGTTTTCGACGCCTATGGCACGCTGTTCGACGTTCACGCGGCCGTGCGCCGTCATGCAGACGCGATCGGACCGGACGGCCAGCTCCTGTCCGAAGTCTGGCGCGCCAAGCAGCTCGAATACTCCTGGGTGCGCACGCTGATGGGCGCCTATGCCGATTTCTGGCAGTTGACGGAACAGGCGCTGGACTTCGCCTTGCGAAAGGTCCCTTCGGCCGATCCGAGCCTCAAGGCGAAACTGCTGGAAGCCTATTGGAGGCTGGACTGTTACCCCGAAGTGCCTGCCGTGCTGAAAGCGCTCAAGGCTTCGGGCGCCAGGCTGGCAATCCTCTCCAATGGCTCGCCCGAAATGCTGGAGGCGGCGGTCAAGTCCGCAGCACTCGACCAGGTCCTGGACGACATCTATTCGGTCGATGCGGTGCGTCGTTTCAAGACCGATCCAGCGGTCTACGACATGGTCGCCACCGGCTGGCGGCTTTATCCCGGCGCGATCTCCTTCCAGTCCTCCAATCGCTGGGACATCGCGGGCGCCACCAAATTCGGCTTCCGCACGGTTTGGATCAACCGCTCCAACCAGCCGGAGGAATACCAGGACTTGCCGCCGGCCCTGATCCTGCCGTCGCTGGAGGCACTCGTATCCGGCGGCTGACAGACCTGTGGCCCCAACGCCACAGTGGCGGCGCAGTCACAGCTTCGCCTTTGTTTGTCCACGTTCGGGCCAGAATCGGAACCGCCTATCGCCTCAGGTGTTGTCAGGCACCCGCAGCGGACGTCGGCGTTTTGACGCTTTGTTGCTATTTGAGTCCTAAAGAAGGCAGCCATGTCCATAACCGAAATCGAATCTTATCGCCTGAGCCGTCGTGGCTTTCTCAACGCCGCAGCCCTGGGCGCCGCCTCGATCGCGGTTTCGGCATGCGCCACCACGGGACCGGGGCCAGCCGAGCCGCCGCCGCCAACCTATGTCGAACCTGCGCTCGCCGACTATGCGTCGATGTACGCGGCTGTCAGCGATGGCGGCTTCGATCTGCCGGCCATCCCCATCGACAGGATCGATCCGCAGTTCCTGCGCCAGATCGTGCCCGATCCGACCGGACAGAAGCCGGGGACTATCGTCGTCGATACGACAGGCCATTTCCTCTATCTGGTTCGCCCGGGCGGCCAGGCCATCCGATATGGCGTCGGTCTCGGCCGCGCTGGCTTCGAATGGTCGGGCGACGCGGTCGTCCAGTGGAAGCAGAAATGGCCGAAATGGACGCCGCCGGACGAGATGGTCGCTCGCCAGCCGGAATTGAAGCAGTACAGTGCCGACAATGGCGGCATGCCCGGAGGCTTGAAGAACCCGCTCGGGGCGCGCGCGCTCTATCTCTTCCAGGGCAATGTGGACACGCTCTATCGCCTGCACGGCTCGCCGGAATGGCGTTCGATCGGCAAATCGGTGTCGTCGGGCTGCGTGCGCCTGATGAACCAGGACATCATCGACCTTTATGATCGCGTGCCGTCGAAAACGCCCGTCATCGTCACCAGCGACGCCCGCCAACCGATGGTGGCGACGGCCAATCACAAGGCCATCCCGATCGACGCCGGCGTGCCGGACGGATCGGTCCTGCTCGGACCGGTCAAAGCGGTGACGGACGCGATTTTCTGAGTTGATCGATATCCAAGGCGGCGAACCATGCCGCCTTGGAGTTTGAGCCATTGGTGTCTGTTCTCAGCCTGGCAAATAGGCGCTGCTCCAGGAAACACTGGCGGCACCCGACTTCAGCATTCTGTCGATTTCAGCATCGTCATAGCGGACGGCGGCGAGAACGGTGCGTGTCGAGGCGCCGTATTTCTCTGCCGACGCAAGAGCATAGACCTTTCCCTCGCTGGGCCGGACGGCGAAAGGATCAAGTTGGGTCACCGCGTGGCCGCTCGGGTGATCCGGGAAGACGGAGAATGAGTAACTGCCATATTCGGTACCAGGCCTGCCGTCCGCCATCCTTGCGTTCCGGCCCCGGATCGTCTCGATGTTCTCGCAAGGCGATGCACCGATATCAGCCTCGACAAGGCGCTGTTGCCAAATCTCGGCCGGTTCGGTCATGAATATCTTGGCCAGATGGGTCTCCCGGTCGGGCTCCGGTATCGAAGCCAGCCCTGTCAATCCCTCTACTGTCTCGAAGCGTGGTAAGTCGGCGTCCGACGCACATAGCAGGATCGAACCACCGGACGCCGTTTCATAAAGCCGGGACAATGGGTCGAACCCTTTTGTCTCGCGGCCCGCCGGTTCGTCGAATGGTCGGCGGCCCTCATAGTCGTAGCAGAAGGGGATCTGCGCCAGCCCTGTCAGCGCCGACAGCGACGTGCGTGGCCGGCCGACAAGGCCGGTTGTGGATTTCTGGAAAAGCGCGGCAGCCACGCCGACAGCGGCGCCAAAGCCGCACATGACGTCGATGGTGCCGACATGGGCATGTTCTTCCGGCGTCTGCATCGATCCCCCAAACCGAAGCATGATGCCGGTCGCCGCCTGAACCAGATCGTCATAGCCAAGATAGTTGGTGCGCGGTCCGACGCGGACGCCACTGAAGCAATCGAGCTGACAGAAAATTGCGTCGGGGTTGAGGGCTCTCATCCCTTCGAGGTCGAGTCCCATGACTTCGACCTGACGGTCGGTGGCGTTCCAGACGACGACATCCACGGACTTGACCAATCTCTCGAATGCCTCGCGCCCGTCAACGGTTGCGATATCCAGCAGCGCGGATTTTTTGCCGCGCATGTGGGACATGCCAAAAATCACCGTGTTCCAGCAGTCGTAGAACGGTTTTGCCGGATCGATCTTGATCACCTCCGCGCCGAAGCGGGCGAGGTACGCGACCGAGTGCGGGCCCGCGATGACGTTGCAGAGGTCGAGTATCTTGATGCCGTCGAGCCAGCCGACCGAGGCATTGGCGGTTGGAACAGGCGGGAGCTGCCGTTTCACTTCAGCCAGCCTTGCCTGGGCCTCGGCCACGGTTACCCAGCTGCGCGGCACCGGGTTCAGCATGGCTTGCGCACTTTCCTGCAGCCATACCATCGGCCCCGGCTGGATCATGCGGCCCAGTATGGGATCGTCGACCTCGATCATCAGGCCAGTTGCCCTGGCATGATCGTCGGCGATCCATTCCTGCAGCCAACGCTGCGGTGCTCCCGGAAACAGCCCCTCGCCGAAAATGCGCTCCCATTGCGCCGCAGTGCGGGTCAGGAAAACCGCTTTCATCCTTGCGGCAATCTTGTCGGCCCAGAATTTCGGCAAGGGATAGACGCCGAGCGACGCGTCCGACGACCATTCCGAGACGGGAAGATAGGTGTCGTCTTCCTCGCGGAGCCCTTCACTTACGAGTTCATCGTAAAGGCCGAGGGTCTGCAAGCAGCGTTTGGCGTGGTTCTTGTGGCTTGGGCAGACGACGTAGAACATCCGACCGTCGCCGCACATGTAGCTGCGATAGAAAGGATCGAGGAATTCCTGCAAGTCGCCGTAGGACATGTCCATCGGCAGGCCTTCCTTGCGGCGCCGTTCGATCTCCCGTTCGCGCTGCGTCTGATAGCGAAGCGGATAGTCTTCGATCCTGATGGAGTTGTAGGACAAGCCCTCCATAACCGCGCTGGCGAGCGGCACTTCGATATGGTCGCCGTGTCCGGTCCGCTGGCGGCTTTGAAGAGCCAGAACGGTTGCGGAAGCAGCGAGCATGGTGCCATAGGCGGAGGCCAAGGGCAGCGGCGAAAAGGACGGATTGATCCCCATCAGCACCCGGTTGAGCCCCATGTCCGTGAAGACGCCGGACGAGGCCGCGATAACGGTCTCGAAGGCGCGCCAGTCGCTGCGCAGTTGATCGTTCGAGGCGAAGCCGGGGATCGATACCGTGATCAACTGGGGACGGACTTTTCGCAGCGCTTCGAAGTCGATGCCGAGCCGGGCCAGGACTTTGGGCCTGAAATTCTCGATGACGATGTCGGCTTGGGCAACCAGCGCGTTCGCCTCGTTCAGGCCTGCTGCGGTTTTCAGGTCGATCGTGACGCTCAACTTGTTGCGGTTGAGAATTGCATTGGCCGGATTGTCCCAGAGCGGACCCGAGGGGGGATCGACGTGAACGACGCTCGCGCCGAGATCGCCGAGGATCATCGCCACCGCGGGACCGGCGATGTACTGCCCGAAGTCGATGATCTTGATGCCGGACAGCGGCAGTGCCGAACGCGAAATCGATGTCATGGCGGTGATCTCTTGCTCAGTGTCCGTGTCGCTGCGCGTCGTCGATGATCCAGCGCGCCGCTTTTTCGGCGATCATCATCGTGGGAGCACTGGTGTTGCCGCTGGTGATCGTCGGCATCACGCTGGCGTCGACGACCCGCAAGCCCTCGATGCCGCGGACACGCAGCCTGCTGTCGAGCACGGCCATCCCGTCGTCGTTGCGCCCCATTCTGGCGGTTCCCACGGGATGGAAGATGGTGTTTGCGATGTCGCCCGCGAGTTTCGCGAGATCTGCATCGCTCTGGAATTCCACGCCGGGCTTCCATTCGACGGGATTATATCTTGCAAGCGCCGGCTGGCCGACGATCGACCTGATCTGCCTGATGCTGTCGGCGGCAATCTTGCGATCTTCCTCGGTGCTCAAATAATTGGGGGCTATGGCGGGCGCTTCCCCGCGCCGAGCGGAGCGGACCCGCACGCTGCCGCGACTGGTCGGATTGAGGTTGCAGACACTGGCGGTGAAGGCCGGGATGGTGTGCAGGGGTTCGCCGAACGCGTCGAGACTAAGCGGCTGCACATGATATTCGAGATTGGCATGCGCCTGGCCTGGATCAGAGCGTGTGAACGCGCCGAGCTGCGATGGCGACATGCTCATCGGCCCGGAGCGCTTCAAAGCGTATTCCAGCCCGATCATTGCCTTGCCGACAAGACTGTTGGCAAGCGTGTTGAGTGTCCTGGCATTGGTGACCTTGAAGACGGCGCGGATCTGCAAATGATCCTGCAAATTTTCTCCAACGCCCGGGAGATCAAGCTCGACGTCGATGCCGACCCCCTTGAGAAGCGCCGCCGGGCCGATGCCCGAGAGCTGCAGTACGTGCGGAGAGCCAATCGCCCCGGCCGACAGGATGACCTCACATTTCGCCTCGGCCGACACCTGCTGGTTGCGCCTGTGCAGGAACAGCCCCGTGCACCGCTTGCGCCCATCCGGCGCGGTTTCGATGCACAGCCTGTCGACTTCGGCCTCGGTCCAGATCACCAGGTTGCGGCGATGGCGAACCGGCCGCAGAAAGGCTTTCGACGTGTTCCACCGCCAGCCGGATTTCTGGTTGACCTCGAAGTAACCGACACCTTCGTTGTCGCCGCCGTTGAAATCGGAAGATCGGGGGATGCCCGCCTGAACAGCGGCGTCGGTGAAGGATTCGAGAATGTCCCATTTGAGACGCTGCTTTTCGATGCGCCACTCGCCGCCGTGGCCATGCATGTCCGAGAACCGGCTGTTGTCGCCTGTGGCGGGGTCGGCGCCGTTGTCGAGGCGATAGTGATCCTCATGCGCCATGAAGTCCGGCAGCGATTTTTCCCATGACCACTCGCCGTCGCCGGTGGCTGCCGCCCACTGATCGTAGTCGCGAGACTGGCCGCGCATGTAGATCATGCCATTGATCGAGGAGCAGCCCCCCAGGACCTTGCCCCGGGGATAACGCAGGGAGCGGCCGTTTAGACCCGCCTCGGGCTCGGTGTTGTAAAGCCAGTCGGTACGCGCATTGCCGATGCAGTAAAGATAACCCACCGGAATGTGAATCCAGGGGTAGCTGTCGTTCCGGCCAGCCTCGATCAACAGGACCCGCCTGGCGGGATCGCTGCTGAGACGGCTGGCAAGCAGGCAACCCGCCGACCCGGCGCCGACCACTATGTAGTCGAAAACGTCAATATCCGAGCGAACGCCCCGCGCCTTCATTCCCGTCAATCCTCCGCTAAATGCGATGAACAGCAGCGCCGCGCCGCGTTCACAAGGGCACTGCAAGCCGGGTTTTTCTTATAATTCCCATCGCCCGCGACCATCATCGACATGCCTCCCATGCCACAATTCGGCTATCTGTCAGCTGAATCCAATGATAAATTGGAGAAACAGTTATAACGGAAATTTATATGGATCATCTGGATTTCAGGTTGGTGAAGGCGTTCGTTACCGTGGCGCAGGAAGGCAACGTTACCAAGGCGGCCGAATTGCTGAATCTCACCCAGCCTGCCGTCAGCCTTCAGCTCAAACGGCTATCCCAGGACGTCGGAGTGACATTGTTCCATCGGACCGCCGGCGGACTTGAATTGACGCGCGACGGCGCGCTGCTTGCGGCTAAAGGCCAGCAGGTTCTGGCTCAGGCGGCCGAGTTCAGGCAGACCGCCAGGCATCTCAGCACGAAGCTGCGCGGCAAACTCAGGATCGGTACGATCATCGACCCTGAATTCACCCGCCTGGGCGCGTTTCTGCAGGCTCTCGCCGAAAGCGGCCCGGGCATGGAGACAGAACTTCGGCAAGGCATGAGTGGCGAGGTCGCCATCCGGCTGAAGCGCAACGAACTGGATGTCGGCTTTTTTCTCGGCGATCTCGATGATTTCGGCACCAGCACCGATGCCGCCGACACGCAATCCGAGGCCCAGTTCTTCATCAAGCCATTGTCACGCATGACGTATCGCGTCGTGGCGCCGCCTGGCTTTGCCGGCATGGTGGCAGGGCGGGACTGGAAGGAGCTTGCCGAGCTTCCCTGGATCGGCACTCCATCGGAATCGGTCCATAACAGGCTGCTTGCGAGGCAATTTGGCGGCCTCAAGCAGAACATCGTCGCCCTGGTCGACCAGGAAACCTCGATGCTGGCGATGGTTCGTACCGGCCTCGGGCTGAGCCTCTGCCGGGAATCGATCGCGCTCAACGAACGACAGGCAAACGGCCTGGTTATCGCAGACGGGGTCAAGCTGGAGACCAGCCTGGGTTTTGCCTGCTTGTTCGCGCGGCGATCCGATCCAAATGTCTCTCTGGCCTTCGACGTCATCGAGCGAATCTGGCGCGGTGAACATTAGACACGCCTTCAGCTCGGCGCCGAAGCTGCCGAGGGCCTTGAAGCCGTCGGTCCGGGTCGCCTGCGAAGGCATCCACCGGTCCGGAGCGGCTTAACGTCCCCGCGAAAGGCCGCCCAATATTCCGCGCACGATCGCCCGTCCGACCGACGAGCCAACCGAGCGCACCACCGACTTGATCGCCGCTTCCACCACCGTCTGGCGGTTGGAGGGGCGCGGCGCAGGCGCGCGCCTGCCGCCGGACTGCGGCGCTGGATCGTCATTGCCGAAGCCTGGAATGGTCCAGCGCGAGCCGCCGCTGCCTGCCTGCTGCGCCTGCGCCTCGGCGTCCTGCGCCTCCTTGGCCTTCTTCTGCAGCAGCTCGAAGGCCGATTCGCGGTCGATGACCTGGTCATACTGGCCGGTGACCGGGCTTTCCCCGATCAGCTTCTGCCGCTCGGCGGGGGTGATGGGTCCAAGCCGCGACGACGGCGGACGGACCAGCGTGCGCTGGACCATCGACGGAATGCCCTTGGCCTCCAGCGTCGAGACCAGCGCTTCGCCGGTGGCAAGCTGGGTGATGGCGGTGGCGCAGTCGAAGTCCGGATTGGGCCGGAAGGTTTCGGCCGCCGTCCTCACCGCCTGCTGCTCGCGCGGCGTGTAGGCGCGCAGCGCGTGCTGCACGCGGTTGCCGAGTTGGGCCAGGACCTTTTCGGGAATATCCAGAGGGTTCTGCGTGACGAAATAGACGCCGACGCCCTTGGAGCGGATCAGGCGGACCACTTGCTCGACCCGGTCGATCAGCACCTTCGGCGCCTCGTCGAACAAGAGGTGCGCCTCGTCGAAGAAGAAGACCAGCTTCGGCTTGTCGGGGTCGCCGACTTCGGGCAGTTCCTCGAACAGCTCCGACATCAGCCAGAGCAGGAACGTCGCGTAGAGGCGCGGATTCATCATCAGCTTGTCGGCGGCCAGCACGCTGATGGCGCCGCGACCGTCACGGGTCGTGCGCATGATGTCGGAAATCCGCAAGGCCGGCTCACCGAAGAAGTTCGCCGCGCCCTGCTGCTCCAGCACCAGCAGCGTGCGCTGAATGGCGCCGACAGAGGGTTTCGTTACATTGCCATAGCGGGCGCTGATCTCTTCGGCGCGCTCCGCAATGTTGGCGAGAAGCGCCTGCAGGTCCTTGAGGTCGAGGAGAAGCAGGCCCTCTTCATCGGCAATGCGGAAGGCAATGTTCATGATCCCTTCCTGTGCGTCCGTCAGGTTCATCAGCCGCGACAGGAGCAGCGGTCCCATTTCCGAAATGGTCGCGCGGATGGGATGGCCCTGCTCACCGAACAGGTCCCAGAAGATGACCGGGAATTCCTGGAAATCATAAGGGTCGAGCTTGACCTGTTGTGCCCGCTTGACCAGGAAATCCTGGGCGGCGCCCATCATGGCGATGCCGGAAAGGTCGCCCTTGATGTCGGCGCAGAAGACCGGCACGCCGGCGTTGGAAAAACCTTCAGCCAGGATCTGCAAGCTGACGGTCTTGCCGGTACCGGTGGCGCCGGTCACCAGGCCGTGGCGGTTGCCGTATTGCAGCAGCAGATTTTCGGCGCGCTGATAGCTGTCGTCGGGCTTGCGGCTGGCGCCGATGAAAATACTGGTGTCGTCAGCCATATGTCCGGGTCTCCGCAAACTGATGTGTCTAAAGCCAGCCTTTGCCCGAAAGGTATAGTTAGGCCGTTGCACAGCGACAATGACAATTGTCCAACGCGGGCCAATCATCCAATCGGGTAATCGTCCAATGGGGTAATCGCCAGGAGCGGATTTTGGAACTTGCGAATTTCGATGGTGTTTGGCAATCGTTCATGGTCCGCCTACGCAAGCCGCCCTATATCAGGTGGATCGAATATCAGGTGAGTGGGATAAGGGCCTTGGACGCGCATTGCGATAACCGACCGGGGACCGTAGACTGGGCTGTCCGGTCTGGTGCGGCCACATAGAACGAGGACGATGAATGGGCGCCGGAGCCTTGACCAGGGATGTTGAGCCAACGGATGCGCAGCGTCAGCGATGGCTGGCCTTGGCGGAAAAGGCGTTGGCCGGCGCATCCTTCGAGGCAAAGCTGGTCTCGCATACCGACGACAACATCCGCGTCGAGCCGCTCTATGACCGCGCGACCGGAGCCGAACCGATCGTGCGCGCCAATCCTCAATCGCCCTGGATCGTCAGCCAGCGTGTCGACGACCCCAATGTCGATCGCGCCAAGGGCCAGGCCCTGGAAGACATCGCGCAGGGCGCGACGGGACTGTCGCTTGTCTTCGAGGGTGCCCCGAACGCGTTCGGCTACGGCCTGCCGAGGACGGCGCAGGCACTGGAAACGGTGCTGGAGGGCGTGCCCCTCAACAGGATCCAGATCCGCATCGACACCCACCCCTGGAGCCGCCCCATGGCTGACTGGCTGGTGGCGTTCCTGAGCAAGCGCCGCTCCGATCCGGCAAAGCTCAATCTTTCCTTCGGCATCGATCCGGCTGCTATCCTCGCCGGCACCGGCCGGCTGCGCATGTCGATCGAGGCGCTGCAGGAATCGATGCCGCAATCGCTGGCGCATTTCTTCTCGATGGGCGTCCCCGGTGTGCTTCTGGAGGCGGACGGTCGCGTCTTTCACAATGCCGGCGCCACGGAAGCGCAGGAACTCGGCATCATGCTGGCTTCGGCGGTCTCGTATCTGAGAATGTTCGAGAAGGCGCGGCAGCCGCTCGTCTATGCCGCGCCTCATATCGGTTTCGCGCTCAGCGTCGACCAGGACCAGTTCCTGTCAATGGCCAAGGTTAGGGCCTTGCGCAGGCTGTGGGCACGAGCCCAGGAGGCCTGCTCGATCCCCAATTCCACGGCCAACATCCATGCCGAGACATCATTTCGCATGATGACGGCATTGGACCCCGAAAACAACATCCTGCGCACGACGATCGGCTGCTTCGCCGCGGCGGCGGGAGGCGCCGATTCGATCTCCATCCTGCCGCATACGATCGCGCATGGCCTGCCGGCGGCTTTTGCCCGCCGCGTCGCGCGCAACGCGCAGCTGATCATGGCCAATGAAAGCCATGTCGATCATGTCGCCGATCCCGCCTATGGCTCCGGCGCCGTCGAAGCGCTGACGTCAGACCTTTGCGAAGCAGCGTGGGCGGAATTGCAGACGATCGAGGCAGAGGGGGGCGTGCTGTCCAGCCTTCGGGACGGACATATCCAGCAGCGCGTCCGCACTGCCGCCGCCCAGCGCGGCATTGCCTTCAAGTCAGGCGAGCGGGCCATCATCGGCGCCACGCTTCACCCCTTGAAGAGCGAGCGTCCGATCGAGACGCTGAACGCAGAGCGGCGACCTGCCTTCACCGAGGGTGTCGTCCTGTGCGAAGCGCTGTCGCCGGTCCGCATCGATCAATCCATCGGGGCCGCTTCTTGATTCCGGATTTCAGTCAGATCGGCTGGGTGCCACCCCGCCGCGCACCGGTCGAGGTCAAGGGACAGCGGACGACGCCGGAAGGTCTTGTCGTCAAGCAGTTGTACAGCCAGGGCGACCTCAAGGGGTTGCCGCATCTCGACACCTATCCGGGCCTGGCGCCCTTCGTGCGCGGCCCCTACCCGACCATGTATGTCCAGCAGCCCTGGACGATCCGGCAATATGCAGGTTTTTCGACCGCCGAGGAGTCCAACGCCTTTTACCGGCGCAACCTTGCCGCCGGCCAGAAAGGTCTTTCGGTTGCCTTCGATCTCGCCACGCATCGCGGCTATGATTCAGACCATCCGCGTGTCGCCGGCGATGTCGGCATGGCGGGCGTGGCCATCGATTCCATCCTCGACATGCGGCAGTTGTTCGACGGCATTCCGCTCGGCGACATGACCGTGTCGATGACTATGAACGGCGCGGTTCTGCCGATCATGGCGCTCTACATCGTGGCGGCCGAAGAACAAGGCGTCGCGCAGAAGGATTTGGCGGGGACCATTCAGAACGACATTCTGAAGGAGTTCATGGTCCGCAACACCTACATCTATCCGCCGAAGCCCTCGATGCGGATCGTCTCCGACATCTTCTCCTACACCTCGAAGAACATGCCGAAGTTCAATTCGATATCGATCTCCGGCTATCACATGCAGGAGGCAGGCGCGACCGCCGACCTGGAACTCGCCTATACGATCGCCGACGGCATCGAATATGCCCGCGCCGGCGTCGCGGCAGGGCTCGATATCGACCGCTTCGCGCCGCGCCTGTCCTTCTTCTGGGCGATCGGCATGAACTTCTTCATGGAAGTGGCAAAGCTCAGGGCCGCACGCCTGTTGTGGGCGACGCTGATGAAAAAGAACTTCGCGCCGAAGGACGAGCGGTCGCTGTCCCTGCGTACCCATTGCCAGACCTCCGGCTGGTCGCTGACGGCGCAGGATCCCTACAACAACATCATCCGCACCATGATCGAGGCGATGGCCGCGACCCAGGGGCATACACAGTCGCTGCACACCAATTCCTTCGACGAAGCAATGGCGCTGCCGACCGACCATTCGGCGCGCATCGCCCGCAACACGCAACTCATCCTGCAGAAGGAATCCGGTACCACGCGCATCATCGATCCGTGGGGCGGTTCGGCCTATCTCGAGCGGCTGACGCACGATCTGGCGGCGCGTGCGCTTGCCCATATCGAGGAGGTCGAGGCTCTCGGCGGCATGGCGGCGGCGATCGAAAAGGGCATACCCAAGCTGCGCATCGAGGAAGCCGCGGCCCGCACGCAGGCGCGCATCGATTCCGGCGAGCAGATGCTGGTCGGCGTCAATGCGCATCGCCCCGGAACCGATATCGAAGTCGACGTTCTGAAGATCGACAATGCCGAGGTCAGGGCCAGGCAACTCTCGAAGCTGCAACGGCTGAAAGGCACGCGCGACGTCGCCTCCGTCGAAAGCGCGCTGGATGCGCTGACCCGTGCCGCACAAGGCCAGGACAACCTCCTGGAGTTCGCCATCCGCGCCGCGCGCGCCAATGCCACTGTCGGCGAAATCTCGTTCGCCTTGGAAAGAGCCTATGGGCGCCATGTGGCCACGGTGCAGACCATTTCCGGTGTCTACCGCAAGGCGCTTGGCGACAATCCTGTGGTCGATCGGCTGCAGGACAAGCTTGATGCCTTCGAAAAGAAAAACGGCGGCAAGCCGCGCATTCTCGTCGCCAAGATGGGACAGGACGGCCACGACCGCGGGCAGAAGGTGATCGCCACCGCCTTCGCCGATCTCGGCTTCGACGTCACCGTCGGCGCCATGTTCCAGACGCCGGAAGAGATCGCCAGGCTGGCTGTCCAGCATGACGTCCACATCATCGGCGCCTCATCACTGGCAGCCGGCCACCTGACGCTGATCCCCGAATTGCGCGACACGCTGAAGAAGCTCGGCCGAGGCGACATGCTGATCGTGGCCGGCGGCGTTATCCCGCCGCAGGACTACGATGCGGTGCTACGAGCGGGTGCTGCGGAAATCTTCCCGCCGGGCACGGTCATTCCGGAAGCGGCGGATCGGCTGCTGGATCGGCTGCTGGCGCGTTGAGCGAAACATTGTAGCGCTGGAAAGGTTGTGTCACAATGACGAATGCAACCAAGGGTAACAGCCGTGAAGACTATTGTCCGCAAGCTCGACGACGGATCAGGTGTCGTGATCTTGCCGCAGGAAATGCTGGACAACCTGAACATGCGAGTAGGCGATCAATTCCAGATCATCGAAACCGATGACTGCGGCATTCTAAGACCGGTGAGAAGTGACGTCGAACGGCAGATGCGCGCTGCTCGTGATGTCATGGACCAGTATGAGGCCGCATTGCAAAGTATGGCCAAGTAGACGGACCTAGCTTGCGTCAACTCTCCGAGAGCTTGACGATCTCCCACTCCTTGCCGTTGACGCTGGCGACGTCGCCGAGCTTCTTGCCAAACAGCGCGACCGCCATCGGCGAGACATGCGAAATGCTGCCCTTGGCTGGATTGGCTTCGTCCTCGCCGACGATCTTCCAGTGCACCTTCTTGCCGTCATCACTTTCCAGCGTGACTCCCATGCCGAAGCGGACGACATCGCTGCCGGGCTCAGGCACGGAAAGCTCGGCACTCTCGCGCCGCGCGGTCCAATAGCGAAGATCGCGCGACACGACCGCGATGCGCTCGCGGTCGGCTTTCCGCTCCGCTTTCGCCATGATATCGCGCAGATCGGCCAGATTGTCCTCGATCTGCGCCAGGCCGCGCTCCGTCACAAGGTTACGGTGCGTGCTGATCGGCCGCTCGCCAACGCCGGCGATGGCATTCTCGCTGTCTTCTTCGCGGGTAAAAGCTCTGCTCATTCCCTGAACTTAGGCGCCGAGTAGCTGCTCGGCAAGCCATTGCCGCTGAGAAGAGGCGCGCCGGACGTCTGGCATGATTCCTGCGGTGTCGGGGCTGAACACTGGGATTCTGTGCCGATGTTGAACAGACGAACGTTGCTGACGCAAACCGCCGGCTTTGCCGTCATGGGCCTTGCGCTCGGCAAGGCGACAGCCGCCAGCCTGACGGGCATCGAGAAAGCCTCGATGCGCGGCTCGATCAACGCCACCGAACTTGGCGTGCAGCCGGGTACCTTTGACGACCAGAGCAAGGCCTTCGCCAAGCTGCTTCGCGACGCGAACGGCCGCGACATGCCGGTCTTCCTGCCGCCCGGCACCTATGTGGTGTCCAATCTCTCGCTGCCCGGCCGCGTGCGTCTTTCCGGCGTGCCGGGTGCCACGCGGATCGTCTACGGCGGCGACGGCCATCTGTTCATGACCGAACAGGCCGACCATATTGAACTCAGCGGGCTGGTCTTCGACGGCTCGAACCTCTCGATGGGCGACTACGCACAGGGGCTGCTCGATTTGCGCCGGGTCGCGCATCTTGTGGTGGATAACTGCCAGATCACAGGCAGCGGCAAGAACGGGCTGGCGCTGGAACATGCGGTGGGCCGGATCGAGCGCTCGGACATATCCGGGGCCGCCGATGCCGGCATCTATTCAGTCGAAGCCGGAGGCCTGGCAATTTCAGGCAACACCGTCTCCGATTGCGCCAATGGCGGCATCCTGGTGCATCGCTGGCAAGCGGCGGAAGACGGCACCATGGTCACCGGCAACCGCGTCGAACGCATTGGCGCGCGCAGCGGGGGTACCGGCCAGAACGGCAACGGCATCAATGCCTTCCGCGCCGGAAATGTCGTCATCTCGGGCAATGTGGTTTCGGACTGCGCTTTTTCGGCGATCCGGGCCAACAGTTCCAGCAATTTGCAGATATCGGGCAACACCTGCTCACGCTCGGGCGAGACCGCGGTCTATTCCGAATTCTCGTTCGAGGGCGCCGTCATCAGCAACAATATCGTCGATGGTGCGGCCAACGGCATCTCGATCGTCAACTTCAACGAAGGCGGCCGCATGGGTGTCTGCTCCGGCAACATCGTGCGCAATTTGTCGACCAGCGGCCCCTACACAGCGGACCCGCCAGGGTTCGGTGTCGGCATTGCCGTCGAAGCCGACACCATCGCTTCCAACAACGTCATCGAGAACGCGCCGCTCTATGGCATGTCGATCGGCTGGGGGCCGTATCTGCGCAATGTCGTGGCCACCGGCAACATCATCCGCAAGGCAGGCACCGGCATCGTCGTCAGCGTGGTCGAGGGTGCCGGCACTGCCGTCATTTCCGACAATGTCATCGATGGTGCGCTGAACGGCGCTGTTGTCGGGCAGCGCTGGGCGGAGCCGGTAACTGCTGACCTCACCCAGACCAGCAGCAGCGGTTATGCGCATCTGTCCGTCGAGCGCAACCGCGTCAGCTGATCGCTGCTTTCAATTCAAGGCTGGCGTCGGCCTCAGTGCCCCGACCTTGGCGCCAATCCGGCTTTCGATCGGCGCGCTCGCCAGTACGAGCAGCTTCGCCGCCAACACCTCGTCCGCCCGCAGCAGCCTGGCGAGCACGGCGGCAGCGATGGCGTCGCCGGCGCGCCCGGCACCGTCATCGCATTTGACCGCGATACCGAGGCCGAGTTCCGGAATTGCGGCACAGTGGACGCCTTCGGCTCCGCCTTTCGCAAAAATTCGCCCGGGAGCGGCTTCCATCAGCAACAGGTCCGCACGGCCGGTGCCCGCGACGAAGAACGGCTCCGCCATACAGGCGGAGAGCAGGCGCTTCGCAGCCTTTGCCCGCTCCGGGCCAAAGCCCTGTGCCGTGGCCATGCGGGCAAAGCCGAGCGCGAAACTCCTCAGCGGCACCGCATAGGTCGGGATCGAGCAGCCGTCGATCGCGCGTTCGTCGGCACCATGGACAGCGCCGGTGACTGCCTGCATGGCGTCGCGCACCATTTCCTGCAGAGCGTGATCCGGTCTCACATAACCGCGATGCGCGATGCCTGAATGGACGCAGGTGCATAAGAATCCGGAATGCTTGCCGGAACAATTGTTATGCAGCGCATTTGGCGAACCGCCGGCACGCGCGAGCGCAATCTCCGCGCCATGGTTCGAGGGCCAGTGGGTCCCGCATTCGAGCGCCGACCCGTCCAACCCAGCCCTGGCCAGCATGGACCGCGCCAGTTCGACATGCGCAGGCTCGCCGGAATGGGAGGCACAGGCCAGCGCCAGTTCGCGATTGCCGAAGCCGTACGCATCGGCAGCACCCGTTTCGACAAGCGGCAGGGCCTGGATCGCCTTGACGGCGGAACGGGGAAAGACCGGCTTCGAAGTGTCGCCGATCTCCAGGACCGGCTTGCCGTCGGCATCGAAGACGGCGACGGCACCGCGATGGGCGCTCTCGACAATGACGCCGCGCAAAACCTCGATCAGAACCGGATTTGTCATGTCACCTCCCGCAAAATCAAAGTGTTACAGCGTCCTTTGCGCGCCCCAAACGGCGCGCGGCGCTGTAATGCGGGCGGTCTATCTGATCCGGTCGAGAATGGAAACGTAATTGGCGACGGCCGCACCGCCCATGTTGAAGATGCCGCCGAGTTTCGCTCCCGGCACCTGGATGCCGCCGGCTTCGCCGACAAGCTGCATGGCGGTCAAGACATGCATGGAGACGCCGGTCGCGCCGATCGGATGGCCCTTGGCCTTCAGGCCGCCGGAGGGATTGACCGGCAGGCGGCCGTCCTTTGCCGTCGTGCCATCCAGCGCCAATTTGGCGCCCTCACCGGGCTTCGCCAATCCCATCGCCTCATATTCGATCAATTCGGCGATGGTGAAGCAGTCATGCGTCTCGACGAAGGAGAGATCATCGAGCGTCACGCCGGCATTCTTCAGCGCGCGGGTCCAGGCCTGTTCGCAACCTTCGAAGGTCAGGATGTCGCGCTTCGACATCGGCAGGAAATCCTGCACATGCTCGTTGGCGCGGAAGGCGACGGCACGGCGCATCTTCAGCGCCGTTGCCGTGTCGGCAAGGATAAGGGCTGCGGCGCCGTCGGAAACCAGCGAACAGTCGGTGCGCTTCAGCGGACCGGCGACGAAGGGGTTCTTTTCGCTCTCCTGCCGGCAGAATTCATAGCCGAAATCCTTGCGCATCTGCGCATAGGGATTGTCGACGCCATTCTTGTGGTTCTTGGCGGCAATCATGGCGAGCGCATCCGACTGGTCGCCATAGCGTTGGAAATAGGCCTGCGCGATCTTGCCGAAGACGCCGGCAAAGCCGGCCGGCGTCTCGCCGTCCTCGGGCAGATAGGACGCCTTGAGCAGGTTCTTGCCGATTTCCGGCCCGGGCGTCGTCGTCATCTGCTCGGCTCCGACCACCAGCACGATCCGGGCGGCGTTTGCATCGATGGCGCGAATGCCCTGCCGGACGGCGGCCGAACCGGTGGCGCAGGCGTTCTCGACGCGCGTGGCCGGCTTGAAGCGCAACCGGTCGTCCGCCTGGAGCACCAGACTTGCCGTGAAATCCTGCGGCGAAAAGCCGGCGTTGAAATGGCCAAGCACGATCTCGTCGACCTCGTCCGGACCGATGCCGGCATGATCGAGCGCGTCCGTCGCGACCTTGACGATCAGGTTTTCGAGCGTTTCACCCTCGAGCTTGCCGAAGCGCGAATGCGCCCAGCCAACGATGCATGCGGTCATGGCGGTCTCCATCCTTGGCGCCAGCCTCGCCCGTGGCTCGTGGCGTGCTTCGCCTTTATTGTTCAAATATAAACATTCTTGCCCGGACCGTGAAGGGCCGCAATGCAACAATCGCTTGGTGCAGGTCGCGCGAGCGTCGATTTTTTTATTGATTGACGCGTCAATAAAAAATAATCTCCCCGCGAAATCGGAAACAGCATGCCAAAAGTCGGAATGGAGCCATTGCGCCGCAAGGCGCTCATCGACGCGACGATCTCGGCGATCGGCGAGCGTGGCTCGCTTGACGTGACCATGTCCGAGATTGCCGGGCGCGCCGGTGTGTCTTCAGCTCTTGCCCATCACTATTTCGGCGCCAAGGATGAGCTGCTGTTCGCGACGATGCGGCACATCCTGGCTGAACTGACCACCGACATGCGCCGCGCGCTTCAATCCGCCACTTCCCCGCGCAAGCGCGTCTCGGCCGTGGTCGCCGTCAACTTTTCCGACATCCAGTTCCAGGCGGAGACCATCGCCGCGTGGCTCGCCTTCTATGTCGAGGCGCAGAAATCGTCCTCGCTGCGCCGGCTGCTCAGAATCTACGCAAGGCGGCTGCATTCGAACCTGATGAGCGGATTGACCGGCATTCTGCCCAGGACCGAAGCCGACCGCGCCGCGGAAGCGACGGCGGCGATGATCGACGGGCTCTACATCAGGCGCGCGCTGAAGGATGGCGTGCCCGACGCCGCGACCGCGATCGCGCTGGTCGAGGATTATCTCGAAACCAAACTTGGCGGACGGCACAAACAGTGACAGCGAAGCGACCCAATTTCCTGATTATCATGGTCGACCAGCTCAACGGGACCTTTTTCCCGGACGGCCCGGCGGAATTTCTGCACACACCGCATCTGAAAGCGCTGGCCGCGCGTTCGGCGCGCTTCGCCAACAACTACACCGCCTCGCCGCTCTGCGCACCGGGCCGTGCCTCGTTCATGAGCGGCCAGTTGCCGTCACGCACCGGTGTCTATGACAATGCGGCGGAATTCACCTCGTCGATCCCGACCTTCGCCCATCATCTGCGTGCCGCCGGCTACTACACATGCCTGTCGGGCAAGATGCATTTCGTCGGACCGGATCAGTTGCATGGGTTCGAGGAGCGGCTGACCACCGACATCTATCCGGCGGATTTCGGCTGGACGCCGGACTACCGCAAACCCGGCGAGCGCATCGAGTGGTGGTATCACAATCTGGGTTCGGTGACCGGCGCCGGCGTCGCCGAAACCACCAACCAGATGGAGTATGACGACGAAGTCGTGTTCCTCGCGTCGCAGAAGCTCTATCAGCTTTCGCGCGAACAGGATGATGCGAGCCATCGGCCCTGGTGCCTTACCGTCTCGCTGTCGCATCCGCACGATCCCTATGTCGCGCGAAAGCAGTATTGGGATCTCTATGAGCATTGCCAAGCGCTGGACCCGGAAACCGGGTTCATCGCGCATGACGATCAGGACACCCATTCCCAGCGGCTGTACCACGCCAGCGACTATCCCTCTTTCGACATCACGCCCGAGCAGGTGCGTCGTTCGCGGCGCGGCTATTTCGCCAACATCTCCTATGTCGACGACAAGGTCGGCGAACTCCTGGACGTCCTCACGCGAACGCGCATGCTCGACGACACGATAATCCTGTTCTGTTCGGATCACGGCGACATGCTCGGCGAGCGGGGCCTGTGGTTCAAGATGAGCTTCTTCGAAGGCTCGGCGCGGGTGCCGTTGATGATTGCCGGCAAGGGCATTCGTGCCGGGCTGATCGAGGCGCCGGTCTCAAATCTCGACGTGGCACCAACGCTTTGCGACCTCGCCGGCATCGATATCGAGGCGATCGCGCCATGGACCGACGGCCAGTCGCTGCTGCCGCTCACCCAGGGCGGGCAGCGCACGGCACCGGTATTGATCGAGTACGCCGCGGAAGGCTCCTATGCACCCTTGGTGGCAATCCGTGATGGCAGATACAAATTCGTCCATTGCGAACTCGATCCGCCGCAATTGTTCGATCTCGAGGCCGATCCGCTCGAGCGGGACGATCTCGCCGACGACCCTGCCAATGCGAGCCTGGTGGCGGCATTCATGGAAAAGGTGCGGTCGCGTTGGGACATGGCCGGCTTCGACGCCGCCGTGCGCGAGAGCCAGGCACGCCGCTGGGTCGTCTATCCGGCGCTGCGCAACGGCGCCTATTATCCCTGGGATTTCCAGCCGCTGCAGAAGGCGTCCGAGCGCTACATGCGCAATCACATGAACCTCGACAATCTCGAAGAGAGCAAAAGGTATCCGCGAGGCGAATGATGGCAGACCTTCTCGTCCCTTCCCTCGATCATCTCAGAAAGGCCTATGCCGTCACCTCCCAGGCGACGCAGGTCACGCCATTGCTGGAATCGGCGGCGCTCGCCAAGGAAACCGGTGCGGCCCGCGTCTTCATCAAGCCGGAATCGCTGCAATGGGCCGGATCGTTCAAGGTTCGCGGCGCCTATTGGCGGCTGAAGCGGCTTTCGCCCGACGAGGCGAAGAAGGGCGTCGTCGCCTATTCCTCCGGCAATTTCGCGCAAGGGCTGGCCGCGGCCGGCCAGGCGCTCGGCATTCCGGTGACCATCGTCATGCCAATCGATGCGCCGGCCGCCAAGCGTGACGCCACCGCAGGCTACGGCGCGCGCGTCGTGCTGACCGATCACGGCGATCGGGCCCGCGAGGAAGTCGCCGCCGCCAAGGCGCGCGGGATCGCGGAGACCGAAGGCCTGGCCCTGCTGCATCCTTTCGACGATCCGGAGATCGTCGCCGGCCAGGCGGGCGCCGGCCTCGAAGCGCTCGATCAATTGTCCGCCAAGGACGCCAGCGCTGATCTTTTGTTTTGCGCGGTCGGCGGCGGTGGGCTGATCGGCGGCGTTTCGCTCGCCTTCCATTATCTGTCGCCGGCGACCGAGATCATCGGCGTCGAGCCCGAAGGCTTCAACGGCATGGGTTCCTCGCTGGCGCATGGCAGCATCGAGACCATGCCGATCGGCCCGAAATCGATCTGCGACGGGCTGATGTCACGACGGCCGGGCGACGCGCCGTTCGCGGCGGTCAAGACCGCGGGCGTTCGCGGCATCACTGTCGACGACCAGTCGGTGCGCGGCGCCATGCGGATCGCCTTCGAGAGGATGAAGCTGGTGCTTGAGCCGTCTGGCGCGGCATCACTCGCGGCACTGCTCGGCGGCAAGGTCGATGTGAAGGGCAAGACCGTCCTTGTGGTTGCAACCGGCGGCAACGTTTCGCTCGCCGATTTCATCACGCATATGAACGATGGGCGCATTTGAACCATGCTTGAAGCGGATTTCGTCATCATCGGCTCCGGCTCCGCCGGCTCGGCCATGGCCTATCGCCTGTCTGAAGACGGCAAGCATTCGGTCATCGTCATCGAATTCGGCGGCACCGATCTCGGACCTCTGATCCAGATGCCGTCGGCACTGTCGATCCCGCTCAACATGAGCCTCTACGACTGGGGCTTCGCCAGCGAGCCGGAGCCGCATCTGGGCGGCCGCGTGCTGGCGACGCCGCGCGGCAAGGTGATCGGCGGCTCATCCTCGATCAACGGCATGGTCTATGTGCGCGGCCACGCCCGCGACTTCGACCATTGGGCAGAACAGGGCGCCGCCGGCTGGGCCTTCGCCGACGTGGTGCCCTACTTCAAGCGCATGGAGGATTCGAACGGCGGCGAGGATGGCTGGCGCGGGCACGGCGGCCCGCTGCATGTGCAGCGAGGCTCGCGCCGCAATCCGCTCTATGGCGCCTTCGTCGAAGCGGGCCGCCAGGCAGGGTTTGAACTGACCGACGACTACAATGGCGCCAAGCAGGAAGGCTTCGGCCCGATGGAGCAGACCATTCTGGGTGGCCGCCGCTGGTCGGCGGCATCAGCCTATCTGAAGCCGGCGCTCAGGCGCAAAAACGTGAGTCTCGTCAAAGGCTTTGCGCGCCGGGTGATCATCGAGAATCAACGCGCCATCGGCGTCGAGATCGAAGCTCACAAACAGATTCAGGTCGTTAAGGCGCGACGTGAAGTGATCGTCGCGGCATCGTCGATCAATTCGCCAAAGATCCTGATGCTGTCCGGTATCGGGCCGGGCGGGCATTTGCGCGAAAACGGCATCGCCGTCGTGGCCGACCGGCCCGGCGTCGGCGGCAACCTGCAGGATCATCTGGAGCTCTACATCCAGCAGGAAGCGACCAAACCGATCACGCTGAATTCAGTGCTGAACCCGTTCTCCAAGGCGATGATCGGGGCGCAATGGCTGTTCTTCAAATCGGGCCTTGGCGCCACCAATCATTTCGAGGCCGCCGCCTTCGTGCGCTCGCAGGCAGGCGTCGACTATCCCGACATTCAGTACCACTTCATCCCGGCGGCGGTTCGCTACGACGGCAAGGCGGCGGCGAAGTCGCACGGCTTCCAGGCGCATGTCGGGCCGATGCGCTCGAAGTCGCGCGGCTCGGTGACGCTGCGCTCGCCCGATCCGAAAGCGAAGCCGGTCATCCGCTTCAACTACATGTCGCATCCGGACGACTGGGCGGAGTTCCGCCACTGCATCCACCTGACCCGCGAAATCTTCGGCCAGTCGGCCTTCGATGCCTATCGCGGACAGGAACTCTCGCCGGGCAGCCATGTCCAGTCGGACGACGATCTCGATGTGTTCATTCGCGACCATGCCGAAAGCGCCTACCACCCCTGCGGCACCTGCCGAATGGGCCGCGCCGATGATCAATCGAGCGTGGTCGATCCGGAATGCCGGGTCATCGGGGTCGACGGATTGCGGGTCGCCGACTCCTCGATCTTCCCGCGCGTGACCAACGGCAACCTCAACGCGCCGTCGATCATGACCGGCGAGAAGGCGTCCGATCACATCCTTGGCCGCACGCCGCTCGCGCCGTCCAACCAGGAACCGTGGATCAATCCGCGCTGGCAGGCGTCTGACAGATAGGCCATGATCCGCCGATAGAGTGAGCCGCCCGACAGCCGCCCGCCCGACAGCCGACGCGTGGGGGCGAAATGATTTGGAGATTTCCCATGCGCGCCCAGCCCACGGCTTCGCACTATGTCAACGGACGCTATATCGAGGACGAAGGCGGCGCGCCGCTACCGGTCATCTATCCCGCCACGGGCGAGACCATCGCCATGTTGCGTTCGGCGACGCCGAACGTGCTGGAACTCGCCATCGAGGCCGCACGCGCCGCACAGCCGGCCTGGGCGCGGCTTAAACCGGTCGAGCGCGGCCGCGTCCTACGCCGTGCCGCAGACATCTTGCGCGCCCGCAACGCCGATCTTGCCCGCATCGAGACGCTCGACACCGGCAAGGCGATCCAGGAGACGCTGGTGGCGGACGCCCCTTCGGCAGCCGATTGCCTCGAATATTTCGCCGGCGCGGTCGCCGTCTTCAACGGCGAAGCTGTCGACCTCGGCGGGCCCTTCGCCTACACGCGCCGCGAGGCGCTTGGCGTCTGCGTCGGCATCGGCGCGTGGAATTATCCGATCCAGATCGCCGGCTGGAAATCGGCGCCGGCGCTCGCCATGGGCAACGCCATGGTCTTCAAGCCATCGGAGAACACGCCGCTTTCGGCGCTGGCGCTGGCCGAGATCTACTCGGAAGCCGGCCTGCCCGACGGACTGTTCAACGTCGTGCAAGGCTATGGCGATGTCGGCGCCGGGCTTGTCGGCCATGATGTCGTCGCCAAGGTCTCGGTGACCGGCTCGGTGCCGACCGGGCGCAAGGTGCTGTCGCTGGCGGGGTCCAAGATGAAGCACGCGACGATGGAACTCGGCGGCAAGTCGCCGCTGATCGTCTTCGACGATGCCGATCTCGAAAATGCCATTGGCGGCGCCATGCTCGGCAACTTCTATTCGGCCGGCCAGATCTGTTCCAACGGCACGCGCGTCTTCGTCCAGAGCGGGATTCACGACCGCTTTGTCGAGCGGCTGGTCGAACGGACCAAGAAAATCCGCATTGGCGATCCGCTCGATCCGGAAACGCAGATGGGGCCATTGGTCTCCAAGTCACAGCACGAGAAGGTGGTTGGCTATATCGCGGTCGGCAAGCAGGATGGGGCGACGCTGGCCTTTGGCGGCAATGTGCCGTCCCTGCAGGGCTTCCAGGGCGGCTTCTTCGTCGAGCCGACGGTGTTCACCGGCGTCACCGACACGATGCGGATCGCCCGCGAGGAGATTTTCGGCCCGGTCATGAGCGTGCTTAAATTCGATGGCGAGGACGAGGTGATCGAGCGCGCCAACGACACCGAGTTCGGCCTTGCCGCGGGCGTTTTCACACGCAACCTGCCGCGCGCCCACCGGGTCATCGCCGAGTTGCAGGCTGGGACCTGCTGGATCAACGCCTACAATCTGACGCCGGTGGAAATCCCCTTCGGCGGCGTCAAGCAATCCGGCATCGGCCGCGAGAACTCCCTGGCGGCACTGGCGCTCTATTCGCAGCTGAAGTCGATCTATGTCGAGACCGGGGACGTCGCCAGTCCGTACTGATCCCGCCTACTTCTCCGTCGTGCCATCCAGATACTGGGTCAGCGCACAGACCAGGTGATAGAAAATGCTCGCCGGCACGTCCGATGCCAGCGAGCGGCCGCGCTCGTCGATGCGGTCGATCCACAGACCGAGCGGCGCCGGGTCGATGTGCCAGCGGAACAGCCGGCCGACGCGCGCCTCGATCTCCGGCTTCAGATCAGGGCCGCCCGAGCCATCCAGTGCGATCGCCGCCTTGAGCGCCTCGGCCTGCGGCCAGCTGCGCGATATCAGGTCGAGCGGCAGGCCCTGCCGCGAGACTGCCCCATAGGCAAGGCCGGTGGCACGGTTGAGGCCGTTGGCGATCGCCGAGGCATAGAGTTTTCGGGCAAAGACACTCAGTTCGGCCTGGCCGCTGCGGTCGGCGAAATCGACCAGCAGCGATGCCCATTCGAAGTGGTGGCCAGGTTCGGTCCAGGTCCCCTTCTCTCCCAAGACCGGTTTCCATTCGGCATCGAAATACTCGCCGAGCGTCCAGCTCTCAGGGTCGAAGAAATGGCTGCGGAAGAGGTCGATGATGCGCGCCGCACGGCGCAGATGCGCGCGCTCGCCGGTCGCCTGGTACCAGGCCAGGAAAGCTTCGAGCAGATGCATGTGCGGGTTGGAGCGCCGCTCGCCAGCCCCGCTCGATGTCTCGAGGAAGCCGGTCATGCGGCTGTCCTCCAGATGCGCATCGAGGAAGGCGAAGGTTTCTTCGCCGAGCCGCAAGGCATCGGCATTGCCCGACATATGCGCATGCGCCAATGCCA
Source organism: Mesorhizobium sp. ES1-3 (assembly GCF_020164795.1). Lineage (NCBI taxonomy): Bacteria > Pseudomonadati > Pseudomonadota > Alphaproteobacteria > Hyphomicrobiales > Phyllobacteriaceae > Mesorhizobium > Mesorhizobium sp. ES1-3. Next base: position 402,963 of record NZ_JAIUGW010000003.1, read on the forward strand.
GCAGGATGCAGGCATGATCGTAGGCGTCCTCGACCGGGTCGGCGACGGAGCCATCGACATTCAGTGTGCGCACCCAACCGCCCCGTTCGGTGCGGCCCTGCCCCGCCATGAAGTCGATGCCATGCGCGATCAGCCGGTCGGCCGGGCCGGTCCAGCCGTGGCCCTTGGCCACCGCGAAAGCATAAACCTGCCTGGCCTGGGTACGCATGCGCTTCGGCTTCAACAGCGGGGAGCCGTCGAAGCCAAGCGCCTCATGGAAGCCGCCGTGGCGCTCGTCTACGCCTGATGTCGACCATAGAGGCAAGGTCTCCTGAAACAGCCAGTGATGCACGCGCCGCCGCCAGGCGCCGCTTTCGATGACGCGGTCATGCGCCGGCGTGAATCTGGTTTCCAGCCGTCCCGATTTTTCGAGTTGTTCGACGATCTTCTTGACGTGCTGGCTGTGACTGACCGGGGCGACGAAAGTGGCATCCGAGGTCGAGACGATGGCAACGTCCTTCATGCCGATCGCCGACAGCAGGCGGCCGTCGCTGCGGATATAGGAATTCTCGCAATCGATGGCGACGACATCACCGACGATGACATTGCCCTGGCCGTCGGCGGGACCGACATCGAGGAGCGATTGCCAGGAGCCGAGATCGTTCCAGCGAAAGCCGGCCGGCACCATGGCAATGTCTTTTGCCCGCTCCATGATGGCATAGTCGATCGAGTTCGACGGGATGGCCGCGTAGAGCTCCAGCGGCATATAGAGGCCGGACAGGTCCGATGTCGCCGCCTTGTAGGCCGCTTCGCTGGCGTGCCAGATATCGGGCTGGAAGGCCTCGAAGGCGTCGCGCATGGCACCTGCCCGAAACAGGAAGATGCCGGTGTTCCAGTAAAAATTTCCCGCCTTGAGATAGTCATTGGCCGTCGCAAGGTCGGGCTTCTCGACGAAACGCGAAACGTCGAACACACCGCCCTTCTCGGCCGATACCTCGATATAGCCATAACCGGTTTCCGGCTGGGTCGGCTTGATGCCGAACACCACCAGGCGGCCGGCGCGCGCCGCCTCAGATCCCGCTTCGATACTTTGCCAGAATTGCCCTGCCGTCGCTATTTCATGGTCCGAGGGCACCACCAGCACCAGGCTGTCGCCGAATTCCGACAAAGTGCGCAAGGTCGCCAGCGCGACGGCGGCGGCGGTGTTGCGTCCCGCCGGCTCGAACAGGGGACCGCCACCGGCAAGATCGAGACCGGCCAAGTCGGCATGGACACGATCGGCGTGACGCTCCGAAGCGATCAGGAAGATCGGCGTCTCGCCAGCCGCTCTCGCCGTCAGGCGGCGCAAGGTCTTGGCCAGCATGGAGCCATCGCCCGACAGATCGTGGAACTGCTTGGGATTGTCCTCACGCGACAGCGGCCATAGCCGAGAGCCGACGCCGCCGCTCATGACAAAACTGACGATCCGCTCGGTCATTCAGCTCTCGCGCTCGGGAATTGGAGGTCGACTGGGTAGCACAGATGCCCTTTAAGCGGTATTTGCCCGATTGGAAATCCGCTCGGCCGCCAGTTCGATAAAGGCCTTGACCAAGGGGGAAAGGTGGCGGCTGCTCGGATAGAGGACATGCAGTCCGCCAGCCGGTGTCATGTAATCCCCGAGAACGCGCTGCAAGCGCCCCTGATCGATCAACCCTTCGGCCATCGCCTGGGGCAATTGTGCGATGCCGAAGCCCGCGAGCGCGGCCGCAACCACCGCCTGCATTTCATTGGCGGCGAAGCGCCCCGCAACCACGGCCGTCTCCTGGCCTTGTGGTCCATCCAGCACCCAGTGGGCAACTGACGCCGATGGACCCGCGATGACGCATCGATGGCGCGCTAGATCCGCCGGACTTTCCGGCATTCCGTATCGTGTGAGATAGTCGGGGCTGGCGCAGAGCAGCCTGCGCGTGGCGCCGAGCTTGCGGGCGATCAGCGTCGAATCCTGGAGGGTGCCGGTGCGGAAGGCAAGGTCGATGCCGTCCTCGACCAGGTTGAGCTTGTCGTCGGTGAGGCGAAGCTCGACATTGGTCTTTGGATACAACTCCAGAAAGTCGACCACGGCGCGGATGAGGAAGTAGCTGCCAAAACCTACTGGGGCCGAAACGCGGATGGTGCCCGACGGTTCTGCCCTCGCCTCCGCGAGACGCAGATTCGCCTCCTCTATCGCCCGCAACCCTTGGCTGCTCTGCTCATAATAGGACCGCCCGGCATCCGTCAGGTTGAGGCTGCGTGTCGTGCGCTGCAGCAGGCGCACGCCGACCTCGCGTTCCAGCGCGGCGACACGGCGGCTGACCGTCGTCTTCGGCATGGCGAGCAGGCGTGCTGCGGCGGTGAAGCTGCCGGCTTCGACGACGCGAGCAAACACGACGACATCATTGAGATCAACCATTGTGCTCACAAGTGGAACAACGTTTTCCAATTATAGGCAATTATGCATCAAACGGACAGGGCCCAATTTTGCTCCGGACAAACAAGCCAGACAGAGAAGAAGGAGCAGACGAAATGACCAGCAAACGAAGCGTTCTTGTGACCGGCGCCACGGGCCAGCAAGGTGGCGCGGTTGCGCGTGCCCTGTTGGCCAGGGGCCATCACGTCAAGGGACTTACGCGCAGGCCGGACAGCGAAGGCGCGCGGCAACTGGCGTCGGCCGGCGCCGAGATGGTGGCCGGCGATCTCGCTGACGCGGGCTCGGTCGTGAGCGCCGCAAAAGGCGTCGACACCATGTTCCTGATGGGCAACAGCTATGAAGCCGGCCTCGAGGAGGAGACCCGTCTGGGGATCCTTGCCGCCGATGCTGCGAAGACCGCCGGCGTCGGACATCTGATCTATTCCTCCGTTGCCGACGCCGACAAGAAGACAGGCATCCCGCATTTCGAAAGCAAATATCTGGTCGAGCGGTATATCGAGCAGCTCGGCGTTCCCTATTCGATCAGCGCGCCGGTGGCCTTCATGGAGAATGCCGTTGCGCCGTGGTCGATCGGTGCGCTCAACCAAGGCATCCATGCCTTCGCGATGCCGCCCAAGCGGGTGCTTCAACTGGTCGCCCTGGCGGATATCGGCGCTTTCGTAGCCGCCCTCGCCGAGCGGCGGGAACGGGTGTTCGGCAAGCGCTTCGATTTCGCCGGCGACGAATTGTCGGGCGAAGAACAGGCCGCAATCCTGTCCGGCGCCATCGGCCATCCGATCCGCTATCAGGAAATACCGATCGCGGTTGCTCGTCAGCAAAGCGAGGACGCTGCGCTGATGTTCGAATGGTTCGACCGCGTCGGCTACGACGTCGACATCGCCAGCTTGCACAGGGAATTTCCGGAGGTGCGCTGGCACGGCTTTGCCGACTGGGCGCGCGCGTTCGACTGGAGCGTTCTGACGACCAAAGCGCCAGAACGCTGAACTAGCCAGAACGCTGAACTAGAAAGTCTGGTTATAGGCGCCGACTTCCGGACTGCGGCGCAGCACGGCGTCGACGGCATCGAACATCTGCCGGCGACGCTCGGACGAGACCGGGCTTTCGACGACCACGACCAGTTCCGGCTTGTTCGACGAGGCGCGCACCAGACCCCAGGTGCCGTCCTCGGCAACGACGCGCACGCCATTGACGGTGACGAGGTCGACGATCTTCTGGCCAGCGAAACTGCCACCGTCCCGCTGCATCGCCTGAAAATCGGAAACCACCCGTTCGACGACGCCGTACTTCACCTCGTCCGCGCAGTGCGGAGACATGGTGGGCGTGCCGAAGGTCAGCGGCAGCGCACGGTAGAGATCGGCCATCGAACTGGCCGGGTTGCGGTCCAGCATCTGGCAGATGGTGATTGCCGTGACCAACCCGTCGTCATAACCGCGCCCGATCGGAGGGTTGAAGAAGAAATGACCTGACTTTTCGAAGCCGGCGACCGCGCCGAGTTCGGCAACGCGGCGCTTGATGTAGGAATGGCCGGTCTTCCAGTAGTCGGTAGCCGCGCCATTGGCGCGCAGCACCGCGTCGGTGTTGAACAGTCCGGTCGACTTGACGTCGACGACAAAGGTCGAACCCGGATATTGGCTGGAAATATCCCGCGCGAGCATGACGCCGACCTTGTCGGCGAAGATCTCGTTGCCTTCATTGTCGACGACGCCGCAGCGGTCGCCGTCGCCATCGAAACCCAGCCCGACATCGGCCCCTGTCTCCAGCACCTTGTCCCTGATGGCATGCAGCATCTGCATGTCTTCCGGATTGGGATTGTAGTTTGGAAACGTATGATCAAGCTCGACATCGAGCGGGATCACTTCGCAGCCGATCCGTTCCAGCGCGTCAGGTGCAAAGGCGCCGGCAGTGCCATTGCCGCAAGCGGCAACCACTTTGAGCTTGCGCGTGATGCGCTTGTCTCGGGTCAGATCGTCGAGATATGTCTCTCGAAAGTTGGAAACGAAATCATAAGAGCCGCCGCCTGTAAGGTCGAAATCGCCGGCCAGCACGATCGCCTTCAGCGCGCTCATCTCCTCGGGCCCGAAGGTCAGCGGCCGCGCCGCACCCATCTTGACGCCGGTCCAGCCATTTTCGTTGTGCGAGGCAGTGACCATCGCCACCGACTGCGTCTCCAGTGCGAACTGCGCGAAATAGGCCATCGGCGACAGCGCCAGGCCGATATCCTTCACCCGTGCGCCGGCCGCCATCAGTCCGGAAACCAATGCCAGCTTGATGCCAAGCGAATAGGAACGGAAATCATGTCCGGTGACGATGTCGGGTCCAACGCCGAGACGGCGGATCATCGTGCCCAGCCCCATACCCAGCGCCTGAACGCCGATCAGGTTAAGTTCGGGCGGCACCGTCGAACCGGGATGGCCGAACCACCAGCGCGCATCGTATTCCCGAAAACCGGATGCCTTGATCAGCGCCGCGGTTTCGAATTCGAAGCTGTTGGGCCATGCTTCACCAACGATTTTTGGGGGCAAGACAGCAGAGCTCCAGGCTGCAGAAACACAATCTATCGACGCAGCGGCTTAGCACACAAGGCTTTAAGCCGCGTTTATCCCAGATGGAAATCCGGGCTTTACGGCACTGCCCGACGAAAGCGCACGAAATGCGACAGAAGTGCTGCCAATGCCGCTTGCAGGAACGAAGTGTGGCAGCTATAAGCCCGCGTCTGGTCACGGAGTGTAGCGCAGCCTGGTAGCGCACCTCGTTCGGGACGAGGGGGTCGCAGGTTCAAATCCTGCCACTCCGACCAGAAAGAACAAGCACTTAGCGTTTCCCGAAAATTGCTTCCTACCTGAAACCCTACCTGAAACTGTCGAAAACGCGGCTCCAGTGCCACGTCTGCATGATCTTGCGTGCCGACGCTTGGCGTGCCCTTCATGCCGGCCATGAAAACGCGCGACGAAAATCAGATGCACTATTTGCGAGAGATGGAGCGGACTATCCGGGCGAGCGAATTTTGGCGCGGGAAGCCGAAGGGAGCTGAGGTGGCGGTCCGGCGGCTCTATTTGACCGGTGCCGGCGACTGCGGCGGCTCCAGTTGGCCGTTTGACGCGACGCAAGAGGAGGTCGACGCGCGCATCGCCGCCGAACGCGAGCTGGAGCAGAAATTCAAGGCCCTGTGGAAGCGTGATCCTGAGTTGGCCCGGTCGATTGATTGGGGAGCCTACTAACCGCTTGGCTGGCAGGCGTCGACTTCTGGCACATTCTGTCTGGCTTTACAGCGCCCCGAACTGCGGCCTACCTTCCGGCACTGATTTGGGGGAAGCGCAGTGGCGGCAGGAAACGGAAACAAATCCGATCTCGACTTTACGGCCGATCTATTCAAGGCGGCCGACAAACTCAGGGGCAACCTGGAGCCATCGGAATACAAGCACGTCGCGCTTGGACTGATATTTCTCAAGTACATTTCCGACGCCTTCGAGGGGCTGCACGCTAAGCTCGCGGCGGAGCAGCATGCCGACGCGGAAGACCCGGAAGAGTATCTGGCCGAGAACGTGTTCTGGGTGCCGAAGGAGGCGCGCTGGCCCTTCCTGCAAGCGAACGCCAAGCGTCCCGAGATCGGAAAGCTGATCGACGAGGCGATGGAGGCCATCGAGAAGGCACCGTCTAACGAAGGGCTGAAAGGCGTCCTGCCGAAGAACTACGCGCGTCCGACACTGAACAAGACGATGCTGGGCGAGCTGATCGACCTGTTTTCCAACATCGGCATGCACGATGGCACCGACAAGGCGAAAGACCTGCTTGGCCGGGTCTACGAGTATTTCCTGTCGGGGTTCGCCGGCTCCGAGGGCAAGCGCGGCGGCGAGTTCTTCACGCCGCGTTCGGTGGTGCGCACGCTGGTCGAGTTGCTCGAACCCTACAAGGGCCGCGTCTACGATCCGTGCTGCGGCTCCGGCGGCATGTTCGTACAGTCGGAGAAATTCATCGAGGAGCACGGCGGGCGACGCGACGCCATCGCCATTTACGGTCAGGAGATCAACCACACGACATGGCGGCTGGCGAAGATGAACCTCGCCGTGCAGGGCATCGACGCCGACATTCGCTGGAACAACGAGGGCAGCTTCCACCGCGACGAGTTGCCGGACCTGAAGGCCGACTTCATCCTCGCCAATCCGCCGTTCAACGTTTCGGATTGGGGCGGCGAGCGGCTGGCCGACGATCAGCGCTGGAAATACGGCACGCCGCCGAGGGGCAATGCCAATTTCGGCTGGCTCCAGCACATCCTGCATCACCTTGCCCCGCGCGGCACGGCCGGCGTGGTGCTGGCGAACGGTTCCATGTCCTCGCAACAATCGGGCGAAGGCGACATCCGCAAGGCGATGATCGAGGCGGACGTAGTCGATTGCATGGTGGCGTTGCCGGGGCAGTTGTTTTTCTCGACGCAAATCCCGGCCTGCCTGTGGATACTGGCGCGCGACAAGAGCGCCAACGGCCACCGTGACCGGCGCGGCGAAATCCTGTTGATCGACGCCCGCAAGCTCGGTTTCATGGTGGACCGCGTGCGTAAAGAGTTCAGCGCCGAAGACATCCAAAAAATCACCGGGGCCTATCACCGCTGGCGGGACAAGGATCGCGGCACGGACTTTGCCGATGAGCCCGGCTTCTGCAAATCGGCCACGCTCGCCGAGGTGCGCGAGCACGCCCACGTGCTGACGCCGGGCCGCTACGTCGGTGCGGCAGACGTCGAGGACGACGGGGTTGCGTTCGCCGAGAAGTTCGGAGGGTTGCGGGGGCGACTACAGGAGCAGTTCGCGGAAGGGCGGGGTCTGGAGGAGAGGATCGAGCGGTTGTTCGACGAGGTTTCGTCCAATGCCTGATCACTGGCGCAAGAGTAAATGGGGCGACGAGGTCACACTCCAGTATGGCAAGGCCATCCGTGGCTATCAAAATGCAAAGGCTCCTTACCGGGTTTTTGGTTCGAATGGCCCCGTAGGTTGGCACACTGAAGCACTTGCGCCCGGCCCCGGCGTCATTCTAGGCCGTAAGGGAGCGTATCGTGGCGTGCGGTACTCACCCGAACCTTTCTTCGTCATCGACACGGCCTATTACGTCCAGCCGAAAGGCAAGATGGACATGCGCTGGCTATACTATGCGGTAATCTATCATCGACTTGGTGAGATTGATGATGGATCGCCCATCCCATCGACGACACGGGCAGCTGTATATGTTCGGGATATGGAGGTTCCGCCCATTAAAGAGCAGCGGGCCATAGCTGAGCTACTCGGCTCGCTCGACGACAAGATCGAACTTAATCGGCGGATGAACGAAACACTGGAGGAAATGGCGCAGGCGATCTTCCGCGACTGGTTCATCGATTTCGGCCCGACCCGCCGCAAGATCGACGGCGCGACCGACCCCGTCGAGACCATGGGCGGACTTGTCACCGATCCCGACTGCGCACGGCAACTGGCCGATCAGTTTCCCGCGAACTTAGCGGATGATGGGTTGCCAAAAGGATGGGAGGCCGTAGCAGTCTCACATCTTGTCGAATTCAACCCCAGCGAACCGTTGAGGCGCGGCACAGTCGCTCCTTATTCCGACATGAGTTCGCTGCCCACGCGCGGCAGCATAGCCGAACTGCCCATAGATCGAGAGTTCGGCTCGGGAATGCGTTTCCGCAATGGTGACGCGCTCATCGCCCGCATTACCCCATGTCTCGAAAACGGAAAGGCAGCCTTCGTTGATTTCCTGCCCGATCAATCATCTATAGGGTGGGGATCAACCGAGTTCATCGTCTTGCGAGCTAAGGCACCCGTGCCGCCGCCATACTCCTACTTGATTGCTCGCCAGGACGAGTTTCGTGACCGGGCCATCCGCAGCATGACCGGTACATCTGGCAGGCAACGGGCGCAGGCGGACAGCGTGTCTTCTTTTGTGGTCGCACGAGCAAGTGACGAGGTACTGGAAGCGTTTGGTCAGTTTGTCGTTCCCTGGTTCAGCTTGATCTCAGCTAACGGTCGACAAAACCGCACCCTCGCCGCGACCCGCGACCTCCTTCTGCCTAAGCTGATGTCGGGCGAAACTCGGCTGCGCGACGCTGCGGCAGAACTGGAGGCCGCGCAATGAATGTCTCCCCTCTTGGTCGCCTGGAAAAAGTCAACGTGCGAGGCATTTGGCTGACAGAGGCGCAACATTTCACTCCATGGCTCGCACGACCAGACAACCTCGCCATTCTCGGCGAAACGCTCAACATGGAATTGGAGATCGAGGCACAGGAGAAGAATGTGGGGCCATTTCGCGCCGACATTCTGTGCAAAGATGCACTCGATGGTTCCTGGGTTTTGATTGAGAACCAGCTTGAGCGCACCGATCATGGGCATCTGGGACAGTTGCTGACCTATGCATCTGGGCTCCAAACTGTGACCATCGTATGGATTGCCACGCAGTTTACCGAAGAGCACCGAGCGGCGCTCGACTGGCTGAACGAGATCACCGAAGAGAAGTTCAAGTTCTTTGGTCTGGAGGTCGAGCTTTGGCGTATCGGCGACAGCCCGCCGGCACCGAAATTCAACATCGTCTCGAAACCCAATGAGTGGTCCCGCTCAGTCGGCCAGGCGGCTCGCCGGATTGAAACGGAAGCACTTACCGACACGAAGTCGCTTCAGCTTCGATTTTGGACCCAATTGCAAGAGCGGCTTAGAAATCATCCTCGCCTACGTCCTCGCAAGCCATTCCCCCAACACTGGTATGATTTCAGCATCGGAAGAGCGGGCTTTAAACTGTCAGCAAAACTAGACACTCAAAGGGATCGCTTTGGGGTTGAATTATACATCGACGATGAGGACGCAAAGGCTTTCTTTGGGCAACTGATTTTAGAGAGGGCGCAAATCGAGACCGAGATCGGGCTCGATCTTGAATGGCAAAAGCTCCCTGAAAGAACAGCTAGCAGGATTGTGCACCATTGGAGCGGGATCGACCCCTTCGATGAAGCCAGATGGCCTGAATATCTGGACTGGATGGTCCGCTCGTTGGAGCGATTTCATTCAGTTTTCGCCGAGCGCGTACGCGCACTCGATGCGGATCAGTTTGATCCGGAGGCGTCGGAAGCCTGATGATCGACCGCGATATCGTCTACGAGCGGATCGAGATGGACTACTCGCGATCCGGTTTCCGCGAGGACATCGTTGAACATGCGGCTATCGGCATTTTCGAAGACCTTGGCTACATCTACGCCCCAGCGGCTCAGATCGCGCCGGACGGCTCTGCGCCGGAGCGTGAGGCCTATTCCGACACCATCCTGGCATCGCGGCTGACCGGTGCGGTCGAGCGCCTGAACCCCATCATCCCGGCGGAGGCGCGGACATCGGCGATCAAGCAGCTTTTTGTGACCGTAACGCCGTCGCTGGTCGAGGAAAACCGGCGCATCCATCGGCTGCTCACGGAAGGCGTCGATGTCGAGTTCGTCGTAGCCGACGGCGAGATCAAGGGCGACAAGGTCTGGCTGATCGACTTCGACAATGTCGAAAGCAACGACTGGCTGGTGACCAACCAATTCACGGTGGTCGAGGGCCGCCACAAGCGGCGTCCGGACGTGGTCGTGTTCGTGAACGGCCTGCCTCTTGCGATCATCGAGTTGAAGAATGCAGGAGACGAGACAGCGGACATCGGAGCTGCCTTCAACCAGCTTCAGACCTACAAGGCTCAGGTGCCCTCGCTGTTCCGGGCGAACGCAGTCCTGATCGCCTCCGACGGCGTGCTGGCGCGCATCGGGTCCCTGACTGCCGACGAGGAGCGCTTTATGCCCTGGCGCACGGTGACGGGCGCTGATGGCGATTTCACGCCGCATGGTCCCCGCGAGATGGCAACGCTGCTGCGCGGCATCTTCGACCGCCGGCATTTCTTTTCCCTGCTGCGAGACTTCATCGTGTTCGGGGACCGGGGCGAAGGGCCGTTTAAGATCATCGCCGGCTATCATCAGTTCCATGGCGCGAGGAAGGCACTCGCTAGCGCGATAGAGGCGGCGCGCCCCGATGGCGACCGCAAGATCGGCGTGATCTGGCATACACAAGGGTCAGGCAAGAGCCTGCTGATGGCCTTCTTCGGCGGGCTCGTCGTGCGGTCGCGGGAACTGGAAAACCCGACGCTGGTCGTTCTCACCGACCGCAATGACCTAGACGACCAGCTATTCTCGACATTCAACCTTTGCCGCGACCTGATCCGCCAGAAGCCGGAACAGGCCGACAGCCGCGATGAGCTTCGCCACCTGCTCAATCGGGCTTCGGGCGGCGTGATCTTCACGACGGTGCAGAAGTTTTCGCCCGAGGCCGGGGAGGAAAGCTTCCCGATGCTGACCAACAGGCGCAACGTTATCGTCATCGCCGATGAGGCGCATCGCAGCCAATACGGTTTCGACGCCAAGCTCGACAAGGCGACCGGCAAGCGCCGCTACGGCTATGCGCACTATATCCGGCAGGCCTTGCCGAATGCCTCGTTCATCGGGTTCACCGGCACGCCGATCGAGGCGGACGACGTGAACACGCCCGCGATCTTCGGCGAGTACATCGACGTTTACGACATCAGCCGCGCCGTCGAGGATGGGGCGACGGTTCCGATCTTTTACGAGAGCCGTCTGGCGCGGATCGAACTGGACGAGGACGAGAAGCCACGCATCGACGCTGAGATCGAGGCGATCCTCGAAGACGACGAGTTGTCGGAACAGGAAAAGCAGAAGGCGAAGTGGACGACGGTCGAGCGGCTGGTTGGCTCGGAAAAGCGCCTGGCGCAGATCGCCGCCGATCTGGTCGAACATCTTGAGGCCCGCATCGCCGGCATGAACGGCAAGGCGATGGCGGTCTGCATGAGCCGGCGCATCTGCGTTGACCTCTACGACCAGATTATCAAGCTGCGGCCCGGATGGCACTCGGACGATGACGACAAGGGGGCGGTCAAGATCGTTATGACCGGCTCGGCGTCCGATCCGCTCCAATGGCAACCGCATATCGGCAACAAGAGACGGCGCGACGATCTTGCCAAGCGGGCGCGCGACCCTGACGATCCGCTCAAGCTGGTGATCGTGCGCGACATGTGGCTGACCGGCTTCGACGCGCCCTGCATGCACACCATGTACATCGACAAGCCGATGCGTGGCCACGGCCTGATGCAGGCGATTGCCCGCGTCAACCGGGTGTTCAAGGACAAGCCCGGCGGGTTGATTGTGGACTATATCGGCATCGCCCAGAACCTGAAGAACGCGCTCGGCCAGTATACGAAGTCCGACCAGGAGAAGACCGGGATCGACGAGGAAGAAGCCGTTGCGGTCCTCGTGGAGAAGTTCGAGGTCGTGCGTGGAATGTTCCATGGACATAACTACAGCCTTGGGGTCAGCGGCCAGCCGCAGCAGCGGCTTGTCGCCCTTGCCGACGCCATCGACTGGATATTGAAGTGGCAGGAACAGCAGGCCGCCAAGGTCGGCAACGCGGACGAGAAGAAGAAATCGCATCGCCGCTTTCAGGACGCGGTGCTGGAACTCGGCAAGGCATACGCGCTCGCCTCCGCCAGCGATGAGGCCCGCGCTATCCGCGACGAGGTCGGCTTCTTCCAGGCGGTGCGGGCCGCTCTGGTCAAGACGACGGGCGGCGGCAAGATGTCGGATCGGGCCAAGAATTTCGCGGTTGGACAGCTTCTCGATCAGGCCGTGGCCAACGCCGAGATAGTGGACATATTAAAGGCGGCGGGCATCCAGTCCCCTGACCTATCAATCCTGTCGGACGAGTTCCTGGCGGAAATCCAGCAGATGGAGAAGAAGAACCTCGCGCTGGAGGCTCTGAAAAAACTTCTCAATGGCGAGATCAAGAGCCGGTCGCGGTCGAACGTGGTCGAGACAAAATCCTTTTCCCGACGCCTGGAGGAGGCCGTCGCCCGCTATCACGCCAACGCGATTTCGACGGTGGAGATGATCCAGGAGTTGATCGCGCTAGCGAAGGACATCAAGGCTTCAGCCGCTCGCGGCGAGGAGCATGGGCTATCGCCGGAGGAACTCGCCTTCTATGACGCGCTCGCCGAAAACGAGAGCGCCGTCGAGGCGATGGGCAGCGAACAGTTGCGCGTCATCGCCCACGAGCTGGTCGAGCAGATGCGGGGTTCGGCGACCGTTGACTGGCAGCACAAGGCCAGTGCCCGTGCCCGCATGCGCATTCTGGTCAAGCGCATCCTCAAGAAGTATGGATATCCGCCCGATCTGGAGCAGGACGCAGTGCAAACCGTACTGGCGCAAGCTGAGGTGATGTTGCGTGAGGTGGCGGCCTCAAGCTCGCGATAAGAATTTGTCGTCCGTGAACAATGAAGTGGGTCAGGCTGCGCTGGATCTGGGGCGGCTTTGGAGTGCTGTGATGAGAAGCCGCA